>SHWW01000001.1 GCA_009693635.1 Flavobacteriaceae bacterium
CCTCCTGCTCCCAAAGCAGGCGCGATAACCGAGCTACGCTACACCCCGAAAGTAAAAAAAGCGGAGAGTAAGGGATTCGAACCCTTGGTACAGTTACCCATACGCATGTTTAGCAAACATGTCCTTTCGGCCACTCAGGCAACTCTCCATTGAAGAACGTTTCTTCCCCTTAAGCGGTTGCAAATGTAACGTACTAATCTATCTTTTACAAATTATTAATTGGATTTTTTAAATGTTTTTTTATTGTTAATTTAAAAACAAAAGCAATCAATTGTTTAGCATTTTTAAATTCAATTATTCTTTCCCATTAATTTTAAATAAGTTTTAAATAATCGTCTGAAAAATATTATTATTTCTGTTTATATATGAATTTTAAGAATAATAATCTCAATTTTCTAATTTGGTATTTACTCAAAATGATTAAATTCGCAGTCTAAAACTAAAACAATGACAAATAAAAAAGTTGTAATCGTAGCTGCTGTAAGAACTCCAATTGGAAGTTTTATGGGGGGGTTGTCAACCGTTTCCGCACCTCAACTAGGAGCTATAGCCATCAAGGGAGCCCTAAATAAAATTAATTTAGATCCGAATTTGGTAGATGAAGTCCTTATGGGAAATGTTGTTCAAGCAGGTGTAGGCCAAGCCCCAGCGCGTCAAGCAGCCTTATTAGCTGGACTTCCAAATACCGTAATTGCAACTACCATTAATAAAGTTTGTGCTTCGGGAATGAAAGCGGTAATGCAAGGTGCTCAAGCAATTATATCTGGTGATGCCGAAATTATAATTGCTGGAGGTATGGAAAATATGAGTTTGATTCCTCATTATATACATCTCAGAAACGGATATAAATTTGGCCCTACCTCAATGATTGACGGTATGCAAAGAGATGGATTGTCAGATGCCTACGATAATAGTGCAATGGGAGTTTCTGCCGATTTATGTGCTTCTGAATATAAAATATCCCGTGAAGATCAAGATAATTTTGCAGTTCAATCCTACGAACGTTCAGCAAAAGCTTGGGAAGCTGGAAAATTTGATGCTGAAATAGTTCCTGTCGATGTGCCTCAAAGACGTGGAGAACCAATTATTATTTCTAAAGATGAAGAGTTTTCTAATGTAAAATTAGATAAAATTCCAACATTAAACCCTGCTTTCACAAAAGAAGGAACAGTTACAGCTGCAAATGCATCAACCATCAATGATGGTGCGGCTGCAGTTATATTAATGAGTGAAGAAAAAGCAGTTGAATTAGGATTAAAACCTTTAGCATACATTAAAGGCTATGCAGATGCCGCTCAAGAACCAAAATGGTTCACCACTACTCCATCAATTGCAATTCCTAAAGCATTAGCAAAAGCAGGACTTACAGTTAGTGATGTTGATTTCTTTGAGTTCAATGAAGCCTTTTCTGTTGTGGGTCTTGCCAATTCAAAAATATTGGGATTGGATACATCAAAAGTCAACGTCAACGGTGGTGCAGTTTCATTAGGACACCCACTAGGTTGTTCAGGTGTGAGAATTATCGTAACTTTGATAAATGTTTTAGAGCAAAATAATGCAAAAATTGGTGCAGCTGCAATATGTAATGGTGGCGGTGGAGCTTCAGCAATTGTTATTGAAAGATACTAAAATTAATTTAATTGATAAATTTTAAGTTATTGATAAATAATTTGAAATTTAAACTAATAAATATATGTTCGGAATTTGTAATTTAGCAATTATACCTTTAAGATTAGAGCCAAACGATAGAAGCGAAATTGTTTCTCAAGTATTGTTTGGAGAGCATTTTGAGATTTTGGAACATTTAAAACAATGGTCGAAAATTAAATTGCAATTTGATAATTATGAGGGTTGGGTTGACAGCAAACAATATCAAATAATTTCAGAAGAGAATTATAAAAAATTGTCTCAAGATACTGTTGTTTTAAATGGAGACTTAATAGATTATATAACCGCTTCAAATAATTTTTTGCTGCCTATTCCCCTTGGCGCCTCACTTTCATTTCTAAATAACGAGTATATAAATACTGCCTATTATGATTTTGAAGGTTCAAAAGTTAGTGGAGTCAAACCAAAATCTGCGCTTATAAAATCTGCCTTTATGTATTTGAACGCTCCGTATTTATGGGGTGGGAAAAGTCCCTTTGGAATTGATTGCTCAGGCTTTACCCAAATGGTTTATAAGTTAAACGGCTATAAATTATTGCGCGACGCTTCGCAACAAGCCACACAAGGGGAAGCATTGAGTTTTATTGAAGAAAGTGAGCCTGGAGATTTAGCCTTTTTTGATAATGAAGAAGGTAATATCATTCACGTGGGTATTATTATGGAAGACAATTATATCATTCATGCCAGTGGAAAAGTCAGAATTGACAGATTGGATCACTTAGGGATTTATAATGCTGAAGCCAATAGACACTCACACAAACTTCGTGTAATTAAAAAAATTATATAAAAAAATCCCGACTTATTATAAAATTGTCGGGATTTTAATTTTTAGAAAAAGTTATTTTTTTTTCAATTTTTCTTTCAAAGGTTTTGCTTTATCCGTCATTTCGAGTGCATTATACACTCCGATAAGAGTTTTGATTGCCTCAATATTTTCAGGATCTAATTCCGTTACTTTTTCTAAATAAGGAATAACACTTTTATAAACACCTTCTCTTTGGTTTTTCAAAATATCATATTTTTTCATTTCAGTAGGAGAAGTTCCTAACTTATTCATTTTTTCAATTAGAGCTTTTTCAGCATCTAATTTCAAAATAGCTAAGTTTAAATAAGCATTTCCATATTTTGGATCAATTTCAATAGCCCTTAAATAATATTTTTCAGCTTCTACTAAATCCTTATTATTATAACTGATTACCCCTAAATTGAAATTTAAATCTACATTGTTTGGATTTTTCTCCAATGCCTCAGAAATCAATCTTTTATACGTAACCATATCATTTGATTTTAAATACAAATCAGATTCGATAAGTATCAACGATACATCTTCTGAACTTTGAATTCTAGCATCTCTAATAGCAGTTTTTGCTTCGTCTGACCTTCCCAATTCTATTAATATTAAAGCAATGTTTTTTAATATTTCAGGTCGTTTAGAAGCAACTTTTTCATCACGAGGGTCGGTATACAATTTTAACTTTATCTTAGTATCTCTATCTAATTTTGCATCTTGTGTATTTCCAAAGTAATCTTCTTTATCCGTAAGCACATTTTTAGCATAATAAGCAGTGCATTCACCATTATAATTTAGAGATTTTAATTCTTCATAATATTGCAATGCTATGACATATTCTTTAGAATTAACAGCATAATTTGCAGCAAAATATAATTTTTCAACATCTTTTTTATCTAAATCATATATATTAGCTAACACAAGAGCTGCGTCTTTAAGTTTTGATTCGTTTGCAAGAGCAATAGCGTAATTAATTAACATAGGCTTAAAGGAATTTATCGTTTCTTCAATATCTTTAGTATAAACCTGTTTTCCTGATTTTTTTTCAAAAGATAAAGTAGCATTTAAATTAGAAACAAATTGACCAACATTATCAACAGTAAGATATTTCATTATTAAACCTGGATTACTAATGTTTTCGGGCTTAGACATAACCAAAGTCAATTCTAAAATTGGTAACATTGCTTTATAGAATCCAAAATAAACTTTGTCGTCTTCTGTAGAACTACTAACTAACGATTCTGCTTTTGATAAAGTTACTTTATATTCTGCAATATCTGCATCTGAAGTTTTCTCTCTTGCATATATTTTTTTAAGGGTTTTTAACTCGTCTTTTTGAGCAAAAGTTACTATATAAAACAACATTGCTGATACAAGTAATATTAATTTACTTTTCATAATTTAAATTTTATAATTAATTATTCTTCACTATCATCGTCAGATTCATCGTCAGAATCCGCATCGTCATCGTCATCGTCGGAAACATCATCATCATCATCGTCATCATCAGCAGCGCCCTCTTCATCTTCAAGAACTTCTAAAACTGGTTTCACTCTTTCGATAGCTTCCACTTCAATAACATTTCCATCTTCATCTAGAACTTCTTCAACTACATCGTCTTTCATAACTTTAGTTACAGCTGCAATAGAATCATTTCCTTTAATGTTGATTAGTTTTACCCCTTGTGTAGCACGACCCATTACTCTCAAATCTTCAACTGCCATTCTAATTGTTAATCCAGATTTGTTAATAATCATTAAATCATCTAAATCAGTTACAGCGTTAATAGAAATTAATTTACCAGTTTTCTCTGTTATGTTAAGTGTTTTTACACCTTTTCCGCCACGGTTAGTGATTCTATATTCATCAATACTTGAACGTTTTCCGTAACCATTTTCAGCAACAACAAGTATTTCACTATTCATATCATTTACAGAAACCATTCCGATTACTTCGTCTGTTTCATCTCTTAAAGTAATTCCACGAACTCCAGAAGCCGTTCTTCCCATTGGACGAGTTTTGCTTTCTTCAAAACGAACCATTTTACCAGATTTAACAGCAATCATAATTTGACTGTTACCATCCGTAAGTTTCGCTTCTAATAATTCATCTCCTTCTTTAATGGTAATTGCTGCAACTCCGTTCACACGGGGTTTAGAATATTTATCAAGAGAGGTTTTCTTAACTTGACCTTTCTTAGTAACCATTATAAGATTGTGACTATTGGTATAATCTTTATCTTTAAGATCTTGTGTACAAATAAATGCTTTAACTTTATCATCACTTTCAATATTGATTAAGTTTTGCAATGCACGCCCTTTAGCCGTTTTGCTTCCTTCTGGAATTTCATAAACACGCATCCAGAAACATTTTCCTTTTTGAGTAAAGAACATCATGTATTGATGATTTGTTGCCACAAACATGTGTTCTAAGAAATCTAAATCTCTTGTACCCGCACTTTTTTGTCCAACTCCTCCTCTATTTTGTGTTTTGTATTCTGAAAGATTAGTACGTTTAATATATCCTGCGTGCGAAATTGTAATTACTACGTTCTCATCGGCGATTAAATCTTCAATACTAACGTCTCCCCCAGAATATTCAATTAATGAACGACGGGCATCTCCGTATTTATCTCGAATTTCAACCAGTTCCTCTTTAATCAATTCTGTTCTTAAATTAACATCCGCTAACAACTCTTTTAAGTGTCCAATCAATTTCATTAATTCATCATATTCAGCTCTTAACTTTTCTTGTTCAAGTCCTGTTAACTGACGCAACCGCATTTCTACGATAGCACGAGATTGAATATCTGATAATTTGAATCTTTCAACTAATTTTTCTCTTGCTTCATCAGTGTTTTTTGAACTACGGATTAAGGCAATTACTTCGTCAATATTATCAGAAGCAATAATTAAACCTTCTAAAATATGCGCTCTTTCTTCGGCTTTTCTCAATTCAAATTGTGTTCTACGAACTACAACTTCATGACGGTGCTCTATGAAATAGTGAATCATATCCTTTAAATTCAACATCTGAGGACGGCCTTTCACTAAGGCAATATTATTTACACTAAAAGAAGATTGTAATTGTGTATATTTGTATAGCGTATTCAAAACTACGTTTGGCGTGGCATCTCTCTTTAAAATATATACAATTCGCATTCCGTTTCTATCCGATTCATCACGGATATTGGCAATGCCTTCAATTTTTTTATCATTAACTAAATCCGCTGTTCTTTTAATCATATCGGCTTTATTCACCTGATATGGGATTTCAGTTACAATTATAGATTCTCTTCCTTCAACCTCTTCAAAATTAACTTTAGCTCTCATTACAATTCTTCCACGACCTGTTTTGAATGCTTCACGAACACCTTCATAACCATATATTATTCCACCAGTAGGAAAATCAGGTGCTTTAATATGATTCATCAATTCGTCAATTTCAATGTCTGTATTATCTAAATACGCTAATGTTCCATTTATAACTTCAGTTAAATTATGAGGCGGCATATTGGTAGCCATACCAACAGCAATTCCAGTTGCTCCGTTTATCAATAAAGTAGGAACTCTTGTAGGCATTACTTTTGGCTCATATAAAGTATCATCAAAATTCAATTGAAAATCAACGGTTTCTTTTTCGATATCTGCCATAATCTCTTCCGAAATTTTTCGCATTCTCGCTTCAGTATAACGCATCGCTGCAGGACTATCGCCATCAACAGAACCAAAGTTACCTTGTCCGTCAACTAAAAGGTAACGCATACTCCATTCTTGAGCCATACGAACCATCGCATCATAAACAGAAGTATCTCCGTGTGGATGGTACTTTCCTAAAACTTCTCCTACTATTCTAGCAGATTTTTTATGGGCAGATTTTGAGGTAATCCCTAATTCGTGCATTCCAAAAAGTACTCTTCGATGTACTGGTTTTAAACCATCTCTAACATCTGGAAGTGCTCGCGATACAATTACTGACATCGAATAATCGATGTAAGCTGATTTCATTTCATCTTCTATGTTAATAGGAATTAACTTTTCTCCGTCAGACATATTATATAGTTATATTAAAAATTATTTTGTTTCAAAAATCTTGCTAAGATAGTCTTTATAAAATATTTTTTACGCTAATTAGGACATAAATTTAGATGATTTATTAACAAATTTATAAGTTAATACAGTTAATAAATTAATTTTCAATATCTCTTTCATTATCAGAATTTTTTTTGTCACTTAGCTGACACCTTTAAGATAATAGGTATGATTTTTGTATTTATTATTTAAATTTACTAAATTTACAATAAGCAATTAATAATATATGGATGATAATTTTTCACCAAGAGTAAAAGATGTAATAACCTACAGTAAAGAGGAGGCCTTTCGTTTAGGTCATGATTTTATTGGAACAGAACACTTAATGCTTGGTATCTTGAGAGATGGCAACGGAACAGCGATTGATATTTTGAATAATTTATCAATTGATTTGGATTTTTTACGTAGAAAAGTAGAAATTCTAAGTCCCGCAAATTCAAAGAGTGAAATGAACATTGAAAAGAAAAATTTACATCTAACCAGGCAAGCGGAAAGAGCATTAAAGACTACTTTTCTTGAGGCTAAAGTGTTTCAAAGCACCTTAATTAGTACGGCACATTTACTATTGTGCATACTTCGGAACGAGAATGATCCAACAACTAAGCTGCTTAATAAGCTAAAAATCGATTATGACACAGCTAAAGAACAATATCTAAATATGACACCAAATAGCAATGAAGGTGAATTCTTAGAAAATTTACCAAAAGCAGAATCTTATAATGAAGATACAGGACAAGATGACAGTCTAAAAGTCGATGGTTTTAATGATCCTGGCAATAAATCAAACAAAAAATCTAAAACGCCTGTTTTAGATAATTTTGGGAGGGATTTAACAGAAATGGCTGAAGAGGGAAAATTAGATCCTGTAGTAGGTCGAGAAAAAGAAATTGAGCGTGTTTCTCAGATTTTGAGTCGTCGTAAAAAAAACAATCCATTGCTAATTGGTGAGCCTGGAGTTGGAAAATCTGCAATTGCAGAAGGGCTTGCTTTGCGAATTATCCAAAAGAAAGTGTCTCGTATTTTATTTAATAAACGAGTTGTAACGCTTGATTTAGCTAGCCTTGTTGCTGGAACAAAATATCGCGGACAATTTGAAGAACGCATGAAAGCGGTAATGAATGAGTTAGAAAAGAATGATGATATAATTCTTTTTATTGATGAAATTCACACCATTGTTGGTGCTGGTGGGGCAACAGGCTCTTTAGATGCCTCCAATATGTTTAAACCTGCTCTTGCGCGTGGAGAAATTCAATGTATTGGCGCAACAACATTAGATGAATATAGACAATATATCGAGAAAGATGGGGCTTTAGAACGCCGTTTTCAAAAGATTATAGTCGAACCAACTTCTGTAGAAGAAACGATTACAATTTTGAATAACATCAAAAATAAATACGAAGACCACCATAATGTAACCTACACGGACGAAGCAATTGAGGCGTGTGTGAAATTAACAAACCGATATATGTCGGAGCGTTTTCTTCCTGATAAAGCCATTGATGCGCTTGACGAAGCAGGATCTCGAGTTCATATTACCAATATAGAAGTTCCAAAAAAAATTTTAGAACTAGAAAGTCAACTGGAAGAAGTTCGCGAACTGAAAAATTCTGTTGTCAAAAGACAAAAATATGAAGAAGCTGCAAAACTTCGTGATGATGAAAAACGCATCGAAAAAGATTTGGCTATTGCACAAGAACAATGGGAAGCAGATGCTAAAAATAATCGTATTTTAGTTACTGAAGATAATGTTGCCGATGTAGTTTCTATGATGACAGGAATACCTGTAAATCGTATTGCAGAAACTGAAAGTAATAAGTTAGCCAAACTTCCTGAGCTTATTCAAGGTAAAGTAGTTGGGCAAAATGAAGCTGTAATGAAAATCGCACGTTCGATTCAACGTAATCGTGCGGGATTGAAAGATCCAAACCGTCCAATTGGTTCCTTCATTTTCTTAGGACAAACTGGTGTTGGAAAAACACAATTAGCCAAAGTATTAGCCAAAGAGTTATTCGATTCTGAAAATGCTTTGATCCGAATTGATATGAGCGAATACATGGAAAAATTTGCGATTTCAAGATTAGTTGGAGCGCCTCCAGGATACGTTGGTTATGAAGAAGGTGGTCAATTAACCGAAAAAGTAAGAAGAAAACCTTATTGTGTAGTGTTATTAGATGAAATTGAAAAAGCACATCCTGATGTTTTTAATATGATGTTGCAAGTCTTGGACGATGGCTATTTAACAGATAGTTTAGGTCGTAAAATCGATTTTAAAAATACAATTATCATTATGACTTCTAATATTGGTGCGCGCCAACTGAAAGATTTCGGTCAAGGTGTAGGCTTTGGAACCGCTGCAAAAATTTTGCAAGCCGATGATAATTCTAAAAGCATCATTGAAAACGCACTTAAAAAAGCATTTGCACCTGAATTTCTTAACAGAATTGACGATGTAATTGTTTTCAATGCCTTAGAAAAACACGATATTGATTTGATTATTGAAATCGAATTGAAAAAATTATATGTAAGAGTAAAAGAATTGGGTTATAATCTTAATTTATCAGATAGCGCAAAAGCGTTCATTGCCGAAAAAGGATTTGACAAACAATTTGGTGCCAGACCTCTAAAAAGAGCCATTCAAAAATATGTTGAAGATGCTCTAGCAGAGGAAATCATAACAAGTAAAATTGCTTCGGGAGACGAAATTTATATGGATTTGGACGAAACTTTACAAGAATTATTCGTGAATGTAAAAAAAGCACCAGAACCTTTAAAACAATAGCTTTTGATACTTTGGAATACTTAAAAATAAACCCGCCTTGTTTTCTTGACATGGCGGGTTTAATCTTTAATATATTTCTATGTTTATATTAAAACAAATATATACATTTGGAAAATATTAGTTTTCTCATTTTTATAGATTATATATGTTGCAAGAAAAAGTTATCGTTGGAAGCGAAGAATGGTGTTCGTTCCCAATATTAAGTATTCCCACGATTAAAGCACGTGTAGATTCTGGTGCAAAAACATCGGCATTACACGCCATTAATATTGCTCCTTTTATTAAAGATGGGGAAAATTGGGTAAAATTTGACATCAATCCAATTCAGAATAATGTTAAAACTATTATTCATTGTGAATCGAAATTGGTTGATAAGAGAATTGTGAAAAGTTCTAGCGGATTTAGAGAACAACGCTACGTTATTGGGTCGGAACTTGAAATTGGCGGTAAAAAATGGGCTATTGAAATTACCTTGACAAATAGAGATTCAATGGGTTTCCGAATGCTTTTAGGTCGAGAAGCTATGAGCGGTAGAGTTCTAGTAGATCCAGAACAAAAATACTTGTTAGGCGAACCAACTTCCGATAAACTAACAGAATTGTATAAAACATCAGAAAAAGCAACCACAGGTTTACGTATTGGTTTATTAGCAAGTAATAAAGAACTGTATAGTAATAAAAGAATAATGGAAGCTGGAGAAATGCGAGGCCATGAAATGCATTTTTTGAATATTAAAGAATGTTACATGAAACTAGACGCTACCACTCCTGAAATTCATTATCGTGGAGGTAGGATATTAGATAATTTTGACGCTATAATTCCAAGAATTCGTCCAAGTATTACTTTTTATGGTTGTGCGTTGACTCGTCAATTTGAAGCTTTGAAAGTTTATTGCTTGAATTCTGCGGCAGCAATAACAAAATCTCGTGACAAACTCTATTCTTTACAATTATTATTGAATAATGGTGTTGATATCCCTACAACAGGTTTCGCAAATTCGCCTTTAGATACAAATGATTTGATAAAAATGGTTGGTGGTCCGCCATTAATCGTAAAATTATTAGAAGGAACTCAAGGAAAAGGAGTTGTTTTAGCGGAAACAAAAAAAGCTGCAGAAAGTGTAATTAATGCTTTCAAAAGTTTAAATGCCAATATATTAGTTCAGGAATTTATTAAAGAAGCTGACGGAAAAGACATTCGCTGTTTTGTAATTGATGGAAAAGTTGTTGCGGCAATTCAACGTGAAGCAATGCCAGGAGAATTCAGAGCCAATATTCATTTGGGGGGAACTGCTTCAATCATAAAAGTTACTGCCGAAGAAAAACGAATCGCCATTAAAGCGACAAAAGCAATGGATTTGAAAGTGGCAGGAGTTGATATTATTCGTTCTGCAAAAGGCCCTTTATTGTTGGAAGTGAATTCATCTCCAGGGCTTGAAGGTATTGAAGGTGCCACAAATAAAGATATTGCTGGCGAAATGATTTTGGCAATTGAGAAGAATTTCAAACACAAATTATAGTATGATTTTAAAATCAGTATAAATAAATCTTTTTTTAGACGTTATTTTAAGAAGTCAACCAGTCTATTTTTTTATGATTGCGCAGCGGCTAGGGTTTTTTTCCTAATTAATTATATATTCAAAGCTGATGTTTAAATAAAAAAATGTTTTGCATTTATTGAGGAAAAGTCGAAGGAAATATAAAATTTTGAGTACTGGAAATTAATCTACTTTCTTATAATTTCTTTCAAAACCAAGATATTTCAAAGCCAACATTGTTCTAAATTCTTTTTTTGACAATTGAAATAGATTTTTTGTCGAGTCCAATTTTATTGATTTGATTTTAGAGAGGGAATCTATTCTTCTTATGTCATTAACTGAATATAAGTCTCTTAATTTTAGATTTTTATTTCCAAAAGTGATAAGTCGTATCTTCCAATAAATGGAATCCTTGGTGTTCAAAACAAAAGTTCTATTGATTTTAGACACTTTTTGACTATATGAAATAGAAAAAATTGTATCGTATTTAATCTCCTTAATTTCGACAGAATCTTTTAGTTTTCGATATTCTAAAAAAGTATTATCTTGAAAATACATTTTATTTTGAACTACTTTCATACTGTCTTTTAAAGTTTCGAATAATTCAAAACTAATTTTGTTCTTATCAATCCATTTGTAAAAGACATCTTTTTTGCTAACTACTAAATAGGTTGAATCGATGTTGATGTAACTTCCAGTAAAACGATATGGAATAGATACAATTACATTATCATCCATAGGCTGAATTTCATTAAATAGAAAAACTACTCCTTCATATGGAACCTCTTCAGCTTTTTTACAGCTTAAAATTGAAACGCAAAAAAATCCGATTAGAACAAGGTCTATAATCCTCATATTATTAGTTTCAAATGATAAAACTAAAACTATGCCAATTAATAATTTAAAATTAAACTTCCTCTATCATAAAGCTATTCAAGAATGCTACTGATTTTTGAATATCATAATGTAGAATTCGATCTTCTTTTACAAAAGGGACTTCTTCACGATATGATTTTAAGAACATTTCAATGAAATCACTTGACTTTAATGGACGTCTAAATTCCATTGCTTGTGATGCATTCATTAATTCAATGGCAAGAATTCGCTCTAAATTATCCATAATTCGAAGCGCCTTCGAAGCTGCATTTGCACCCATACTTACATGATCTTCTTGACCATTGGAAGAAACAATACTATCAATACTGGCGGGAGTTGCCAATTGTTTATTTTGACTTGCAATACTTGCAGCGGTATATTGTGGAATCATAAATCCAGAATTTAGACCTGAGTTATTCACTAAAAAAGTAGGTAGATTTCGCAATCCTGATATTAATTGGTAGGTTCGTCTTTCAGAAATACTTCCTAATTCTGCTAATGCAATCGCAAGAAAATCTAAAGAAATCGCCAAAGGTTGCCCGTGGAAATTTCCTCCAGAAAGTATCTGATCACTTTCTATAAATACATTCGGATTATCAGTAACTGAGTTGATTTCGGTTTTAAAAACTTTTTTTACATAATCAAGAGCATCTTTTGAAGCTCCGTGAACCTGAGCAATACATCGGAAAGAATAGGGGTCTTGAACGTGAGTTTTCGGTTGTACAATAATTTGGCTTCCCTCTAAAAACTCATTCACTCGATTTGCAGTAACAATTTGCCCTTTGTGAGGTCTGATAAAATGAATTAGCTCGTTAAAAGGCTCTTGTCTTCCATCAAATCCTTCCAAAGAAATCGTTCCAATTAAATCTGCTAAATAGGAATATTTAGTAGCTTTTATGAGGATATGTATTCCATAAGCGCTCATAAACTGCGTTCCGTTTAGTAATGCTAAACCTTCTTTGGATTGTAAAACAATTGGATTCCAACCAAAATGTTCCATCACCACGGAAGTTGGCTCTTTATTTCCGTTGAATACTACTTCACCTTCTCCTAAAAGTGGCAATGATAAATGTGCTAAAGGAGCCAAATCCCCCGAAGCGCCAAGCGACCCTTGAGTATAAATTATAGGTAAAACATCATTATTATAAAAATCAATCAAACGTAAAACAGTCGCCAATTGCACCCCAGAATAACCGTAACTCAACGATTGAATTTTTAATAACAACATCAACTTGACAATTTCAGACGGCACTTCATCACCAGTTCCACAAGCGTGAGACTTTACTAAATTTTCTTGAAGTTGTGAAAGGTTTTCATTCGAAATCTTAACATTACAAAGCGAACCAAAACCTGTATTTATACCATAAATTGCAGTTTCATTAGATTCCATTTTTTTATCTAAATAGTCTCTGCACTTTTGAATATTTACCTTTGCTTCTTCAGATAATTCAATTGATTTGTTATGACTGATAATTTCTTGAACCAATTCTAATGAAAGAATATCGTTACTAATATAATGAATACTGCTCATAATTTTCGTTTTGTTACAAGCACAAAATTCCGTAAATACTAATTATAAAGCAAGGTTTATTAGTTTATTTTGTGATTATTGTAAAAATGATGTAAATTCAAGATAAGCATTTCGAATATTCTCAATAATATCAAAGGAAATAAATGCTTGGCAGCTCATTTTTGGAGCAGTAATATTAGTTTTTAATCTATACAAATAAAATACTGAAATTGATGCATCTAAAGATTTGTATGATGGAACAACCAAACTTGAAATAATTACAGACAAAACATCGTCATTTTCTTTGTTGATTTAATAACAATAAAAGGAACGTTGCATATCTAAATTATGGCCCA
This sequence comes from Flavobacteriaceae bacterium, assembly GCA_009693635.1. Taxonomy (GTDB): domain Bacteria; phylum Bacteroidota; class Bacteroidia; order Flavobacteriales; family Flavobacteriaceae; genus Flavobacterium. The sequence goes on from SHWW01000001.1 coordinate 13,608, forward strand.
ATCAATATTTGAATCGATTTGTATTTATTTTCGATATTTTTAACTTTTAAAGGTTACTAAAAGTGATCGGTTTCAACCATAACTTAAGAAATTGGAATTTTTAAAATCTCATAAATATATTTTGGAATATAAGGAGTTACAAAATCGAAACATTTATTAAAATACGCTTTTGAAGCCAAAACTAAAGAACCCATTTTACCTTAGTTTCCTGAAATAATTAATGTGTATCCTTAAATTCCATTGTGAGTAAATTTATAAATAGGCCTATATCTTTTTGTGAATTCTTATCTATTAATTTCCATAAAATGATGTTTAAATAATTTAAAATTTACGATAAATAGCTGTTTATTTATTCATTTATCAAAATAAGTTTTATAAAATGAGAAATTCACATTAATTATTAATTTTAAAATAATCTATAATTTTTTGTTAGTAATAATTACTACATTTGAGATTATGACCTTTAAATTAACTTCATATCAACTGATTATTCCAACCAAAATTACGGTTAAGTTTTCGGTTACAACAATTTCTACAACAACGATTATTACCCCTATGGGGGATATTTTTCAAATATAATGCACTTTATTTCCTTTTTCGTAAGAAGATAAATCACTATTTACCTCATAATAAAAACACAATGAAAATTTTAAAATTCGGCGGTACTTCGGTTGCTAATGCAAATAACATAAAATTAGTACTTTCAATAGTAGAAAAAACTGCAGGGTCATCAACAAAATTAGTCGTTGTAATTTCTGCTTTTAGCGGTGTTACCGATTTATTAATTTTAGCAGCTTCAAAAGCAGCTTCAAAAGACATCACTTTCAAAGATGTTGTATCACAAATTGAAGAAAAACACAAAGAGGCTATTGAAGAATTAATAATAATGAGTCAACAAATACAAATATTAGAGGCTATTAATATCGATATTAATCATCTAAAAACACTTTTAGATGGTTGCTTTTTATTGGGCGAATTGTCTAATAGAACATTCGATACGATAATGGGATTTGGGGAACTTTTATCTTCCCAAATCATTGCAAAAGCATTGGAACAGAAAGTTCGTAATTCAGGATATAAAGACAGTCGTGAAATTATTAAAACTAACAATCATTTTGGAAAAGCAGTTGTAAATTTTAAACTTTCAAACCAATTAATAAAGGAATATTTCAATTCCAATGTCTTTGGAGTTACATTAGTTCCTGGTTTTATTGCCTCTTCAACAGATGGTTATTCAACAACTTTGGGTCGTGGCGGTTCTGATTATACGGCTGCCATTTTAAGTGGCGCTTTAAATGCTGAATTACTCGAAATCTGGACAGACGTAAGTGGAATGTTTACTGCAAATCCTAAAATTGTAAAACAAGCGAATCCTATCAAAACAATTTCGTACCAAGAAGCGATGGAATTATCGCATTTTGGTGCCAAAGTCTTGTATCCGCCAACAATTCAGCCAGTTTTGAAACTGAATATTCCTATAGTTATCAAAAATACATTTGAACCTGATGCAGCTGGAACCTATATTTCATCTGAAAGAAATGAAAATGAAAATCCAATAAAAGGAATTTCACACATTGACAATATCGCTTTACTAACGCTTGAAGGTTCAGGAATGATTGGGGTTTCAGGTTCTTCAAAACGATTATTTGAAGTTTTATCCAATGAAAATATCAATGTTATTTTTATTACACAAGCCTCTTCGGAACACTCGATTTGTATTGGAATTTTAAATGAAAATGCCAATAATGCTCAAATTGCTATTGATAAAGCATTTGAATTAGAAATTACTCAAAACAAAATTGACCCATCTATTGTTGAAGAAAACCTTTGTATCATTGCTTTGGTTGGTGAAAATATGAAAAGTCACCAAGGGTTGAGCGGTAAAATGTTCAGCACTTTAGGAAAAAATAATGTGAATATTAGAGCCATTGCGCAAGGAGCTTCAGAACGAAATATTTCAGCAGTAATCAATAAGCGTGATGTTAAAAAAGCACTGAATACATTACACGAATGTTTCTTTGAAGACAACGCCAAACAGTTGAATTTATTTGTAATGGGTGTTGGAAATGTGGGGGAAAAATTCATTGAACAAATTCACCAACAAAAGAAATTCTTAAAGGAAAATCTTAAATTAAACCTTCGTGTAATTGCGTTATCCAACTCACGAAATATGCTTTTTGACGAAGAAGGTATTACTCTGAAAGACTGGAAAAAAAGTTTGGAAAACGGAGAAGTTGCAAATAAAGAAACCTTTATTTCTAATGTTATTGCACTCAATTTAAGAAACAGTATTTTTGTTGATGTCACAGCAAATGAAAGCATTTCTCAAACCTATGCTCATTATTTAAAACAAAATATAGCTGTAGTTACTTGCAACAAAATCGCGTGTTCTTCGGCTTATGAAAATTATAGTAATCTGAAACAATTATCAAGAAGATTCAATGCGCCATTTTTATTTGAAACCAATGTTGGTGCAGGTTTACCAATAATTGATACTTTAAAACATTTGATTGCATCAGGTGATAAAGTTCATAAAATCCAAGCCGTACTTTCGGGAAGTTTGAATTTTATATTCAACAATTTCGATGAGAAAAATTCTTTTCATGATGTTGTAAAAGAAGCCGGTGTTCAAGGATTTACAGAACCAGACCCAAAAATTGATTTAAGTGGTGTTGATGTAGCTCGAAAGATACTAATTCTAATTCGTGAAAGCGGTTACAAAATGGAAATTGAAGACATTGCCAACGAATCTTTTTTACCTGTTGAATGTTTAGAAACAAAAAATAATGAAACATTCTTTACTTCCTTAATAAAAAATGCAGCTCATTTTGAAAACATTTATAAAGAAGCGATAGCAAAAGACTTTCGTTTAAAATATGTTGCTAAATTTGAAGATGGAAAAGCCAGTGTAGGATTGCAATTTATTCCAAAAGAAAGTCCATTTTACAATTTAGAAGGAAAAGATAATATTGTTCAATTTTACACCGACAGATATGTTGACCAACCTTTACTAATAAAAGGGGCTGGCGCAGGGGCTTCGGTTACAGCTTCTGGGATTTTTGCAGATGTAATTAGAATTGGAAACGTTTAATTTTAGAATCATCTCCTCTTTTTGACTTTGAACTATAAGAAATTAGACTTTAAGACTATTATATGAATGAAATAAAAATATTTTGCCCCGCTACAATTGCAAATATTTCCTGTGGATTTGATGTCCTCGGATTGTGCTTGGAGACTACTGGCGATGAAATGATAATTAGAAAATCAGATAATAAAGGTATAAGAATCACAAAGATTATAGGCGCTGATTTACCTTTAGAGACTTCTAAAAATGTTGCTGGAGTTGCTGGTTTGGCACTTTTAGAAGCAATTGATTATGAATTTGGTTTTGATATTGAAATCTACAAAAATATAAAAGCAGGAAGTGGAATTGGAAGTTCGGCTGCAAGCGCATCAGGTGCTGTTTTTGGAATCAACGAATTAGTCGGAAAACCATTCACTCAAAAAGAATTGGTTTCTTTTGCAATGAAAGGCGAGGCAATTGCAAGTGGAAGCGAACACGCTGATAATGTTGCTCCTGCTATTTTGGGAGGAATAACGCTAGTTCGCAGTTACGTACCCTTGGATATTATAAAAATTGAAAGTCCATCAGAATTGTATGCAACAGTAATTCATCCGCAAATTGAACTGAAAACTTCAGAAATGCGAGCCGTTTTACAACCAATGATTCCTTTAAAAAGTGCTATTGTTCAGTGGGGAAACTTGGGAGGATTAATCGCAGGATTATATACTTCTGATTATGAGTTGATTGGACGTTCTCTTCATGATGAAATTGTGGAACCTTTGCGAGGTCCTTACATTCCTAAATTTGATTTAATTAAAAAAGCTGCTTTAGAAAATGGTGCTTTGGGATCTGGAATTTCTGGTTCAGGACCTTCAATATTTGCCTTGAGCAAAGGAATTGAAACCGCCAATAAAATTGCAAAAGCAATGAGCAGTGTTTACGATGAAATGGATTTGCCTTATGAAATTCACGTTTCAAAAGTAAATTCAAAAGGAGTTAAAATAATTTAAAAGTAATACGCTTTACGCAATAGACAAAGCTTATTGCATAAAGCTTTCTGCATATAGCTAAATAAAAATGAAATACTACAGTTTAAATCATAACGCCCCAAAAGTTTCTTTTCAAGAAGCTTTAATTCAAGGGTTGGCTCCTGATAAAGGTTTGTATTTTCCTGAGAGCCTCACTCCTATTTCCGCTTCATTTTTTGATGAAATTGAAATGCTATCTAACGATGAAATTGCTTTTCAAGCGATTAAACAATTTGTAGGTGATGAAATTCCTGAGGCAAATTTGAAACAAATTATTACAGAAACTTTATGTTTTGATTTTCCATTAGTGAAAGTTGAAAACAATATCTATTCGTTAGAGCTTTTTCACGGACCTACAATGGCGTTTAAAGATGTTGGCGCACGATTTATGTCTCGCTGTTTGGCCTATTTCAATACGGATAAAAAAGACGCCAAAAACACAGTAATCGTTGCTACTTCAGGAGATACTGGGGGTGCTGTTGCCAATGGATTTTTGGATGTTGAAGGCGTTGAAGTAATCATTTTATATCCTTCTGGAAAAGTCAGCGATATTCAAGAACGACAATTGACTACTTTGGGACAAAACATTACCGCTTTAGAAGTTGACGGAGTTTTTGATGATTGTCAGGATATGGTTAAAAAAGCTTTTTTGGATGAAAGTCTTGACTATAAAAATTTAACCTCAGCAAATTCAATTAATATCGCCCGTTGGTTGCCACAAATGTTTTACTTTTTCTTTGCCTACAAGCAATTAAAATCAGAAAACAAACCGCTTGTTTTTTCTTGCCCGAGTGGTAATTTCGGGAATATCTGCGCTGGAATAATTGCAAAAAAGCTAGGTTTACCAATTGAACATTTTGTAGCTTCTACAAATGTTAACGATACAGTTCCACGTTTTTTAGAAGCGGGATTGTATGATCCTAGACCTTCGAAAGCTACTATTTCCAATGCTATGGATGTTGGAAATCCAAGCAATTTTATTCGGATTCAAGAAATATATAAAAACGATTTATCAGAATTCAAAAAAGACTTTTCTTCATTTTCATTCACAGATGCGGAAACCAAAATTGCCTTACAAACAATCTACAAGAATTCAGGGTATATTGCCGAACCTCACGGCGCTGTTGGGTATATAGGTTTGAAAAAAGAATTGCAGAACTACCCAAATTCAATGGGAATTTTCCTAGAAACGGCACATCCAATTAAGTTTTTAGACGTTGTTGAACCTATTTTAAATATAAAAATATCGATTCCAACCCAAATCGAAAGTGTTTTGAATAAAGAAAAATTGAGTATTAAAATCAAAACTTACGAAGAATTCAAGGCATATTTAAAACGTTAAAAAGTTTAGGTTTTGTTATTATATTTATTTGGCTGTCGGACGCTTTGTCACTCCATAAAAAATGAATAAATTAGCCCTTCTAAATAAAAGCTAACAAAACAATGAAAAATACAGCGCTGACGAACATCCATGAAAGTTTGGGAGCTAAAATGCTTCCATTTGCAGGTTACAATATGCCTATATTATATGAAGGTGTTAATGCCGAACACGAAACCGTGCGAAATACTGTGGGTGTTTTTGATGTTTCTCATATGGGTGAATTTTTTCTTTCTGGTCCAAATGCTTTAACATTAATTCAAAAAGTTACCTCGAATGATGCGGCAACTTTAACAATTGGAAGAGCACAATACTCTTGTTTGCCAAATAATGATGGCGGAATTGTAGATGATTTAATTGTCTATAAAATGAAGGAGGAAGAATATTTATTGGTTGTAAATGCCTCGAATATTGATAAGGATTGGGATTGGATTTCATCGCACAATGATTTAGGTGTAGAAATGAAAAACCTTTCTCACGACTATTCTTTATTGGCAATTCAAGGTCCTAAAGCCGTTGAAGCGATGCAATCATTATCGTCAATTGATTTATCAGCAATTGCTTATTATCATTTTGAAGTAGCAGATTTTGCAGATTTTGATAATGTAATTATTTCTGCAACTGGTTATACTGGTTCTGGTGGATTTGAGATTTATTGCAAAAACGACCAAGTAGAAACTATTTGGAACAAAGTTTTTGAGGCGGGTGCTCCTTTTGGAATTAAACCAATTGGATTGGCAGCTCGTGATACATTGCGATTAGAAATGGGATTCTGTTTGTATGGAAACGATATCAACGAAACTACTTCTCCATTAGAAGCTGGGTTGGGTTGGATTACAAAATTCACAAAAGAGTTTACGAATTCAGAAAATTTGAAGAAACAAAAAGAAGCAGGTGTCATTAAAAAATTAGTGGCTTTTGAAATGCAAGAACGTGCGGTGCCACGTCACGACTATGAAATTGTAGATGCAAATGGAACTATAATTGGCATTGTAACGTCAGGAACTATGTCGCCATCTATGAATGTTGGGATTGGATTAGGATATGTACCAACTTCATTTTCAGCGGTAGATAGTGATATTTTTATTAGAATTAGAAAAAATGATGTACCTGCTAAAGTAGTAAAATTGCCATTTTATAAAAAATAAAATAATTGAATTAGAATAAAACAATAATTAGAAATGGGAAGAGCTTTTGAATTCCGAAAAGGTAGAAAAATGAAACGCTGGTCAGCAATGGCTAAAGCATTTACAAGAATTGGTAAAGATATTGTAATGGCAGTTAAAGAAGGTGGCCCTAATCCAGAAGCTAATTCCCGATTAAGAGCTGTAATACAAAACTCTAAGGCAGTAAATATGCCGAAAGAAAATGTAGAACGTGCCATCAAAAAAGCAACAGATAAAGATACCGCCAACTATAAAGAAGTTTTATTTGAGGGTTATGCTCCACACGGAATTGCGATTCTTGTTGAAACGGCTACTGATAACAATAACAGAACGGTTGCTAATATTAGAAGCTATTTTAATAAATGTAATGGAACAATGGGAACGCAGGGTTCGGTTGAATTTATGTTTGACCACACATGCAATTTCAGAATTCCTGCTAACGGAACGGATCCTGAAGAATTAGAATTAGAATTAATCGACTTTGGTGCCGAAGAAGTTTTTGAAGACGAAGATGGGATTTTAATTTACGCAGATTTTGGAAGTTTTGGAACTATTCAAAAGGAATTGGAAAACAGAAACTTAGTAATACTTTCGTCAGGTTTTGAGCGTATTCCTCAAATTACAAAAAAACTAACAGAAGTTGAAATGGCTGAAGTAGAAAAGCTTATTGAAAAAATTGAAGAAGATGATGACGTAATGAACGTATATCATACTATGGAAGAATAATTATTTCGATTTCTTAGATTAATAGATTTTAGACTACTTAGATTAACACATTACATACAACCTCAAATTTTTAGACTTTATGATTCCAATTAAATATTTAAGATTTTTAAAAATCTAAAAAAATATATTTATAATAAACTATTTAATAAACTCTATTTTCTGAGCTTCTTCGGAGTTAACGCTATCAAAGAACCCTTGTTCGTTCATCCAATCGTCACTGAAGACCTTGCTCATGTAACGAGATCCATGGTCTGGAAAAATAGCAATTACATTACTATTTTTATCAAACTCTCCTTCGTTTGCGTATTGTCTAATAGCCTGAAGTACCGCACCAGAAGTATATCCTACAAATAAACCTTCTCTTTTTGCCAATTCTCTTGTAGCGTGAGCACTTTCTTCATCAGTTACTTTCATGAAGTAATCTATCAAATCAAAATCAGTAGCAGATGGAATTAAGTTTTTTCCCAAACCTTCAATACGGTAAGGGTATATTTCTTCGTTGTCAAATTCTTTAGTCTCGTGGTATTTTTTTAATACCGATCCAAAAGCATCAACACCTAAAATTCTAATTTTTGGATTTTTTTCTTTTAAGTATTTTGCAATCCCAGAGATAGTTCCTCCAGTTCCGCTACAAGCTACTAAATGGGTTATTTGACCGTTTGTTTGATCCCAAATTTCAGGACCAGTAGAATTGTAATGGGCATCAATATTTAATTGGTTGAAATATTGATTGATATATACAGAACCTTTCGTTTCATCATGCAAACGTTTGGCAACAGAATAATATGAACGTTTATCATCAGCAGAAACATTAGCAGGGCAAACATAAATTTTAGCCCCCAAGCTTCTCAACATGTCAATTTTATCAAGTGAAGACTTTGAACTTACTGCCAAAATACAGTTGTAGCCCTTTATTATACTTACCATAGCTAAACTAAAACCAGTATTTCCTGAGGTAGTTTCTATAATGGTATCGCCTGGAGATAATATTCCTTTTTTCTCCGCTTCTTCTATAATATATAATGCAATTCTATCTTTGGAAGAATGACCTGGATTAAAAGCTTCTACTTTAGCGTAAAAATTTCCATCTAAATCATCTGTTACTTTATTAAGTTTAATTAGTGGTGTATCTCCAATTAAATCGAGAATACTGTCGAAGGCTTTTATTTTTTCTTTCATAAAAAGTAGTCCATTAAGATTTAAAAATTCAATCTATACTAACCTCAATACATGCAAATTTAATAATAATTTTCTAATTAATTTCCTATTTTTTCTAAATCTAATAAAAAAGTGAATTCTTTAGCTAATTCCTTCAATGCTTCAAACCTTCCAGACGCACCTCCATGCCCTGCATCCATATTGGTATCCAGATAAATAAAGTTAGAATCAGTTTTTAAAGAACGTAATTTAGCAACCCATTTTGCAGGTTCCCAATATTGTACTTGAGAATCATGTAATCCCGAAGAAATATACATTGTTGGGTATTCTTGGGCTTTAACGTTGTCATAAGGTGAATAAGATTTCATATAATTATAATACTTTTTAACATTCGGATTTCCCCATTCGTCATATTCTCCAGTTGTCAATGGAATGGAGTCGTCAAGCATAGTACTTAAAACATCTACAAATGCCACTTGGGCAATGACTCCGTTGTATAATTCAGGTGCAATATTTACAATTGCTCCCATTAATAATCCTCCTGCAGATCCTCCTTCGGCATATAAATGAAATGGAGACGTATATTTCTCTGCAATTAAAAATCTTGAGCAATCTATAAAATCAGTAAAGGTGTTTTTCTTTTTCAATAACTTTCCGTCTTCATACCATTGTCGTCCTAAATCTTCTCCCCCGCGAATGTGCGCTATTGCAAATATAAATCCGCGATCCAACAAACTCAATCGGGTTGATGAGAAAGTAGCATCCATTGAATATCCGTAGGAACCGTAAGCATATTGCAACAACGGATTAGTTCCATCTTTCTTCAATTCCTTTCTGTAAACCATCGAAATTGGAACTTTAGTTCCATCAATTGCTGTTGCCCAAACGCGTTCTTCAGTATAGTTGTTTTTATCAAATGTACCTCCCAAAACCTCTTGTTCTTTCATCACTTCCTTTTCCTTAGTGTTCATATTGAAATCAATAATCGACGAAGGTGTAGCCATTGATTGATAACCGTAACGTAAAATATTGGTATCAAAATCAACATTGGTAGAAGTATATGCGGTGTAGGTTTCGCTTTCAAATGGCAAATAGTATTCCCCTTCCCCGCTCCAGGGCATAATTCGGATGGTATTCAAGCCATTAAAACGTTCGGTAACTACCAAAAAATCTCTGAATATATCAATATCTTCAATTAACACTTCTTCTCGGTGCGCAATAATATCTACCCAGTTTTCTTTGGCTGTAGCCAATTCCGAGGTTTTCATAAGTTTGAAATTGGTAGCGTTGTCTTTATTAGTTAATACATAAAAATGTTCTCCAAAATGAGCAATATCATATTCTAAACCGCGAACTCGTTTTTGGAATACCGTGAATTCGCCTTCTGGATTGTCTGCTAATAAGGTTCTGAACTCTGTAGTCATAGTACTTGATGAACTAATAACAATGTATTTTTTTGATTTTTCTTTAGTAACTTCTACAGAATAGGTGTCGTCTTTTTCAAAGTAAACTAAAATATCATTTTCGGCATCAGTATTCAATTTATGCTTGAACACTTTATCAGGACGTAATGTTTTTTTATCTTGACGGGTATAAAACAACGTCTGATTGTCATTTGCCCAAGTGCTATCTCCTGAAGTATTTTCTATGGTATCGGCAAGTATTTCTCCTGTAATAATATTTTTTATTTGCACCGTATAAATGCGTCTTCCTATAGTATCAACGGCGAATGCTACAAATTGATTATCGGAACTAATACTCAACCCCCCCAATTGAAAATATTTATGTCCTTTTGCCAATTCATTGCAATTGAACATAATTTCTTCATTTGCCGAAAGGCTTCCCTTTTTTCGAGAATAAATAGGATAATCGCTCCCCATTTCAAAACGAGTAATATAATAATAGCCGTTGTATAAATAAGGAACCGATTCATCGTCTTCCTTAATTCTAGTTTTCATTTCTTCAAATAATTCTTTTTGAAATGCATTGGTATGCGAAGTCATCTCCTCATAATATTGATTTTCCTTATTCAGATATTCAATAACTTCTGGATTTTCTCTATCGTTTAGCCAAAAATAGTTGTCTGTTCGTACATCATCAAACTTTTTTAATGTTGTTGGAATTATTTTTGCTAATGGAGGTCTTAATTGTTCTGACATTTCTTTAGGATACTTTAATATTATTAACCTACAAAAATAAGACAAACATTTAAGAAAGCATTAGTATTAGTAATTTTCTTATTCGATTTTCATAGAGTATTTATGTAAATTTGCAACAAATATTATAAATAAAAGACAAATGGATTTAATGAGAATGATGGGTAAATTAAAAGCTACCCAACAAAAAATAGAAGATACTAAAAAGAGATTGGATATGGTTTTAATAGACGAGCAAAGCACTGATGCTTTATTAAAGGTAATTATTACAGCTAATAACAAAATAAAAACAATCACCATTGATGATACTTTATTGGAAGACAAAGATCAGTTAGAAGATTATTTGATTACAACCTTAAACAAAGCTATCGAGAAAGCGGCAAAAGTAAATCAAGCAGAATTAGATGCTGTTGCAAAAGTAGATATGCCTATGATCCCGGGAATGGACGAAATGTTTAAATAAACCGATAGGGATACTCATAATTAAATCGCAAATTCACAAATTTAAATGAAGTAATAAAAGCAACAAAAAATAATTTGATGAAATAGCAGCAACTATTTTATCTGTTATATAAATTTAGAAATTTAATTTATAAAATCAATTTTTCTAATGTTTCCATTACATAATTATGCATTACTTCGCGATAATCCAAATGCGTTACCATTCGTAATTTCCCATGCCCCATAGAAATTATTGAGATTCCTTTTTGCTTAAATTTCTCCAACAAATCGAATTCATTTATTAAGGGTTGGACTTCGAAAATTACAATATTGGTTTCGATTGGTTCTAGTTTGGAAACCCAATTCAGTTTTTCTAAAATAGCACCTAATTCCCTGGCGCGTCGGTGATCTTCTGTTAATCTTTCGAGATTACTGTCCAAAGCATATATACCGGCTGCAGCCAAATAACCGGCTTGTCTCATCCCACCACCAAGTATCTTTCTGATTCTAAGCGCTCTGTGTATCGTAGCCTTATCGGATAGTAGGAGTGAGCCGATTGGTGCTCCCAACCCTTTTGACAAGCAAACAGAAATGGTGTGAAATACTTTTCCGTAGTCTTTCGGATTGTCATTGGTAGCAACCAAGGCATTCCAAATACGCGCTCCGTCCAAGTGAAATTTCAAGTTGTTGGCATCGCAAACTTGGCGTATTTTTCTGAATTCTTCAAAATCGTAACAAGCTCCTCCCCCTTTATTTGTAGTGTTTTCAACACATACCAAACTCGTTAGCGGACTGTGATAAAACTCGGGATTGTTTATTGCTCCTGCAACTTGTTCCGCAGTAATCAATCCTCGATTTCCATCTAACAAACAGCAAGAAACACCACTGTTAAAGGATGCACCACCCCCTTCGTAATTGTAAACGTGTGCCCATTTATCGGCAATTAACTGATCGCCTGGCTGTGTATGCAGTTTAATTGCCGTTTGATTTGCCATGGTTCCAGACGGAAAAAATAATGCCGCTTCCATTCCAAACATTTCAGCCACTTTAGCTTCCAATTTGATAACTGTAGGGTCTTGCTTGAATACGTCATCTCCAACTTCGGCTTGAAACATGGCACGCAACATTTCTTGCGAAGGTTTTGTGACTGTATCACTAATTAAATTAATTTCCATATTGATTTTATATTAAAGATACTGACAAATTAGGACTTGTCTCTTCGTAAAAATTTCTTATTTTTGCTTTACAAAATTAATATAATTTATGACAACTACCGAACAAATTAAAGGTATTGTAGAGCGACTTGGTGCGTTGAGGAGGTATCTTTGACGTTGATGCCAAATTAATTGAAATTGCAAACGAGGAAGAAAAGACCGTAGCCCCTGATTTTTGGAATAATCCGAAGGAAGCAGAACTGTACATTAAGACACTTCGTTCCAAAAAAAAATGGGTAGAAGATTACGATAAAGCCTTCGAAATGGCAGAAGAATTGCAATTGGCTTACGAATTTTATAAAGAAGGAGAACTCAGCTCCGATGAATTGGACGAACAATTTCTAGTAACCAATTCGTATATTGAAGCCATCGAATTCAAAAATATGCTTTCTGAGGAAGGGGATTTTTTGAGCGCCGTACTTCAAATTACAGCCGGTGCTGGAGGTACTGAAAGTTGTGATTGGGCAGAAATGCTAATGCGCATGTATATGATGTGGGGTGAAAAATACGGTTTCAAAATCAAGGAATTAAACTTTCAAAAAGGCGAATCTGCGGGAATAAAAACTGTGACACTTGAGTTTGAAGGTGATTATTCTTTTGGATATTTAAAAGGGGAAAATGGCGTGCATCGATTAGTTCGAATTTCACCATTTGACAGTAATGCCAAGCGACATACTTCGTTTGCCTCTGTATATGTGTATCCGCTTGTTGATGATAGTATTGAAATAGATATTAATCCTGCTGACATTGAAATTACTACTTCTCGTTCTAGTGGAGCTGGTGGACAAAATGTAAATAAGGTTGAAACCAAAGTACAATTGTTTCATAAGCCAACAGGAATTCAAATTCAATGTTCAGAAACGCGCTCACAACAAGATAACAGACAACGAGCTATGCAAATGTTACGATCACAATTATATGAAATTGAGCTAAAAAAGAAGCAGGCACATCGCGCCGATATCGAAGCCGGGAAAATGAAAATAGAATGGGGTTCACAAATTCGAAATTATGTGATGCAACCTTATAAGTTAGTCAAAGATGTTCGTACCGGTTATGAAACTAGCGATATTGATAGTGTGATGAATGGCGAAATAGATCCGTTTTTGAAAGCTTTTTTAATGATGATGGGACAGAAAGAAGAGAAATAAACTTCTAAAATTTTTGACTTTAATCTTTATAAATTAGTTAAATCAGTGGAAAAGTTTAAATTTAAAATTTAAACTTTTATTGACTTGCAAATGTTAGCCAAAATGACGTATTTTGATATTAAATCCAAACCCAAACTAATATAAATGATCTACACACTCGAACAAATAAATGAAATACTAAAAGGGGAAATCGTTGGCGAAACTTCGCAATCAATAAAAGCACCTGAGCAATTAGAACGAGCAAGTACCTCCGAAATATCTTTTATTGGACATAAAAAATACGAGAAACTTTGGTTAACTTCAAAAGCTTGCGCGGCTGTGGTAAACCAAGATATTTCCATAGAACCCGGCGAAAACAGAGCTTTCATTAAAGTAAAAAATGCTGATATAGCAATGTCTCAAGTATTGGAATTGTTTGCACCTCCTAAACCATTATTTGCAATAGACATTCATCCTTCTGCAACAGTAGATTCTTCTGTAACTATTGGTTCTGGAACTCAAATTGGCGCTGGAAGTTATATCGGCCCAAATGTAGTCCTTGGAGAAAATGTTACAATTTACCCAAATGTTACTATTCTTGACGAATGCACCATTGGGAAAAACACAGTAATTTGGCCTGGCGCAGTAGTTCGGGAACGTTGTCATTTAGGAACGGATTGTATTATTCACCCCAACGCTACTATTGGAGCAGATGGTTTTGGATTCCGTCCTTGCAATGAAAGAGGCTTAGTTAAAATTCCACAAATCGGGAATGTAATCATCGGAAATTGGGTTGAGATTGGCGCTAACACTTGCGTGGATAGAGGAAAATTTAGTTCAACCGTTTTGGGTGATGGTTGCAAAATTGATAATTTAGTACAAATTGGTCACAATAGTATCTTAGGGAAATTCTGTGTTATGGCAGGAAACTCAGGATTAGCAGGTTCGGTAACTTTAGGAAATGGAGTAATCATTGGCGGAAGTGCTTCTATAAAAGACCATACGTACATTGGTGACGGAGCTATTGTTGGAGCTGGTTCTGGTGTAACGGGAAATATTGAAGCAGGGAAAACAATGTTGGGTTATCCTGCAGTTGAAGCACGAGATGCATTAAAACAATGGGCAATTTTGAAACGACTAGTTAGAGATTCTGGAAAATAATTTATTTTAATTAATACTATAAATACATTTCGGTAAATACTTTTTGATGGTGTTTTTGATGTCCAATGATTATAAAACCAATTGCTCGTACTGAGACTTCATTATTTGAAGCAATCCCAATTTTAGTAAGCTGTTCTTGAGAAAAACTATTAAAAAGAGATAATGTCGCTTGTCGAACAACTGCCAATTCAGTTAATAAATTTTGCAAATTTCTATCATTCCCATTTGAATTAGACACATAATCATTTTCATTAAAACCAGGTAAATGAGTTTTATCATTCCTCGAAATTCGTAGCGCTCGGTAACTAAAAACACGTTCCGAATCAATCAAATGCTGAATAATTTCCTTGATTGTCCACTTCCCTACTTCATACCGATAATCGAATTTATCCATTGGAATATTTTGAACAAATTTGATAAATTCGTGTAAGCAAATTTCTAATTCTTCAATTAATTCAACATTTTCAAGGACTTGAATGTACGATTTATAAAAATCATCGTATTCATTTATTGGCAATTGATTTGATTTCATATTTGTTTTTTAAGCTGAATTTCTACTTGCATTTGTATTTCCAAAAAGCGAACGCATTACAATTTTTTCATAAACTTTGATGAGCGATTCGTCTGGATTTTTGCTCTTATTTTGCTCGTGAATTTTTGAAAGTGCATATTGTTGAATCGTTAACAAAGGTTTTACAATTGCTTCCCTTGTTTCAATTGACGCTTTACCGTCAGGATAATTTTCCATCAGTTCTTTATGCCCAGCAATTTTCAATAATAAGCGTTTGGTTTCGACGAATTCATCATAAATAATTTGCCAAAAGGCACCAAATTCAGAATCTTCTTTCATATAAGCTGTCAATGGAAAAAAGGATTTCGCTAATGCCATCATACTATTTTCTAAAAGAGTTCTAAAAAACAACGAACTGTGGTACAAATTCTCAATTTCATCCCATTTATTATTATCTTCAAAATGTTTTAAAGCAGAACCAACCCCAAAGAAACCAGGAACATTTTGTTTCAATTGACTCCAAGAACCTACGAATGGAATTGCACGCAAGTCAGCAAAATCTAGCTTTTCAGACTTTCCTCTTTTTGAAGGACGACTTCCAATATTGGTTTTGGCATAATAATTCAACGTGCTCATTTGTTCTAAATAAGGAATAAATTTCGGATGATTTTTAAAATCTATGTATTTATTAAAACCTATTTCCGCTAATTCATCTAACATATTTTTTTCGGAAGAAGTCAATAAATTTGAGCCATCATCAAAAATTTTATTGGTAACACCTGCACTCAAAAGGTTTTCTAAATTATACCGACAAGAATCTAATGTTCCAAAATTTGAACTAATAGTTTGTCCCTGAACTGTGATTTGAATTTGTTCATTTTCAATATTGGAACCTAAAGAAGCATAGAATTTATGTGTTTTTCCACCTCCACGAGCTGGTGGCCCACCCCTACCGTCAAAAAAAATTACTTTAATTCCATGTTTTCTTGATATCGTCGTAATATTTTCCTTTGCTTTATAAATGCTCCAATTTGCCATTAAATAGCCCCCATCTTTGGTTCCATCAGAAAAGCCCAACATTACTGTTTGTTTGTTTCCTCGACTTTTTATATGTCTTAAATAAGTTTCATTGGTATATAACTGCTCCATCACAAGATGCGCCTTTTGCAAATCATCAATAACTTCAAAAAGCGGAATAATATCAACTGTTGGCTGTTCCCAGTTACACAAACGGAACAAAGCGAATGTTTCCATAACCTGAATTGCACTTTCACAATTGCTTATAATATATCGATTGCTTCCAAATTCTCCATTTTTTTCTTGAATAGATTTCATCGCATAAATAGAAGCCAATGTAGATTTAGTCATTTCATCTTGATAATCGTCAGGATGTAATTCATTTCTTAATTGAGAAACGATTGCTAACTTCTCGGTTTCATCAGAAGAATAATATAATTTTTCGCTTGGTAAATAACTCTTTTGAATAGCATTTTCTAAAATATTTTTGATAACACCGTTGTGAATTTTACTATTTTGACGAATATCTAAAGAGGCAAAATGAAACCCAAAATGATTTACTTTATTCAATAGCGAATTTAAATCATCTAAATAAAGCGATTGGTGTTGGTCGATTACAATCGTTTTAATTTGTTGTAATTTAGCTCTGAATTCCTCTAAAGTGATGTAAATTTCCCCTTGAGAATAAAAAACAGATCGATAAATTTTAAATTCAAGTTCCGCTATCAAAGTATCTACATTTGAGAATGTTAACTTTCTTTTTAATTTTCTTATATCAATATAATAACACTTCAAAATAGATGTGCGAAGTCGCTCAGCTACATTGATTGAAATTGGCGTTGTTACAAATGGATTTCCATCTCTATCACCCCCAGGCCAAAACCCTAAATTAAAGATTGGATTGTTAATTTCATTGTCTTGAAAAATATTCTTTTGCAAATACAACATCATTTCGCCAATTGTTTCATAGAAAACATTTTCCAAATACCAAATCAAACTTACTGCTTCATCAAATGGAGTTGGTTTTTCTGATTTTATAAAAGGTGTTTTCCCTAATTGCGATAGCAATTGTTTGATTTTAAGTAAATCATCATCACGAATTGCATCCGTTAAATCAGTAATAATTCCTAAAACTGTTCCTGGGTAAAATTGCGTTGGATGTGCCGTTAAAACCGGTCTTACATTGAAATTACCCAAAAAAACTTTTAGTTCATTGGTCTTTTCTTTTTCTTCCGCCATTTCTTTAATATCTCGCAATGAACCTCTTCCTTCCAAGTTATTTACAACCGGAAACGCAGCGTCTTCAATCGCATCGAAAAGTACAATTTGCCTTTCAATATATTGAATAAAACGAAACATCAAATCTATTCGGTCTAATTCAGGGCCGTTATCCATATATTTAGTTGCAAAAAAATCTACAATCTGAATTGGCGTTTCTTGATTTTTAAATCCTTTTTCACAAACTTCTGTAAATAAAGGCAACATAACACCCGTATTATCAATAGCATCAAAAGGAAGCGTCAGAAAGAGACTATTGTAAACTTGGTATTTTGAGAGAACATTCTGGTTGAATCGTTCAATTTTAGGAAGCGTGTACATTTTGGTAGTTGTGTTGTTGTTTGTCGAAAAATAAGTAATAAAAAAGCCCCAAGAATTCACTTGAGGCTTTATAAAATAAAAACTTTATAAACTCTACAAGTTTTTGAAAATCGTATGCATTAAACGTTTTTTATCATTTAAGCTTTCGTCAAGAGAAATCATAGTTTCAGTTCTATAGACTCCTTCTATATCATCAACCATAAAAATCACATCCTTAGCGTGCTTAGTATCTTTAGCTCTAATTTTACAGAAAATATTGAATTTTCCAGTTGTTATGTGTGCAACTGTTACGAAAGGAATTTCATTAATACGCTCCAAAACAAATTTTGTTTGAGATGTATTATTAAGAAACACACCAACATAAGCAATGAAAGAATATCCTAATTTTTCATAATCTAAGGTCAATGACGAGCCCATAATTATGCCTGCATCTTCCATTTTTTTCACTCTTACATGAACTGTACCTGCTGAAATCAATAATTTCTTTGCAATATCAGTAAATGGAACTCTTGTATTATCAATCAATATGTCTAAAATTTGATGATCGACTTCATCTAAACGGAACTTGCTCATAAGTAGGTTTTTTTAATGTACTTTAATTTATATTAATAACTATTTAATTTATTTTTACAAAAATATAAAAAAGACTACATTTTAATCAATCCATTTATAATTTTAATGCTTTTTCCTAAATAAAAATCTGCTTTTTGACCAAATTTCGGAATATTTTGTTCTAAATTTTCGTACAAAGCTTCTTTCGCATCATACTCAAAATGTCCTGAAAAACCTTTTAAATCCCCAATGTCAGTAATATAAGCATTGAATAAAAGCTGATTATCAAATAATTCTTCTTTATATTGAATTGCAAAACTCGTAATAAATTTATTATTATCATAATTAATTTTGATATTTTTATAAATAAAATCATAAAAACAGATTTTATTATGAGAAATATTCAGGTATTCTTCAATTTTATTGATAACTATATCGTTTTCGTGAATATATTTTAAACCTGAAAGCAATGCTATAAAAATATATTTCCGTGTTACTTCCCTATCGTAATCATGATGAAAATGACCCGCTTCAATTAAAATCGTCGGAACATTCAAAGATTGGAATGTATCACCAACGCAATTTATATTAAACGAATCATCAAAACGCCCCACTTGATTCGGAATAAACTCTTGTAAAACAACATTCATAGCAACAATCACTTCAATAGCTTTGGCTCTAACATCGTTAATTTCTCTTGCTTCATTATATGATGGAGCAAGAAAAGAAACAGTAGCGGGTTTTTGAATTTCATCACCAACACCAAAAATAGTACGCTGATCATGTAAATTATAACAATAATCTGGCTTAAAATATTCAAATGTTTGCCTCAATACTTCACTTTCAGGTTGAGAAAGCGCTTGAGAATCCCTATTTAAATCCACTTTATTGGCATTTTCTCTAGTATATAATAAAGCTCCGTCAGGATTAACCATTGGTAAACAACAAAAAGTAAATTCCAATAAAAATTTGTTAGCCGATTCAGAATCGCTATTCAAAAAATTTAAAAAATCAAAAAGTGCTTTTGTAGTAGTACTTTCATTTCCGTGCATTTGCGACCAAAGAAAAATTCGTTTTGAACCCGTTCCTAATTGGTATTTATAAATCGGTTTTCCAAGTACAGAATATCCAATAATTTGAACCTGATTATTAGTGTTAAACTTCATTAATAATGGTTCAATATCCCCCAAGGTAATGTAACGTCCAAATAAATTCGCATCTTTAAATTGACTGAATAATTTCTCGAAATTCATAGCTTTAAATTTGATTTACAAAAGTAAACATCTTTACAATTACAATTGTAAACAAAGAAAAACAAAAGATTGTTTAATTATGTAAACGGTTTAAAGGGTTTGCTTACCTATCACATTACCCTTATAATTAACAAATGTTACTTATTTATTAATCAATAGTCAAGTATTTTAAAATCAGTATTTTAAAATACTTGACTTCGTGTTAAAAAACAATACTAAATGTTAAATAAATACAATTTACATCTGTAATATTGCTTGTTTATTTATTTTTATTTACATTTGTAATATACAACCGCTAAAAGATAATTTACAATGGTAAACACTGATGATTTCATTAAAAGACTTGAGTTACTATTGGATTATTTCAGCTTAAACGCTTCTAGTTTTGCCGATAAAATTGGCGTGCAGCGCTCCAGTTTGTCCCATTTACTTTCAGGAAGAAATAAGCCAAGTTTAGATTTTATATTGAAAATTTTAGACGTTTTCCCAGAGGTAGATTTGTATTGGATTTTAAATGGTAAAGGAAATTTTCCAAAAAATTCAGACGGAAATAAAACTGAAATTGTAATAGAAAAAACAATTTCTACTCCTACTCCAATTCAACAAAATCATACTGCGGAAAATTTATTTATCCCAACTGAAATTCCTATCGTCAAAAAAACTCTAGAACATAGTAAATCTGTTTTAAATGAAAACACCACAATCTCGACAAATTCAAATGAAATTGACAAAATTGTGATATTCTATAAAAACGGAACTTTTAAAAATTATAAACCTTTCGAATAATTATCTCACCTCAAAACTATATTCGGGTACTTTTCCTTTTGTATCTATAAAATGACCCGTAAGAATTTTTAAGTCGTCCTCAATAGCGCCTGTTGGATTAAACCGTTTACCAATACGGACTTCTTTTTTACCAAAATCAAAAGCTACTGGAATTATTGGAACATTTGCTTTCATTGCGATATAATAAAAGCCTGTTTTTAACTCTGAAACTTTCTTACGAGTTCCTTCTGGAGCAATTGCCAATCGAAATATATCCTTTTTTTTAAAAACCTCTGCAATTGCGTCTACTTTATTTAAACCGCCTTTTCTGTCTAACGGAGCGCCGCCCATATATCTAAAATACCAGCCGAATGGAAACCCAAACAATTCTTTTTTTCCAACCCAATTCATCTCAACCTCTGTGGTTCCACGCGTAAAAATTCCTAGATAGAAATCATGCCAACTCGTATGTGGAACAACCATCAAAACGCATTTGGGAATTTTTTTGTCAATTTCACCAACGATTCTCCAACCCATTAATCGAAAAAAAATCCATTTATAAATTTGTTTTTTCATTCTTAGTGATTTTGTGTAAAAGTAACATTAATCTATTATTTTTGAAAAATAAAAGCTGAAAAAGATACTTAGTTTTTTGATGCCAATAAACATCTACAAGTAAAAATATGCTAAAAGTAATTCGATTGAAGTAACTTGTACAAATGGCAAATTTGTAAACTCCTATAACAAGGTAGCTATATACTTTTCAATACAATGAATTAATTATTGTGAAAAATAATCAAAAGTCTGAATATCTTAATGTCGAGATAAAAGATAATAAACGAAAATATATTAGATTTAAAAAAAGAAAAAATAATCAATTGCAATTGAAATAAAAACCTGATCGGGAACTGCTTTTATCTTCCCTTCGCCTGAAACAGAAATTTTAGAAACAAGCTTTAATTCTTCTGCTTCAGAAGAAACCGAACAAAAGAAAATCATAATTAAAAATCCTTTTTTCATGGTAAAAATTTAAGTTTATTCTTATTTTATTTAAAATGTTATGCCAATTATAATTTTCCTAATTTCGCTAAAACAAATAGCAATACAATTGGAATTGCCAGCAAAATAACCATTCCTAGATTATCAGTGAACATATGCGGTTCTTTTACCAAAGTAATCAAATAACCGCCAATTGCGCCACCAAAATGCGCCGTGTGCCCTATATTGTCTCGCTTGGCTTTCATTCCATAAATAGAATACAACAAATATCCAATTCCAAAAATATAGGCAGAAATAGGGATTGGTATAAAAAATAAATACAAATCCATATCTGGTCTCAATAATATCGCAGAATATAAGATTCCCGTAACCGCTCCAGAAGCTCCAATGGCGCGATAAGAATAATCATTGGAATGGAAAAATAACGTAAGCAAACTTCCAAAAATTAAACTTCCAACATAGATTAATGCAAAGGAAAAATCGCCTAAATAGTCATAAACAACTGGTGCAAAAAAATATAAAGTTAGCATATTAAATGCCAAATGACCAATGTCTGCATGCAAAAATGCGGATGAAATCAAACGTATTTGCTCGCCTGCACGAATACTTCCGATGTGAAATTCATATTTTCTAAAAAAAACGGTGTCTTCAAAACCCTTGAAACTAACAATGATATTTAGTACAATAATGGCAATTAATATTGTATTCATCTTTATAAATTTAAATTCAACTGTAAAAGTAAAGATACTTTCCGTAGCTTTTATAAATCAAGTTCGTCAAAATAGGATTAAAATGTATATTTGCATAAATTATTCAAAAATGCAATTTTTACTTTATATTTTATTATACCCAATTTTATGGTGTGTTTCCATACTTCCTTTTCGGATACTATATATCGTTTCCGATGGTATTTATCTGTTAACCTACTATATTATAAGCTACAGAAAAAAAACAGTTCGGGAAAATCTGGCTTTGGCCTTACCACATCTTTCAGAAAAAGAACGTTTAGTTATCGAAAAAAAATCTTTTCGCCACATGTGCGATGTTTTTTTAGAAATGATAAAAACCTTAACAATTTCTAAAAGCGAAATTGAAAAACGTTATGTTTTTAATAATCTTGAGGTATATTCTGATTTAGAAAAAAAAGGAAAAAGTATCGCTTTATTATGTGCGCACTATGCAAGTTACGAATGGGCTGTTTCGATGAACCGCAATATTACTTTTGAAGGATATGCCGTTTATAAAAAAATAAACAACCGCTATTTTGATAAATTAGTTCGTGATATTCGTTCTAAATTTAAAGCTACTTTAATTACTACAAAAGAAACTATTTCCGTAATGGCAACTAATTCTAGAATCAACAATCTTGGACTTTACGGTTTAATAAGCGACCAATCTCCAAAATTAGGTTCTTTCTTTCATTGGAATAAATTTATGGGGATTGAAGTCCCGATCCATACTGGCGGTGAAATGCTCGCCAAAAAATACAATATGAATGTAATATTCTTAAGAACCAAAAAAGTAAAAAGAGGATATTATGAAGCTACATTTGAAATACTTTCCGAAAATGCGAAGGAAGTTCCAAATTATGAAATCACAGATCAATTTCTAAAACTCGTAGAACAGCAAATTTATGAGCAACCAGAATATTATTTATGGTCACATAAACGCTGGAAACACAGAAGATAATGATTAATAATTTTGTTTTCTAAGAAATCTAAAAATCCGAAAAGTCTTTATAAAAAACCATTCGAGACCGTTTCTTTCTCCAACTCTTTTGAATTTATATGCACAAACTCATTACTGTTTTACCAATATTTTTCTCCAAGTTGAGCACTTGCGGAAGGTGTTGCTATTCCATTTTTTGTATAAAAATTGGGAGCAAAAGCATCGTGGTAATTATAGTTTGAAACCAATTTGGTTTCTATTGTTGCGCTTTTAATGATACTGTTCCGAGAAATAAAGCCGAAAATAAAATGGCTTTAGTAAAATGGTTTTACATTTATTTCTATTTAGATTTTAGATTAAACGAATCATTAAATTAAATGTTACATTCAACAAGAATATATAATTAAATATGGGAAACAATTCGAATTACAAAGTTGCTGTTTTTTATTGATATAGGAATTTTTTAACAAAATTTACTGAAAAATTGAGTACAATAGCTTAGATTTAATACTTTTATAAAAAATAAAAACTATGTTAGTCCTTAATTTTAATCCATTTCCTAAACTAGAAAGCGACCGTTTATTGCTTCGACGCATAGATAAAAATGATGTAAAAGAAATTTTCGAAATGCGTTCCGATGCCGAAAATATGAAGTATATTCCAAGACCTTTGTTAAAAAATCATGAAGAAGCTTTGGAACACTTGGCCATGATAGATTCGGGAATAGAAAAAAATGAAGCCATTAATTGGGGAGTTACAATCAAAGGAAGTTCTAAATTACTTGGTATTATGGGTTTTTATAGAACGAAACACGAACATTATCGTTCAGAAATTGGATACATGCTACTTCCTGAGATTCACGGAAAAGGAATTGCTAAAGAAGCAATTGGAATTTTAGTGAAATATGGATTTAATGAAATGAAGTTGCATTCAATTGAAGCCATTATAGATTCTGAAAATGGTGCTTCTGAAAAAGTATTACTGAAAAATGGTTTTGTAAAAGAAGGTCATTTTAAAGAAAATGAATTTTATGACGGTAAATTTATTGATAGCGTGATTTATTCTCGGCTGAATAATTCTTAATTTTTAAATTTATTCTGGTTATCCAAATACAATTCCTCTACTTTCTTTCTTGCCCAATCTGTTTTTCTTAGAAAAGTAAGACTTGATTTTACACTTGGATTGTCCGTAAAACATTTAATTTTTATTAATTCGCCTAAAGTATCAAAACCATAAAATGCAACTAATTGTTCTACAATTGATTGAAGGGTAATTCCGTGAAGATGATTATTTACTTGATTTGACATTTAGTATCAATTTATAATTATAAAAAAGACCCTCTTAAAAAGCACGGTCTTTCGAACAAAAATAATAAATTGTTGTCGTACATTTGCAGTCCTATGCTAAAAACTATAAACATATTAAATAAGAGAGCACGATTTGATTATGAAATAATCGAAACCTACACTGCTGGAATTGTTTTAGCGGGTACCGAAATCAAATCCATTCGTTTAGGGAAAGCAAATATTACAGAAAGTTTTTGTGAATTTAGTGGTATCGAACTTTTTGCGATAAATACCTATATCGAAGAATATACATTTGGGAATCAATTTAATCATAAAGCACGAAGCGAACGAAAATTGCTTTTAAACAAAAGAGAATTAAAAAGTTTAGCCAGAAGTGTGCAGGCAAAAGGGTTGACCATTGTACCATTAAAATTGTTTACCAATGAAAAGGGAATGGCTAAATTAGAAATCGGACTTTGTAAAGGAAAGAAGACCTACGACAAGCGAGAATCCTTGAAAGAACAAGATACAAAAAGAGATTTAGATCGAATAAAAAAAGAATTTTAGAAAAAAGAGTTAAATGCTTTTTTTTAAGAATAAATATGACTAAATTTGTCTTGACAATAAAAGTTACTAAAGATGAAGCAACTATTAAAAAATGCAAGAGAGAAAAAAAACTTAAAAACTCGTGAAGTAGCACATCTCATTGGGATTGATCAGTCATTGATAAGTAAATTTGAAAGCGGATCAAGAAAACCAACAAAAGACCAAATAATAAAATTAGCTTCAATTCTTGAGATAGATTTAGAAACACTAATGATTGCTTGGCTTAAAGAAAAAATTATTTATGAAATTGGGAGTGATGAATTTGCTATAAAAGCGATGAATTTAGTTAGAGAAGAAGCCGAAAATACATTCGGAATTGCAAAGACAAAATTATCAAAAAGTTTAACTATTATATTGGTTGAAATTGATACTCTAAAACAAAAATTAGATTCTTTTAGAAAATTAGACAGTTACAAAATTGCTCAGGCTTTAGAATTAGAATATACTTTTGAGAGCAATAGAATTGAAGGAAATACAATGACGCTTCGTGAAACTGATTTAGTTATCAATGAAGGGCTTACTATTTCAGGAAAAAGCATGCGAGAGCACCTTGAAGCTATAAATCATCAAGAAGCGATCGCTTATATTAAACAATTAATGGAGCGAAATACAGCATTGAATGAACGTGAATTTTTGTGTATTCACAATCTAATTTTGAGAGGAATTAATCCTGAAGATGCTGGAAAATATAGAAAAGTTCAAGTTATGATAAAAGGAAGTTCTCATTTGCCTCCACAACCTTTTATGGTTGCAAAGGAAATGGAAGATTTTTTCATTTGGTATGAAACAAATAAAAAAAGGCTTCATCCAGTTATTTTAGCTGCAGAACTTCACGAACGTTTGGTAACTATTCATCCATTTGTTGATGGAAACGGTAGAAGTTCTCGGTTAGTAATGAACCTTATTTTGTTACAACAAGGTTATGTAATTGCCAATATTAAAGGTGATTACGACACTAGAATGGAATATTATAATTCCCTTGAAGTTGCACAAACTAAAAACAACAAAGATGATTTTTTGATGTTTATTGCGCAAGTAGAAAAAGAAAGTTTAGAGCGTTATTTAAATATTATTGGACAATAAACCTTGATTATTCGGAGTTTTTGTTTTAGTTTTTATCTTCTAATAGAGGAACGAATTTAAAATCCCCAAATTCGTGTTTTTCAAATTGAGTTTCATTTTTTCTAATTAGCATCGTCATTATTTGATTTTTATCCCCAACAGGGATTATCAACCTACCACCTATTTTTAATTGCGCCATTAAAGGCTTTGGAATCGTGGGAGCACCTGCTGTTACTATAATACTGTCAAAAGGGGCGTGATTTGGTAAACCTTTATAACCATCTCCAAAAGAAAGATGTTTAGGGCGAATTCCTAATTTTGGCAACAATGCCGAAGTTTGTTTGAATAATTCATTTTGTCGCTCTACACTAAAAACTTTGGCTCCCATCAAACACAAAACTGCCGTTTGATAGCCAGAACCTGTTCCTATTTCCAAAATTTTATCGTCTTTTTTTATTTCTAATAATTGGCTTTGAAAAGCAACGGTATAAGGTTGTGAAATAGTCTGCCCTGCTCCAATTGGAAATGCTTTGTCTTGATAGGCATAGTCTTCAAAACTTGAATTTAAAAATAAATGGCGTGGAATAGTGCTAATTGCTTTTAATACGTTTTTGTCAACAATCCCTTTTTCTTGCAACAATTTCACGAGCTGGTTTCTAAGTCCTTGATGTTTGGCTGTATTTTTCAAAACTAATTATTATTTATGATGTAAATTTAAGAAAGTAATTGTTAATTTATAGGATCGATTTAATTTTAAATGCATTAATTAATTATCAATTTATTACTATTTTTGTTGAAAATACTTAGTTATGTTAAAAGTAGGCGTTTTAGGTGCTGGACATCTCGGAAAAATACATTTAAGATTATTACAACAATCAGAAAAATATGAATTGGTAGGATTTTATGATGAAAATCATGAAAACGGTTCAAAAATAGCGGAAGAGTTTGGCTACAAACAGTTTCACACCATAGCGACTTTAATTCACGCTGTGGATGTTATTGACATTGTAACCCCTACTCTTTCTCATTATAAATGTGCTAAAGTGGCTATTAAATCAGGGAAACATGTTTTTATAGAAAAACCTATTTCAAATACTGTCGCTGAAGCGGAAGAAATTATAGCTTTAGCCATTGAATATAATGTAAAAGGACAAGTTGGTCACGTTGAAAGATTCAATCCTGCATTTATTGCTACAAAAGATATGATTGAAAATCCAATGTTCATTGAAACCCATCGATTGGCTGAATTTAATCCTCGTGGAACTGATGTTCCAGTAGTTTTAGATTTGATGATTCACGATATCGATGCTATATTAAGCGTTGTTCCTTCAAAAGTTAAACTTATTAACGCAAGTGGAGTTTCTGTAATTAGCGATACCCCAGATATTGCGAATGCTAGAATTGAATTCGAAAATGGATGTGTTGCCAATTTAACAGCAAGCAGAATTTCATTAAAAAATATGCGTAAAACTAGATTTTTCCAAAAAGACGCTTACATATCTGTTGATTTTCTTGAAAAAAAATGCGAGGTAGTTAAAATGAAAAATGCACCCGAAGTTCCTGGTGATTTTGATATGATTTTACAAAATGCAGAAGGTGTAAAAAAACAAATTTATTTTGCAAATCCTGATGTAGAACAAAATAACGCTATTTTAGACGAATTGGATTCTTTTGCTGATGCTATAAATAATAATACAAATACAGTTGTTACATTGGAACAAGGAACAAATGCACTAAGAGTTGCTTATCAAATAATTGATTGTTTTAAAAAATAATATATGAAAATAATAGCTGTAATTGGAGCTGGAACGATGGGTAACGGAATTGCTCATACATTTGCTCAAAGCGGATTTACCGTCAAATTAATTGATGTTTCCGAAAAATCATTGGATAAAGGAATGGCAACTATTGCTACAAATTTAGATAGAATGGTTGCAAAAGAAACTATTACTGAGGAAGATAAATTGAAAACCATTTCCAATATTATTACTTACACCGATATAAAAGATGGGGTTGTTGGTGTTGATTTAGTGGTTGAAGCTGCAACAGAAAATGTAGAATTAAAACTCAATATTTTCAAACAACTAAATGAAGTTTGTTCACATAATACCATATTAGCAACCAATACTTCTTCTATTTCAATTACGCAAATAGGCGCTGTTGTTGCTCATCCTGAAAGAGTTATCGGAATGCACTTTATGAATCCTGTGCCAATTATGAAATTGGTAGAAATCATTCGTGGCTACAACACATCAGATGAAGTTACAAAAATAATTATGGATTTATCAGAAAAATTAGGTAAAACTCCTGTCGAAGTTAATGATTATCCCGGTTTTGTTGCCAATAGAATTCTGTTGCCAATGATTAACGAAGCCGTTGAAACCTTATACAATAAAGTTGCTGGTGTATATGAAATTGATACCGTTATGAAATTAGGAATGGGACAGCCAATGGGACCCTTGCAATTAGCTGATTTTATTGGACTTGACGTGTGTTTGGCCATTTTAAATGTAATGTATGACGGTTTTAAAAATCCAAAATATGCTCCTTGCCCACTTTTAGTAAATATGGTTCGTGCAGGAAAATTAGGTTCAAAATCTGGTGAAGGTTTTTATGATTACAGCGAAAGTAAAAAAGCGGAGAAAATCGCAAAACAGTTTATATAATATGTCCATAAAAGAAAATTTACTCAAAATAAAATCGTCTTTACCTGAAAATGTAACTCTTGTTGCGGTTTCAAAAACCAAACCCGTTTCTCATTTGATGGAAGCCTACGCTGCAGGCCAACGCATTTTTGGTGAAAACAAAATCCAAGAAATGACCGAAAAATGGGAACAAATGCCTAAAGATATTAAATGGCAGATGATTGGGCACATTCAAACGAACAAGGTAAAATTCATGGCGCCATACGTAAGTTTGATTCACGGAGTTGACAGTTTGAAATTATTAGAAGAAATTAATAAACAAGCCCTTAAAAACGATAGAATTATTAATTGTTTATTACAAATTCACATTGCGGAAGAAGAAACAAAATTTGGAATAAATGAAGAAGAATTAGAGGATTTATTAGCATCTGATTCGTTAAAAAAAATGAACAATATCAAGATTATTGGTTTAATGGGAATGGCAACTTTTACAGAGAATCAAAACCAAATTAAGAAAGAATTTCAGCATTTGAAATCTATTTATGAAAAGTTACAATCTCTAAACATTAAAAATTGCAAACTAGACACTTTATCAATGGGAATGTCCGGCGATTATCAACTGGCAATTGCGTGCGGAAGTACAATGGTCCGCATTGGAAGTACTATCTTTGGAGGACGTTAACAAAATATATTTAAATATAAAGAAATTTACTGCATAATCGACATAGAAACCACTGGAGGAAAATTCAATGAGGAAGGAATTACAGAAATCGCAATCTATAGATTTGACGGTGACGAAATTGTGGATGAATTTATCAGTTTAGTAAATCCTGAAATCAAAATTCAGCCATTTGTTGAAAAATTAACCGGTATCAATAATACAATGCTAAAAAGAGCTCCAAAGTTTTTTGAAGTTGCTAAACGCATTATTGAGATTACAAAAGATTGTGTTTTAGTTGCTCATAATGCATCTTTTGATTATCGAATTTTAAGAACAGAATTTCGTCGTCTAGGATATGATTTCAATAAAAGAACACTGTGCACTGTTGAGTTATCACAACAATTATTGCCTGAACAGACATCTCACAGCTTAGGAAAATTAGTTCGCGCACTTGGAATCCCAATTTTTGATAGACATCGAGCGAGTGGAGATGCATTAGCAACTGTAAAATTATTCCAATTACTTTTAGCGAAAGACACCGAAAAGGTAATTGTATCAGAATTAATTAAAACAGAAATTCAAAAAGGAATCGCTCCAAAATTATATACTATTATTGAAAGTTTACTTTCAATAACAGGCGTATATCATATTTATAATAAAGATAATAAGTTAATTTATATAGGTAAAAGTAAGAATATAAAGAAGCGAATCAACCAGCATTTCACAGGTGTAGATGTCAAATCGACGAAAATCCAAAAGGAAGTTTTTTCAGTTACTTATGAAGAAACAGGCAGCGAATTAATTGCTTTATTGAAAGAAAGCGAAGAAATTAAAATCCACAAACCCATCTATAACAGGGCGCAACGAAAAAGCGTTTTCAATATTGCGTTGTATGTTGAGGCTGATAAAAAGGGTTATTTGAATTTAAAACTTCGAAAAACTGATGGTCGACGAAAAGAAATTACCTCTTTTTCAACCTTACAAGAAGCGCAAAATGCATTATTCAGAATCACATCAGATTATAAATTATGTCAAAAATTCACTGGTTTATATAATACAAAAGAATCCTGTTTTCAATATAAAATTAAGGAATGCGATGGAGCCTGTATAGGAGAGATATCTCAAGTAGAATACAATTCGAGAGTTCAGGAATTCATCACAAAAAATAGCTTTGAAAATCAAAATATGGTTATAACTGACAAAGGTCGAAATATAAGTGAGCTAAGTGCCGTATTAATTGAAAATGGAATATATAAAGGATATGCTTTTTACGATTTAAACTTTCAAATTCACAATATTGAAATTCTGAAAAACATATTAATTCCAATGCAAAATAACCGCGAATCAAAAAATATTATAGAAAGTCACATTCGGAAAAGTAAATATTTGAAGATTATAAAATTTTAATTTTTTTTAAACCTATTTTTAGCTATTAGGTTGAATAAACTGCTATCTGAGCTAACAAAAAACTAACTAATGAAGTATTTAATAACTATAGTCGGTCCAACTGCAATTGGAAAAACTTCATTAAGCATTGTTTTGGCAAAACATTTTGGTTGTGAAATTATTTCTTGTGATAGCCGTCAGTTTTTTAAGGAAATATCAATTGGAACAGCAGTTCCTAACAAAGAGGAGCTTTCGTCGGTTTCCCATCATTTTATCCATAACAAATCAATATTTGATAATTATACTGTTGGTGATTTCGAAAAAGAAGCCATATTAAAACTTGACGAACTCTATAAAACATCAAATTTTGCAATCCTTGTAGGCGGTTCAGGATTATATGTAAATGCTATTTTAAAAGGATTTGATTCATTTCCAAAAATTGAAAGTTCCTTTCGGGAACAAGTAAATTACGATTATGAGAACTTTGGAATAACTTATTTACAACAAAAACTAAAAGAATTAGATTCCGATTATTTTAATACAATTAAATTAAAAAATCCTCAAACATTACAAAATCCTCAAAGAATGATGCGTTTTGTGGAAGTTTGTATTGGATCTGGAAAACCCTATTCTTCTTTTATGAATAAGAAAAAAGATACGAGAAACTTCACTCCTATTATTATTGGTTTGGAAGCAGATCGAGAAATAATTTACGAACGAATTAATCAGCGTGTTGAAATTATGATAAACGAGGGCTTATTGGAGGAAGCCGAAAGAGTCTTTACAAATAAAAAATTAAATTCCTTACAAACTATTGGATACAGTGAGTTGTTTGAATATTTTGAAGAAAAAACAACATTAGATTTAGCCATTGAAAAAATTAAGAAAAATACTCGAAGATTTGCAAAACGACAAATTACATGGTTCAAAAGAAATGAAGAAACAAAATGGTTTGATTTTTCTACCGACAGAAAAAACATAATTGAATTCATAAATCTTAAATTATAAAATGCTAATTTCAGCAAACTTTACATTACTGAAAAAAGTTTATCAAAAATTCAAACTCTTTGATGATAAAGAACAAGTATTTCATAAAGTAGTTGTTCTATACGATTTGGATATTGTAAACCATGTCAACAAATAAAAGTATTTAGAATGGAGTTTGGATTTTGTACCATCAGAATTGATTCTAAATCAAAGAATTGATAGTTTTGAAATGAATTTTATCAAGGAATTGTATTTGAATGATTCTTTAAAATTTAAGAAAGTGTAATCGAGAATAAACTCATTTTCAGAGTTACAAAAGAAGATAAAAAGAGTTTTGCTTTAGAGATAATTTGAAAATAAAAAAGCTCCGATTTCTCGGAGCTTTTCGCAATTTATAGAGGTTCTAAAGTAGAAACTTTATTTTTAATGACTAATCTAAAACCTTCACCGTGAATGTTAAGTATTTCAACATTTATATCCAATTTTAAATATTTTCTTAGTTTAGCAATATAAACATCCATACTTCTTGAAGTGAAATAATTATCATCCCTCCAAATTTTTGTTAAAGCTAACTCTCTTGGCATCAAATCATTTTCATAAAGAACTAATAATTTTAATAATTCATTTTCTTTTGGAGAAAGTTTAATTGGCTCATCATTTTTGAATGTCAAGAAACGTAATTTAGAATTTAAGTGAAAATTTCCAACTATGAATTCAAATTTAGTTACATCTGTTTTTGTATCTGAAGATTTTCTTTGAATAATAGCCCTGATTTTCATTAACAAGACCTCTGAATCAAATGGTTTATTCAAGTAATCATCAGCACCAACTTTATAACCTTTAAGCACATCTTCTTTCATAGATTTTGCTGTTAAGAAAATAATTGGTACCTCTTTATTTTTTTCTCTTATTTCTTTGGCAAGAGTATAACCATCTTTGTAAGGCATCATAACATCTAAAATACACAAATCATAAGTGTCTTTTTTGAACTTTTCAAAACCTTCCATTCCATTTTTTGCCAATGTAACATCAAAATCATTTAGCATTAAATAGTCCTTTAAAATAGATCCGAAATTTTGATCGTCTTCTACTAAAAGAACTTTTTTGTTGTCTGTTTCCATAATAATTAATTAATTAGTGGTAATTTTATAATAAATGTACTTCCCTTTCCTTTTTCGCTTTCCACATAAACTTCGCCATTGTGATCTTCAATAATCCGTTTCACGTAGGACAAACCAAGACCATGTCCTTTAACATTATGCAAATCTCCTGTATGTTCTCGATAGAATTTTTCAAAAATTCTCTTTTGAGCTACTTTAGTCATTCCTGCTCCCTGATCTTTGATTTTGATAATTACAAAATCTTTTACGTTCTCTGTATAAATCTCTATAACGGGAATTTCAGGCGAATATTTGATCGCATTATCTAAAATATTAACTAACACATTTGTAAAATGAACATCATTTAGAAGAACAGTTGTTCTGTTTGCATCAAAATGCTTAGTAATTGATCCTTGTCTATTTTCAATAATTAAATTAACATGTTCTAAAGCTTCATCAATTATCTCATGAATGTTATTAGATTCTTTATTAATATTTAACTCTCTCTTTTCTAATTTTGAAATTCGAAGAACATTTTCAACTTGGGCATGCATTCGTTTATTTTCATCCCTAATCATTTTGAGATACCGATGAACTTTCTCCTTATCGTCAATAATTTTAGGATTTTTTATAGCATCCAAAGCTAAATTTATTGTTGCAATCGGTGTTTTAAACTCGTGTGTCATATTATTAATGAAATCTGTTTTAATTTCTGAAATCTGACGCTGGCGAATCAATTGATTTAACGCACTCGAATATGCAATTATTATTATTAACGTAAAAATTATCGATAAAACTGTAATTCCTAACAATTCGGAAAATAAAAATTTCTTTTTGTGAGGAAAACTTACCAATAATTGATAGGTATTAGTTCCCTCATTATCCTTAAAAACCAGAATAGAATAAGTATTGTTTTTATCGTACTTAAATTTTTCAGATTTAATTTTTGTAGCTAAACCATTACTATAAATTCCATATTCAAAAGGTGTTTTAACACCAAATTCATCCAACTCATTTGACAATAATTTACGAATTGCTTCAGGTGAAACCCTTTCTTCAATTGGCATTGTTATTGCAATATCTTTGAAAAAAATTTCAAATTGTACATTATCTAAAATATCTAAATTTCCTGATTTTTGCGTCTTTGAATCTGGAATTAAATTATTTTGAACAGATGAATTATCAATTTTATTGTTATTATAAACCTCTGTTATTCTTTTTGATGAGAAATTTTTTAACTTAACACTATCCGTTTTCTTATTAAAAAAAGAGGATGACATCGAATAATCTTCAGCAATAATAGTATTCGAATAAATTATAGTCTCATTTGTTCTTGTGTTTTTTTGAACATAATAAAACTCTAATAAATCTTTCTTTTGAGGCGCTTTTCCTGTACTGTCTTTATACTTATTGTATTTATTGTAAAAACTATATACTTCTTGCTTTTGCAATTTATTAGAAACGTTTCCAATAGCTTGCTGAACGTGAAAACGAAATTGCTCATCGTTATTTTGAAATGAAGAATTGAACCAATATACTTGTACCAAAATAATCCCAATTAGAGATAAACTCATCAATACAATTAACAATCGGAAAAATAATTTATTCATCTTGACAAATTTAACATTTTAACACTTATTTCATTAATACATTAACCAAATATTAACAAATGACCTGTTAATTATTGATTTGATAATTTTTTAAGTATATTTTCAGTTTGTTCAAA
The DNA here is from genome assembly GCA_009693635.1 of Flavobacteriaceae bacterium. Taxonomy (GTDB): domain Bacteria; phylum Bacteroidota; class Bacteroidia; order Flavobacteriales; family Flavobacteriaceae; genus Flavobacterium. Next base: position 48,050 of record SHWW01000001.1, read on the forward strand.
TGCAATATTAACATTATTATTATTTTCAATCACATAATCACTTTTTGAAATCCTCATTTCATCTGTCCATTGATTATTAATACGACTTAAAACGGCTTCAGAATTTATATTATCTCTTTTCACAATACGATTTATTCGACTATCTAATTGTGCTAAAATTGTAATTACTGCATCGCAATCTTTATAACTTCCGCTTTCAAATAAAATTGCAGCTTCTTTTACAACCAACGGATGGTTTTTATTCATTTCAAGCCAATTATCAAAATCTATTTTTACAGCTGGGTGTATAATTTGATTTAACTGATTTAACATTTCGGGATTGTTAAATACAATAGTTGATAATTTATCTTTATTTAAGGTTTCGTTGTCAAAAATAGAATTACCAAAAACTAATTTTAAAGAGTTTAATGTTTTAGGCAATAAAAGAATTTTTTTAGCGGCATCATCAGCAATATAAACAGGTATTCCCAACGATTTAATATGTTTTGCAATCGTAGTTTTTCCGCTTCCAATTCCGCCTGTTAACCCGATTATTTTTGTCATAACTTAAAAAATAATTCAGGAAAAGCTACTTCTGGTTTTTGCTTAAGAATAATGATTTTAAAAAAAGACTCCATAAATCCTAATCCGTATCCTAAAAATTGCTTCCAAGTTGCACGAACTGCCAAATAGCCAATTATTAAACTCCGGTTTTGAATTGAGGAAGTTACAAATAATATGAAAAAATAGATGAAATATAATTTTAAAGGTAAATCTTGTGAAAAAATTAAAAGGAAAATCGAAACAAAAAATCCCAATATAAATAGTGATGGAAAGAAATAAGTTAATTTATTGTGTTCTGGATACCAGCTATTTAAGATAGGGCGTGCTTTTCCAAATTTATTTACTTGAAGATAAAAATTTTCCCAATCAATTCTTCTTTTATGATAAACAAAAGCATTGGGAAATAATTTTGTTTCAAAACCTAAATTCCAAAGTCGTATACATAAATCAGGGTCTTCTCCAGGATGAATATTTCCAAAACCTCCTGATGCTTGAAATGCTTTTTTAGAAAGTCCCATATTGAAACTTCGGGGCTGAAAATGATCTATTTTTTCTGAACCGCCTCGAATTCCTCCTGTAGTCAAAAAAGAAGTCATAGAGAAATTTATAGCCCTTTGTATATTTGAAAAAGAAGTTAATGCTTTATCAGGACCACCAAAACAATCTATATATTGAAGCTTTAGTTGTTTGGAAACTTCTGATAAATAATTATTTGGAATAATACAATCTGAATCGAATATTAGAAAATAATCTCCTTTTGCTAGGTTCATTCCAAAATTTCTTGAATCACCGGGGCCTGAATTGCATTTCATATAATAAGAAATATTTAATTTACTTTTATATGAATCAACAACATTTTCAGAAGGAAAAGAAGAACCATCTTCGACGATTACAACCTCAAAATCTTCTGTAAAATTAGAGTGTGCTAAACTTTCTAAAAGCTCTTTAACTTCTTCAGGGCGGTTAAAAACAGGAATGATTATAGAAAAATACATCGTTATTTGAATCTATGTTTATACTTATTATTTAACAAAGATATACTATAAAAATAAAATAACTAAAACTGGTCCAAAACTTCCTGACTAACTCCCATATTTGAAAATCCACCATCGTTATATAAGTTTTGTAAAGTTACTCGTTTTGTCAAATCAGAAAACATAGCAACGGTATAATTGGCACAATCCAATGCCGTTGCATTTCCAAGAGGTGCCATTGCTTCTGAGTAGGAAATAAATTCATCAAATCCTTTAACTCCGTGACCCGCTTTTGTTGGAGTTGGCGATTGCGAAATAGTATTCACTCTAACCTTTTTATATTTACCAAAGAAATAACCAAAACTACGCGCAATAGATTCTAAAAATGCTTTATTATCTGCCATATCATTATAATCTGGAAAAACTCGTTGCGATGCCATATAAGTCAATGCAACAATACTCCCCCACTCGTTCATCGCCTCTTTTTTATATAGCACTTGCATCACTTTATGAAAAGAAACAGCCGAAACATTCCAACCTTTTTCAGTATAATCATAATTCTGATTGGTGTAATGATTTCCTTTTCTGACATTTACAGACATACCTATCGAATGCAATACAAAATCAATTTTTCCTCCTAAAATTTCAATTGCTTTATCAACTAAATTTTCCAAATCCTCAACAGAAGTGGCATCTGCAGGAATAAGCTGTGAATTAGTTTTTTGAGCTAATACATCAATTGTTCCCATTCTAATTGAGGCGGGCGCATTAGTTAAAACAAAAATACCACCTTCTTCGTGAACTCGCTCTGCAGTTATCCAAGCTATAGAATTTTCATCTAAGGCTCCAAAAATAATTCCTCGTTTCCCCTTTAATAAATTATACATATCTTAATTATTATTAAAAAAGCCACAAATTCAAAGATTATATTTCTAAAAATCATTGAATTTGTGGCTAAATATTATTTATTTTTTTTATACAATACTTGAAACACAAACCATCTCATGTGAATCTACTTCGTAATTTACACCGTTAAATCCAAATCCAAAAAGGTTATGAAAATCTTTTTTATACCCCTCTAAATCACCAATTGCAGGTAATGATTCTGTCGTTGATTGCTCCCATAATTTTGCCACTTTTTCTTGAATATCAGCTCTCATTTCCCAATCATCTATTCGAATTCTTCCGTTTTCATCTGTTGGAATTTCAGTACCTGTATACAACCTTTTTTTATACAATCGTTGAATTTGTTCGATACAACCTTCGTGAATACCTTCTTCTTTCATTATTTTATACAATAAAGAAATATACAATGGAATAACTGGAATTGCTGAACTTGCTTGTGTTACCAATGCTTTATTTACAGAAACATATGCAGTTCCACCGATAGATTTAAGACTGTCAGTAATAGAAAAAGCGGTTGCTTCCAAGTGATCTTTTGCACGTCCTATAGTTCCTTTTCTGTAAACCGCCTCTGTCAATGAAGGTCCAATATATGAATAAGCAACTGTTTTTACTCCTGGAGCCAATAAATTAGCAGCTTTTAAATCCTCAATCCACATCGACCAATCTTCTCCACCCATAACTGCAACAGTATTAGAAATCTCTTCCTCATTACAAGGCTCAATACTGATATTAGATACAATTCCCGAATGAAAATCAACCGTTTTATTGGTAAATGTACTTCCAATTGGTTTCAATACTGAACGATGTAAAATACCCGTATTTGGGTTCATACGAACCGGAGAGGCCAAACTATAAATTATTAAATCAACTTGACCTAAATCAGATTTTATCAATTCTAATGTTTGTTTTTTTATTTCATTTGAAAAAGCGTCGCCATTGATGCTTTTTGCATACAAACTAGATTCGTGTGCCAATTTTTCGAATGATGCGGAATTATACCATCCTGGAGAAGCAGTTTTTCCTTCGGAGGGTGGTTTTTCAAAAAAAACTCCTATAGTTGATGCATTTGATCCAAAAGCACTTGTAATTCTTGATGCCAAACCAAAACCAGTTGATGCGCCAATTACCAAAACTTTTTTGGCTCCGTCAATTGGTCCTTTTGATTTTATATATTCTATTTGATTTTTAACACTTTGCTCGCACCCTTTTGGATGTGCTGTCAAGCAAATAAATCCTCTCATTCTTGGTTCTATAATCATTATTGTAGTTTATTCGTTTAAAAACTTATTGTTGATTTGATTCTTTTGCAAAAGTAAATAAATATTTAATTTAACAATGCTTTTGCGTGATTTAAAGCAGAGTCAGAAATATCTTTTCCAGATAGCATTTCTGCAATTTCTTCAATTCTTTCTTCAGCGGTAAGCAATTTTAATTCTGAAATCGTACGTTCGCCTTGAATTGATTTAAAAACTTTGTAATGCACGTTTCCTTTGGCAGCAATTTGTGGTAAATGTGTAATTGAAAATACTTGCATTTTAGCACTCATTTCTTTCATAATATTTCCCATTTTATTAGCAATTTCTCCAGAAACACCTGTATCAATTTCATCAAAAATTATAGTTGGTAAATTAGAATATTGTGCTAAAATAGATTTTGTAGCCAACATAATTCTAGATAATTCTCCTCCAGAAGCTACTTTTTTTAACAATCCAAAATCAGAACCCTTATTTGCTGAAAATAAAAATTGTAATTCATCTTTTCCGTTTGCAAAATAGCTATTCGATGGTTTTAATTCGATATTAAATCGAACATTTGGCATCCCTAATTGATCCAAAATAAAAATTAATTTTTCTGATAAAACGGGAACAGCTTTCAATCGATTTTCTCGAATTATAGTTGCAAAATTATCTACTTCTAAAGTTGTATTCTGAATTTTTGCCGTTAGTTGATTTATTTCAATTTCCAATTCCCCAACTGAAACTAACTTATTATCCAAATCATTTTGAATTTCTAATAATTCTAAAACAGAAACAACTTGGTGTTTTTTCAGTAAATTATAAATAGTTTGTAATTTCTGATTGACTAAATCCAATTGTTCAGGATCATTAATCAAATTTTCTGTAAGTTGATTCAATTCATTTGCTATGTCATCAAATTCAATGGAAACACTATTTATTCTTTCAAATAAAGATTTATAATGTGAAGAAAAACTGACTGTTTTTTGTAAATAAATTTTTAATTCCTTTAAATTTTGTATAATTCCAAACTGTTCTTCATTGGTTAAAGCCAAAGATTTATCAAGACTTTCTTTTATGAATTCAACGTTATTTAATTGTTCATAAATTTGCTCTAATTCTTCTTGTTCGTTTAATTTGAGCTGTGCCGCAAGCAATTCTTCTAATAAAAAAGTATTGTAATCCTGCTCTTTTAAAACAGATTGAAGTTGCGTATTTAAAATTGTAAGTTGTGATTTATCTTTTTTAAAAGATTTCAAGATTGATGAATACGAGTTAATTACTTCAAAATTATTAGCAATAGAATCTATAATTTTAAATTGAAAAGTCTCTTCAGAAAGTTCTTGAGTTTGATATTGAGAATGGATGTCTATCAAATATAAACTCAAATCTTGCAATTTTTGAAGATTTACGGGACTATCATTTATAAAAGCACGCGATTTTCCAGAAGGCAATATTTCTCTACGAATAATTGTTTCTGACTCGTAATCTAAATCATTGGCTTCAAAAAAAAATTGCAAATTATAATTTGAAATTTGGAAATTCGCTTCAATAAAACACTTTTGGTCTTTATTTTTAAGAGATGCTAAATCGGCTCGTTTTCCTAAAACTAATCCTAACGCACCTAATAATATTGATTTTCCTGCACCAGTTTCACCTGTAATAATTGAAAATCCATCGGAAAAATCAATTCCTAATTTATCAATTAAAGCAAAATTATTAATAGATAGTGAAGTTAGCATTTATAATTATTATGTAAAAATTGATCGAATTGTATGTTTTTAATACTTAATCCCAGCCCATTTACTTGAATTCAATGGAGAAATAGTATTTAAATTTCCTATTAAATCTATAAGATCCATAGATGGGCCCGCAGAATAAATAGAAACAATTTCATCCGATTTTGCATCAAAAAACACTCGTGTTAAAAAAGCATTTGGTCGAGTTTCATTAATTTTTCTGATGGTATTTAAGGCATCTTTGATTTTGAGTTTTGCAGCATTTAAATCTTTATGCATCAAATCCAAGCCTTCAAAATGGTATTCATATAAGGCCTCGCGAAAAGGACTAAAAGTGTTAGAAAGCATATCGTTTATTAAAAAATATCGGTTTTGAATTCCATCAGATTGACTCCAACCTTTGTAACCTCCAGAAATAGCAACGTTGGAAATATCTTGTGCCGTTTCTAAATAATTACTTCCACCCTGTTTTGAAAAAGTATCTCCATCCATACCGATAATTAAATAACTGTAAAATGCAATCACAGAAATTAAATTGGAATCAAAAATAGAAGGATTAAAAGTCAAATTTTCAAATTCTGTATATCTAAATGAAAAATCTTTATCATTAAAATTTAAAACAGGCGATGAATAGGTAGAATTATAAATCGGTCTTGAAGATTGCACTTGAATTGTCGCTGTAAATTGATTAGATTCATAAGCACTAACGGTAATAAACATTGAACAATTTATTTTTTCTTCTTGTTTGTAAGCGACACCAGTCCAATCTGTTTTGTTAACAAATTCAGTCAAGGATTTTTCTAATGTTTTAAATATTTGATTATTTGTACTTGTCGCCTTATCCGCATTGACATTAACGGTACAATTTAATTGTTGTGCTTGAACAAATCCAAAAGCTAAAAATAAAAATAAACTAAATATATTACGCATCATAATGGGCTATTATTTTATTTAAAATGTCATCTGCAACTGCTTCTTTAGATTTTAATTCCATCTTTTCAACTTTGAAATCTTTACCAATAAAAGTAACTTTATTTGTTAAACTTCTGAATCCTGAACCTTTGTCTTGTAATGAATTTAGAACTATCAAATCTAAGTTTTTTTTATGAACTTTCAACTTTGCATTCTCAATTTCATTTTCTGTTTCCAATGCAAATCCAACTAAAAACTGATTTTTTTTAATTGAACCCAATGAAGCCAATATATCTTTTGTTTTTTCTAGTTCAATAGTAAACGAAACTTCTGCTTTTTTTATTTTATTAACAGCACTATTTTTAGGTTTATAATCTGCAACAGCGGCAGCTCCAATAAAAACATCTGAAGTTTCGAAATATTTATGACTTTCATTATACATATCTTCAGCTGAAACAACTCGAATTAATTGTACTAAATTATTTTCAATTGATAAATGGGAAGGTCCAGAAATTAAAATTACAGAAGCTCCAAAATTAGCCGCGCTTTGAGCTAAATCGAAACCCATTTTTCCAGAAGAATGATTACCAATAAATCGAACTGGGTCAATAGCTTCATAAGTTGGGCCTGCGGTAATAATTATTTTTTTACCCAATAAAGGTAATTTTCTTTCTAAATCATTTTCTAAAAATGCAACAATATTTTCAGGTTCCGACATTCTACCTTCGCCAGAAAGTCCACTTGCTAATTCTCCTATTTCAGCAGGAATTATTATATTTCCATATGATTTCAATTTAGAAAAACTCGAAATTGTTGACGGATGTTTGTACATATCCAAATCCATTGCTGGTGCAAAATAAACAGGACAATTTGCAGATAAGTAGGTTGCAATCAGAATATTATCACAAATTCCGTTTGCCATTTTTGACAACGTATTTGCAGTAGCGGGTGAAATTAGAATCAAATCTGCCCAAAGAGCGATTTCAACGTGATTATTCCATTCTAAATTTTTATTAGCAGGTTCAAATTGAGAAAATGATTCCTCTTCCTCCTTATAAAAACTGGAAAAAACAGGTCTTTTTGAAAGTGTTGACAATGTTAAAGGAGTTATAAAATCCTTAGAAGTAGGTGTCATTATCACTTGGACCTGTGCACCTGCTTTTATGAATAGTCGAACTAATGAAGCAGTTTTATAAGCAGCAATTCCACCAGAAATTCCCAGTACTATTTTTTTACCGCTTAAAACTGACATTATATCTTATTTTGTTGAGTCTCTGTAGTAGATTTTATCATCTAACCACTCTTGAACAGCAAGAGCGTGTGGTTTAGGTAATTTTTCGTAAAATTTAGAAACTTCAATCTGTTCTTTATTTTCAAAAACTTCCTCTAAACTATCATTGTAAGTTGCAAATTCTTCCAACTTTTCTGTTAATTCCTTTTTAATTTCAGAATTAATTTGGTTTGCTCTTTTAGCCATAATAGTAATAGCTTCATAAACATTACCAGTTGGTTCTTCAATAATACTTTTATTATAAGTAATTGTATTTACCGGAGCATTCGTCTTTTTTAAATCCATGACTTTCTATTTATTTTGAAAATTGTTTTAAATCTGTGTCTATTCTTGCCAACATTTCGTCAGCTTCTTTTTTGTATTCTGAACTCGCATTAAATTTTACCAAGTTAGAATATGCTGTTTTGGCAAGATTCAAACGGTCTTGCATTTTTGTTGTAATACTGTTAATTGCCAATTGATAAGCTGAATCAAATTTATAGAATAACGCTTTTTCTTTAAATGGTGTTCCAGGATAATCAACAATAAAATTGTCAAAAGCAATTATCGCCGACTTATAATCAGATATTTTATTATATCCGTATGCATTTAAATAGGCTTTTTTTTCTAATTTTTCTCTCAAACCTTTTACAAGACCATTAGCTTCAGACAAATAAGTAGAATTTGGATAAGCATCTATAAAAGCTTGTAATTTTTCAATTGCTTTATCAGTATCCGTCTGATCTAAGCTATAAACTGGGCATAAAGTCGAATAACTTTTTGCGCCCAAATAAGATGCTTCTTCTATTTTATCACTTTTTGGATATCCCGCTGCAAAACTTTCAAATTGGTATCCGGACAAATAATATTGTTTTGTTTTATAATACGACTGTGAAAACATATAAAACATTTTCTCAGCTTGAGGTTTTCCCCTGTAAGAAGGAGCTATTTGCTCAAAAAGACGAATTGCTTTTGTGAATTTACCTTTTTCATATTGCTTAGTTGCTTCATCAAATTTAACTCCAAGATCCTCAGATTTAAAAGCCTTTTGATATTCACTACACGATGAAAAACCAACAACAATTAAAACTATAATTATAAATTTATTCATTTTTTTATTGAATTTTTGCAGATTTAATGGCATATAAAACCGTTTAAAAATCAAATGCAAATTTAGTTATTAATTTAGCGACTACAAAATATTTTTTCTAATATTAAAAAGTCATTTTAATTTCAAAATTTATGAGTTATTTACAAATAAAGCTATCCTTGAAGCCAAATCAGCATCAACATTTACCAATGGCAAGCGAACAGTATTTCTGGATAAACCCAATGATTTTAGTACTTCTTTAATCCCCCCAGGATTTCCTTGCTCAAAAATCATATCAATAATATTTGATAAAAGATAGTGTAATTTATAGGCATCATCAACTTTTCTATCTAATCCTAAACGTATTAATTCAGAAAATTGTTTTGGTAAACCTTGACCAATTACAGAAATCACACCGCTACCTCCAGCCAAAACGATTGGTAACGCAATCATATCATCGCCAGAAATAACCAAAAAATCCTTCGGTTTATTTTTAATTAATTGCATCGCTTGAAATAAATCACCAGCGGCTTCTTTTATCGCAACAATATTATTAAAATCATTAGCCAAACGAATTACAGTCGAAGGCAAAACATTACTTCCTGTTCTTCCAGGAACATTATAAAGAATAACTGGAATTGGCGAAATTGCAGCAATTGCTTTAAAATGTTGGTAAATTCCCTCCTGAGTTGGTTTGTTATAATAAGGAGAAACAGAAAGTATTGCAACGAAATTAGAAAAATCTCTGCTTTTCAATTCCTCAATTACTTTTTGAGTATTATTTCCGCCAACTCCAAGAACGAGTGGCAATCTGCCTTTATTTGCAGCGATAACCGTTTGAATTACCAACTCTTTTTCTTCTTGGTTTAAGGTTGAATTTTCAGCAGTAGTCCCAAGAATAACTAGATAATTGATCCCGTTTTCAACTTGATAATTTACAATTTTCAATATGGATTCCACATCAACTGAGAAATCTTTTTTGAAAGGTGTAACCAACGCAACTCCAGTCCCTATTAATGATTGCATACTATATTTTGTTTAATATTTTTAAATATTTAAATAATTCATCAATGAAAATAGTATAATTTTCAGCACTTACATTTATCATAAAATGATTTAATCGTTTGTCAATTGCAGAAAAACCAACTTTAAAATTTGCTTTTGATTCATTTGAAAGCAACAACAATGGAATTTTCTCAACATCATAATAATTAATCAACAAATCAAAATTTTCATTTATAAAATTTACAACTTCCGATTTACCAAATGTTGCTGTCCAACTCAAATCATTATTACAAAAAGTTAGATAATCGAAAACTTCATTTTTTTTAATTTTATTCTTGAAAACCAAAACTTTAATATCAGTTTTCTCTATTCCTTGTTTAATTAATTCTTGAACTAAAGCTTCCCTTTCATAAAAATAACTTTCGTCAAAAACAATCCCAACACTTTTAATTTTTGAGGCTGTTGAAACTAGTTTAACATTTGATAATGATTTATTAACTATCTTTTTAGTCAAAAAATTCTTGATGTATAATAAAAACATATTACTTTTACTTAAATTACAAATTTAATTAAATAAGTCGCATTTCGAATGGTAAATCTAAAAAAGTATAATGTTGTTTTGAGGTTTTTTGTTTTATTCTTAACATTTCTTTTGTCAGTTTCTTGTGCCGAACAAAAATACTATGTTACAAAAATAGAAGGAAAGGATATCGGGATTACAAATAACAACAAAGATGTTACTGAAATTGAAGCTTATATTAAGCCCTATAGAGAACGCATTTATGAAGAATTAAATACCCCAATTTCCTTCGCGCCAGAAACATTAGATAAATCTGGACAATGGCAAACAAGCATTGGCAACCTATTAGCAGACATAACTTTACAAAGAGGAAATACAATATTTAGTTCTCGTGAAAACAAAAAATTAGACATGTGTATACTTAATAATGGCGGAATCCGTTCCATTATTCCAAAAGGAAATATCACCCAAAAAACAGCTTTTGAAGTTATGCCTTTTGAAAACACATCTATAGTAGTTGCTTTAAAAGGAGAACAAATTTTAGAAATGGTAAATTATATTATTTCTGAAAAAAAACCACATCCAATTTCAGGAATTCAATTTACAATCGATAAAAACAATCAGCCAAAAAATATCCTAATTCAATCAATAAATTTAGATCTGGAAAAAATATATTATGTAGTAACCTCAGATTACCTTTCAAACGGTGGCGATAGAATGAATTTCTTTAAAAAAGGAAAAGCAAATTATGATTTAAACTATAAATTGAGAAATATCTTAATAGATTATTTAAAAGAAACGCCAACAATACCAATTTTAAAAGACCAAAGAATACTAATCGAATAATGTTTTGGAACAAAAAAGTTAATAATCAGTAAATGTAATTTCTGCCTTTCTTTTAAATTGCGAAAAAAAATGCAGGATTTCCTCGCTAGCTGTTACTAAATAGTAAATCACATACCTTTTAGAAATTACCTAAAAAAAACAAAAATGAAAAGAAGAGAATTTATACAAAAAACAGCCGCAAGTACAACATTAATTGGATTAGGCTTATCTTTAAGTAGTTTTAAATCAAGCGATAGTACCAGCATAAAACACTTGACTATTCTTCACACAAATGATGTTCACTCATATATAGATCCATTTCCAGCGGACCATCCAAGAAATCCAAATATGGGCGGTGTTGCTAGAAGAGCAGCATTAATTGACAGCATTCGTTATGAAAATCCTAACCTTTTATTGCTTGATGCAGGCGATATATTTCAAGGAACACCTTATTTTAATTATTATGGTGGCGAATTAGAATTGAGATTAATGAGTATGATGAAATACGACCTGGGAACAATGGGAAATCACGATTTCGATAACGGAATTGAAGGTTTTAATTCTCAAATGCACAATGCTAATTTTGATTTTGTAACTTCAAATTATAACTTTGAAAACACCGTTCTTAATGGCAAAACAAAACCGTTCAAAATATTTAACAAAAATGGAATTAAAGTAGGTATTTTTGGAATCGGAATTGAATTAGCTGGATTGGTAGATAAAAAAAACTATAAGGAAACCGTGTATTTAAATCCTATTGAAACAGCTCAAGAAATGACAAGAATTCTAAAACAAGAGCAAAAATGCGATCTTATAATTTGTCTTTCGCATCTAGGATACAAATATAAAGACGAAACAGAAAAAATTTCGGATATAAAGTTAGCTACATTAACCAAAGACATTGACCTTATTATTGGAGGACACACGCATACATTTTTAGAAAAACCATCAGTAGTAAAAAACAGCGAAGGAAAAGAAGTAATTGTCAATCAAGCTGGCTGTTACGGAATAAATTTAGGGCGAATTGACTTTTATTTTGATAATGACAAATCAAAATCTCATAACGGAAGAAGTATTATTGTGTAAATAAAATTAATCCTTTTATAGCATTGAAATAAAATCATCTTCAGAAATAATTGAAATCCTCAATGAATTTGCTTTTTCAAGTTTAGCAGGTCCCATATTATCACCAGCAACAACGTAATCCGTTTTAGCTGAAATGGAACTTCCTAATTTGCCACCGTTATCTTCAATTGCTCTTTTCAAATCATCACGAGAAAATTTTTCAAAAATACCTGAAATAACAAAAGTTTTTCCAGCTAGTTTGTTTGTTGCATTTAGATTTGTTTTTTCAATAATTTCAAATTGAACTCCTTGTACTTTTAATTGTTCAATAATCTCTTTATTGATTTGATTCTTAAAAAAGTCTATTACACTTAGTGCAATTCGCTCCCCAATTTCATGAACCAAAACCAAATCCATAAAAGAGGATTTGCTTAAAGCGTCGATATTTTTGTAATGTTTCGCTAATTTTTTGGCAACAGTTTCCCCAACAAAACGAATTCCAAGAGCAAATAAAACATTTTCAAAGGGTACGGTTTTAGAATTTTCAACGCCTTTAACTAAATTTTCTGCCGACTTCTGCGCCATTCTTTCCAAAGGTAATATTTGTTCTACAGTTAAATTGTATAAATCAGCATAATTATGAACCAATCCGTTATTGAATAACAAAGCTACCGTTTCTCCTCCAAGCCCTTCAATATCCATTGCTTTTCTAGAAATAAAATGCTGAATTCTTCCAATAATTTGAGGTGGACAATCATAATAATTAGGACAATAATGATTTGCTTCTCCTTCAGAACGAACTAATTCTGTGTGGCATTCTGGACAATTAGCAATATAAGTTGTAGGTATTGAATTTATCGAACGCTTACTTAAATCGACCTCTATAATTTTAGGGATGATTTCACCGCCTTTTTCAACGAAAACTTCGTCTCCAATACGAATATCCAATTTCTCAATTTGATCCGCATTGTGCAAAGAAGCGCGTTTAACAATAGTTCCCGCCAATTGAACAGGATCTAAATTGGCAACAGGCGTAATTGAGCCGGTTCGACCAACTTGATACGAAATCGAATTTAATCGAGTGGAAACTTGTTCCGATTTGAACTTGTATGCCATTGCCCAACGAGGGGATTTTGCAGTGAAACCCAATTCATCTTGGTGATGAAATTGGTTAACTTTCACCACTACTCCATCCGTTTCATATGGCAATTTATGTCTATGAACATCCCAAAAATCAATAAACTGAAATACTTGGTCTAAATTAAGAGCTAATCTTGGCTCATTTGGAACTTTAAATCCCCAATTTCTAGCAAATTCTAAACTGTCAAATTGAGAATTAAAAGGCAAATTTGACCCTATTATAAAATACAATAAACAATCCAAAGGGCGTTTTGAAACCTCAGCACTGTCTTGTAACTTTAAACTCCCTGATACTGTATTTCGCGGATTAGAATAGGGTAATTCACCAATAGCCATAAGCTCTTGGTTCATCTTTTTAAAACCAGCAAATGGCAAAATAATTTCTCCGCGAACATCAAATTTTTCAGGGAAATTACCTTTTAATTTTAACGGAATTGACTTTATTGTTTTTATATTATTGGTAACATCATCGCCTTCAAAACCATCTCCACGAGTTACTGCACATTTTAATGCACCGTTTTCATAAGTAATACTTATAGATGCTCCGTCATATTTCAATTCACAAACGTATTCCAAAGTAACATCTCCTAATACTTTTTGGATTCGTTTTTCCCATTCAATCAAATCTTCTTTGGAATAGGAATTATCCAAAGAATACATTCTATAGTCGTGTTGAACAGTTTTAAAGTTTTTTGTAATCGCTCCACCAACTCGTTGTGTTGGAGAATTTTCATCAAAAAATTCAGGATATTTATATTCTAAATCTTGAAGTTCTTTTAGTTTTAAATCAAATTCAAGATCATAAATAGTAGGTTTATCCAACACATAATAGTTATAATTGTGTTGGTTTAATTCTTCTCGTAATTGTAGAATCGTATTTTGAATATCCATTTAACAAAGTTACATAGGCTCAAAGTTACAAAGTTTAATTTATGAACCCGAAGTTATTATTTAAATTTAAGACTCAATAATAGAATTTACTTGTTTGAATAATTGTCCGTTGCTCAAGAAAGACCCTTGCTGAATCAACTCGAAAAGTGATTGATTTCTGTCTTCTGTAAATTCTTTTTTGCCGATTTTCATTTCAATTGTTTCAGTAAACATATTATCGCTCAACCATTGTAGACCTTCTTTTGTCAAAAAATTAGTTTCTAGAACCAAAGATTTCAATACTATCGATTTTACATAGGTATCAAAACATTGAAAAAGGAAAATATGATTTTTAGAGAAATGTTCTAAATATTCGGTTTTCGTGAGTACGCCTTCCCAAACCAAATCAGAAAAAACATCCAATTCTTGTTCTGCAATTTCAGGTTGTTCCGCTTTAATTTTGTCCCATTCCACTTTATCAATAGCCTGAGTAGAAAGAAAATTAATGAATTCGGTATTCATTTCTTCAAATTGCTCTTTCGTAAGTCTAGAGTATTTCATTTATGCTGAATTTATTTAAGCATCTTATTAAGATGTATTATAGATTAATTAGGGAATCTGAAACGAGTACAGATCAAACAAAAAAAATCCCGATTTTCATCGGGATTCAATTATATGAATTTAGAAATTATGCTTTTTCAGCAACAATTTCATAAGCTAATTCAACTAATACATCTCTGTGTAAACGAACAGTAGCAGCATATTTTCCTGTTCTTTTTACGATTCCACTTGTGATGAATTTTCTATCAATTTCTTGACCACCTTTTGCTAAAGCTGCAGCGATATCAATATTCGTGATTGAACCGAATAATTTTTCTCCACCAGATTTTGCAAATATTTTAATTTCAATTGCCTTCAAAGCTTCCGCTAATGCTATTGCATCATTAACAATTTTAGCTTCTTTATGAGCTCTTTGTTTAAGGTTTTCAGCCAATACTTTCTTTGCAGAAGATGTAGCTAAAAGTGCATGGCCTTGAGGTATTAAAAAGTTACGTCCGTAACCATTTTTTACAGTTACCACATCATCTTTAAATCCTAAATTTTGTACGTCTTGTCTTAATATAAGTTCCATGTTGTTGTCCTTTGTTATTAGAAGTTAGTCCCGCTGAAGCGAGACAACAACTGTTAATTTTTTATTATTTCAGTAAATCTGCCACGTATGGCATTAATGCTAAGTGACGTGCTCTTTTCACAGCTACTGACACTTTTCTTTGGTACTTTAATGAAGTTCCAGTTAAACGACGAGGAAGAATCTTCCCTTGCTCATTAACGAATTTCAATAAGAAATCTGCATCTTTATAATCAATATATTTGATTCCAGATTTTTTGAAACGACAATATTTTTTTACCTTATTTGTTTCTATGTTCAAAGGCGTAAGATATCTGATATCCCCATCTTTTTTTCCTGAAGCTGATTGTTGTAATGTTGACATAATGATTACGCTTTAGATGATTTTAATTTTGTTCTTCTTCTTTCAGCCCAAGAAATAGCATGTTTGTCTAAACTTACAGTTAAGAAACGCATAATTCTCTCGTCACGTCTAAATTCAGTTTCAAATGCAATAAGAACTTCTCCTGCAACTTTGAATTCAAATAAATGGTAAAAACCACTTTTCTTGTGTTGGATTTCGTAAGCCATTTTTTTCAGGCCCCAATCCTCTTTTGATACCATTTCTGCTCCTCTGGATGTAAGAAAATCTTCGAATTTGCTTACTGTTTCCTTTATCTGAACTTCAGATAAAACGGGATTTAAAATGAAAACAGTTTCATAATGATTCATAAAAAAATATTTTATTATTAAATTGGATGCAAAAGTAGCTTATATTTTTGAATTCACAAACAAACTTTCAACTTTTATTTAATTAAGAAAGGAATAACAAAATACTAAGTTTCCTTTACTTTTTCTTTAAATAATCAAGGAATGCACTCGAAGAAAATTTATGTGAGCATATTTATATTTAGTCACCCATTTTTATTAGAACTTATATTTAACCCCAAAATAAACATTTCTTCCTGAAGCATTCATTCCAGAAGCAAAAGTGCGGTATTGAGTGTCTAATATATTTTCAATACCAGAGAAAAGAGTTATATTATTTAATAAAGAAACGGATCCTTTTAAATTAAATGTTTTCCAACCAGGCATTCCATTTACAGGCGCATACTGTTCATTATCTTCACCATTTAGAAAATAATCTTTGATGTCTTTTTTTCCACTATAAAGTATGTAAAAATCAAAATTTACTGTTTTACTTTCATATTTTAAGCCTGTTTTTCCATAAAAAGGTGGAATATGGTCTAAAGGCGAAGTTCCTAAGCCGTCTTTAATTCTACCTTTTATAAAATTAAAAGTCCCGTAAAATTGCAATGGTTTTGTAATCGTGAATTTTATTGTTGATGTAATTCCAGTAATGGTTGCAATTCCTTTGTTTTGGTTGGCAAAAACGGCACTTGTTTGTCCGTCATAATTTATAGTACTTGAACCATTAAATAAAAAATCATCCGTAATAATGGCATCAAATAGTCGGGTGTGATAAAAAGTATTGTCAAATTGAATTCTTTTTCCTGCACATAATTCGACACTTAAATCAGCTGTAACAGATTTTTCTGGTTTCAAATCTTTATTTGGAACAATCAAAACACCCGCTCCTGATTCGAAAACTTTTGCAATATCATCAATGTTTGGAATTCTGTATGCAGAAGCTAAATTAAAAGCAATTCTTATATTTTTATTATTATTCACTATTCCTGCAGCACCACTATAAGTAAAGTTGTTTTGCTTGATAGATTTAAAAGGCAAGTTGAAAATAGAATTATCAGCAATTGTACTATTTAAAGTTACAAAACCAGCTCTTGCTCCAATATTATAATTGATTTTATCAGAAATAGCAGCGTTAAAAGTTGCGAAAATATCACTTCTAAAAGTAGTGTTTTTTCCATTCGGATATCTCGTATCTGATATTGAAACCAAACCGGTAATTCTATTTGAATTTGATGCACTTGAATTTAAATTGTCATAAAAAATTTCTGCTCCATATTGCAAATCTCCTTTCCCGATTTTAGTTTTTAAATCAGCATTTACAGCATAAACCGATACTTTTTCAACCTGACTTTTGGTGTTGTCGTTATTGAATTTTCTGGTGATCCTACTTTCTTCAACATTCTGATAATTGAAGCCTAAACTTAAATCACTATTTAAAAAAGCTTTATCCTTAGTTAATTTATAGGCCGCTAAAAGTCTTTTTTGAGGTCCATAATCCCATCTTGCATATTTTAATCCTGTAGTTGACAAATCTGTTAATCTGTCATATCTTGGAACATCACTTGTTGTTGACAATTGAAAATTTAAGCTATGTTGCTTGGTACTATTCTGTTTAAAAATAAATTTCTGTATCAAATTGTATTGCTTATAAGCAGTAAATTTTTGAATAAATTTATTAGAATTTTGAACTAAAATATCAATATTATTTATTGTTTCAACATATAAAGAACGTTCTCCAAAAAAAGTATTGCTTCCGTTTTTAGCACTTCCCATTCTTAAATCACTAAAATAATTAAAAGAAACTGCCGTAAGCGACCCCCATTTTTTTTCGGAAAAATTAAAATCAAAGTAACCAGATTTTTCATTATTAGAACTGCTATACCTTGTTAATGCATTTCCAAAAATAGTTTTATTATTGTTTTCTGAAAAAAGTAAAGGCATTTTTGTTTGCAAATTGATTGCTCCACCCATTGCATCACTTCCAAAAACAGTTGATGATGGTCCAAAAAGCACATCTACTTTGGATAGCATATTTTCGTCAACAGTAATCACATTTTGTAAATGACCTGCTCTGAAAATCAGATTATTCATTCTAATACCATCTACTAAAAGTAAAATTCTATTTGCTTCAAAACCTCTTATAATAGGACTTCCTCCTCCTTGTTGTGATTTTTGAACTACCAAAGTCCCAATGTTTGATAATAAATCAGCAGTATTTTGAAAATTTTGAAATTCTATTTCTTTCTTTGAAATAGTTACAATTTTTTGACTATTTATTAAATTTGATTTTGAATAACGTTCAAAATCTAGTTCAACTTCATTCAATTTGATTGGCTTAATGGTATCCGAAATATTTTGTGAATAACAAACTATAGTAACTAAGTAAGTCGCTAAAGTGATAATTTTATTCATATTATAAATTCTAATTGAAATTGTTATTGTTTTTAATACTAGTTGTATAGCGCAGATAGTAAATTAAAATCCCTGCAATTTAGTGATTTCAATATTATAATCCTTTGAAAATGATTTATCAAAAGACCGATTTATTCGAGTTCATAAATATTTATCATAAACATCGATAAAGTAATACGTTATAATAGTAAATTTGCAAAATTGGTCTAATCTAGATTACATTGATTAGAAAAAAAAATAACCAAAGTATTGGCTTTAAGCTAATAAAAATCAACATTCATAATCACCCGGATAGAACGATACTGCGAAATTGCTTCAAAACTATTGAGTATTTTCTGAATTGTCATTTTAGTGTTTACAATAGAAATATTCATCGGAATTTTCACCATTATTGTTCTGATATATTCATTGCGAATCCTACTAATTGGGGGTTCTTCAGGGCCTAAAACTGGCAATGTGAGATTTTGTTGCAGCACTTGATATAGCCACATTGATCCCTGTTTGAGTTTGTCGAAATCCCGATGTTTTAAGGTCAGTTTTAACAATTTAAAATACGGTGGGTATTTGTAAATTTGTCTTTCGTATAATTGCTCATTGTACATTCCCAAATAATCATTTTTAGTGACTTGCTGAATTGTATTGTGCAACGGCGAATAGGTTTGAATGACAACTTTGCCCTGTTTTTCTGATCGCCCTGACCTTCCTGAAACCTGGGTCATCATTTGAAAACTTCTTTCAAAAGCCCTGAAATCAGGATGATACAACATATTATCGGCATTCATTATTCCTACCAAAGTTACGTTATCAAAATCCAAACCTTTTCCAAGCATTTGAGTCCCCACTAATATGTCAATTTCCCGATTTTTGAAACTGTCAATTATTTTCTCAAAACCAAATTTTCCCCTTGTGGTATCTTGATCCATTCGTCCAATTTTATGACTTGGAAAAAGTTGTAATAATTCTTGTTGGACTTGTTCAGTTCCAAAACCTTTTGTTGTTAAATCGACACTTGAACAGACATGACAATTTTTAGGTTTTGCAATAGAATAGCCACAATAATGGCATCGCAATTGGTTTTTATGTTTGTGATAAGTCAAACTCACATCACATTGCTGGCATTGAGGAACGTGTCCACATGTCAAACATTCTAATAATGGCGAATACCCTCTTCGGTTTTGAAATAAAATCACTTGTTCGCCTAAAGCAAAAGCATTGGTTATTTCTTCGATTAAAACATCGCTGAAATGTCCCACCATTTTTTTTCGGAAGTACTTGTCTTTTAAATCTACCAATTCAATTTCTGGCATCAGTACGTTTCCGTAGCGCTCAAAAATTTCAACAAAACCATATTTCCCTGATTTTGCATTGTAATAGGATTCCATACTTGGAGTTGCAGAACCTAAAAGCACTTTCGCTTTTTGCAAATTTGCCAAAACTATTGCCGCGTCTCGGGCGTGATATCTTGGCGCAGGATCTACTTGCTTGAAGGTTTGTTCGTGTTCCTCATCGATAATTATGAATCCTAAATCTTGAAATGGCAAAAACAAAGCTGACCTCGCTCCTATTATTATTTGAGATTTTTCGGAATTTTCTAAAACCTGATTCCAAACTTCTACTCGTTCATTGTTGCTGTATTTAGAATGGAAAACTGCTACTTTATTTCCAAAATGCACTCGCAATCTTCCTACTAATTGTGTGGTCAAAGCAATTTCTGGTAACAAATACAAGATTTGTTTTCCTGTTACAATATATTCTTCAATGAGTTTAATGTAAATTTCTGTTTTTCCGCTAGAAGTAACTCCGTACAAAAGACAAACTTCTTTTTGCATTAAATTTTCTTGAATTAATTCAAATGCTGTTTGTTGCGCAACACTTAATTTTAGTTCTTTATCACTCGATTTTACTAAAAAATTTATGCGGTCTTCCTGAAGATAATATTCTTCAAATATTTTTTTATCTACTAATACTTTTACGGTTGTGGCTGAAGAATTAGCTGTTTCTGTAAGCTTTTTAACCGTGATAGGTTTTTTTTCTGTTGCTGATAATTGAAAAAAGGAAAGCACAATATTCTTTTGTTTAATAGTGCCTTTAAGAGTTTCTAACAATTCCACTAAACCTTCATTAGAATCAAATTTAGGGTTCAAGCGAACATAACGCACTAATTTAGGTTTGTAGTTTTCCAACATTTCTTCCTGCAACACCACGATTTTTTTGTCAATTAATTTCTGAAGAATTGGAAAGATATTCTTCTTATTCAAAATAGCAATAATATTTTGAACTTTCAATGAACTTTGTTGTTGCAGGGCCTGGTAGATTAAATATTCATCATCAGAAAGTTGGCTTTCATCAACAAATACATCTTGTATTTGGGAAATTACAGTTTCACTTTCTAATAATAAAGCACTTGGAATTGCTCCCCGATAGACATCGCCAATTGCACACATATAATATGAGGAAATCCATTGCCAATGAGCGATTTGAATTTCGGTAACCAACGGTTTTTCATCAAGAATTTGATGAATTTCTTTGGCTTCATATAATGTAGGAGCGTTTTGATGTGATTCGATTACTAAAGCTGTGTAAATTTTACTTTTACCGAAAGGTACTGCCACCCGAATTCCTTTTTTAATATAGTTGAATTCTGCTTCAGAAATCCTATAAGTAAAGGTTTTGGCGAGGGAAAGCGGTAAAATTACTTCGACGAAAAACTGCATTTATATTGGTTGTAGGTTATAGAGAATTAGTGAAAAATCATTTTAATCGTTCCCAATATTGTGTTCTTCCGAAAAGTGAAATCCCAATATATCCTCGAACTTTGAGTTTATCGACACCTTCAAGTGTGATGTAGCATTTGTATAGTTTTCCACTTTTTGGGTCTAAAATTTTCCCGTTGCAATACTCATTTCCTTCTTTTACAAGACCTTTAATTACGGTTAATCCTAAAATGGTTTTGTTTTTATCGTCGCCGATGCAGTTTTCACAAACGCGGTTTCGGCTTTTAGGATTGAATATCTCGTTGACTTTTCCGTAAATTTTATTGTTGTGCTCGAAAATTTCCACAACAGAAACTACTTTTCCTGTTATTTCGTCAATAGTGTTCCATTTCCCAATAATGCCCTGGGATTGCCCGCAGAATTGTGTGGAAAAGAAAAGTAAAATGAAACATACAATTGTCTTCATAATCTAAAAGTTCTTAGCCCTGTTGTTAGCAGCATCTAAAGTTTTAGTAGATATAGCGAACAGAAGGAATAGCTTCAAAAAACTACTTATTATATTTTTTTTGTTTTTAATTTGTTTATTATTGAATTCAATTCAAATCCGAGCAATAAAATCATACAATTTATCCAAATATAAAACATCATAATTAATAATGTGCCAATTGAGCCGTAAAGTTCGTTGTATTTTGAGAATTTTATTACCCAAATCCCAAAGAAATATGATGAAATTATTATTAGAATAGTTGTAAATACAGAGCCTATTGTAATAAATGATGGTTTGTTTTTTTGTTTAGTTCCAAATCGGAAAAGAAAAGAAATTGTAACCAAAATCATCAAAATTACAAAAGCATATCGTCCTAAAATAATGAGTGAAATTCGGTCGCTTAGCATATCTTGAATAATTGTTTTTTGGATGAAAACTTCAAAGACTACAATAGCTGAAACAGTTATGAGTAGAAGTATTGACAAAACTAATGAGAGCGCTAAGGCAATGAAATACTGATGAAAAAAGCCTCTTTTTTCCAAAACATGGCGTGACGATTCAAAGCCTCCCAAAATTCCATTGAGTCCATTTGCCATTAAGAATATAGATAATAAAAATCCTGTGGAAATCAACCCCGAATGGCTGTTATTGAGAATATCGTTGATTATACTAGCTATAGCATCGTAGGTGTTTGGAGGTACCCCTTCCTTAACAAATCGAAGAAAATCAGCTTGAAAACCTTCGATTGGAATGAAGGGAATGAGATTCAAAATAAACAATGCAAAGGGAAATAATGCCATAAAAAAACTGAATGCAACTGCACTTGCGTGATAAGACAAGGCGCCTTCTAGAATTCCAAGGGAGTACAATTTTATCAAATCAAAAAATGACAAGCCATGTAACCATAAGGGTTTTATTCGTTGTAAAACTTGTACTATATTTCCAAGTAGTGGTATTTTTTCTATTTGCATTATTGTTTTTTTTAAAACGCTTTTAAGCTCAAATCCATATTATAAACCGAGTGCGTTAATGCACCCGATGATATATAGTTTATACCACATTCAGCATAGTTTCTAATGTTTGTTTCGTTAATATTTCCAGACGATTCTGTATAACATTTATTGCCAATTAACACAACTGCTTTTCGTGTATCTTCGTAATTGAAATTGTCAATCAAAATTCGAAAAACACCTTCGTTTTCAATAATTTCTTTAATTTCATAGAGGTTTCTGGCTTCGACAATGATTTTTAAATCGAGGTTATTCTCTTTCAAGTAAACCCTTGTTTTTTTGATTGCAGCCGAAATCCCTCCTGTAAAATCATTGTGGTTGTCCTTGAGCATGATCATATCATAGAGTGCAAATCGGTGGTTTTCACCTCCTCCAATTTTCACTGCCCATTTTTCACATGCTCGAAAACCAGGGGTTGTTTTGCGCGTGTCCAAAATCTTGGTCAAAGTTCCCTCCAAAAGCTTTACATAACTTTGTGTTTTTGTAGCAATGGCACTCATTCGCTGCATTGAATTCAGTACCAAACGTTCGGCCTTTAAAATAGATTGTGCACTTCCTGAAACGTGAAAAACTTCATCGCCTAGCTTTACGGTCTGACCATCATTGATAAAAGTTTCGATTTTCAAGTCGGAATCTACAAATTCAAAAATCATTTTTGCAAACGAAACACCCGCAATTACGCCTTCGTCTTTTACCAATAATTTTGCTTTTCCCTTTGCTGATATAGGAATACATGCCAAAGAACTTATATCGCCTGCACCTACATCTTCCCGAATGGCGTTGGAAATTATCAATTGTAACTCGTTTTGAAACTGTTTGTCGCTAATCATTAATCTGAAATTTACAGAATGCTAATGTAGAATTTATTTTGAGAAGATGAAAGTTTATAGGTTTGAAATTGACAAAAATAGAAGCAAACCATTTTAGAAAAATACAAACTTTAAAATAAAATAGTTTATTATCTTTGAAAAAAAACTCATGGGCCAAAACATCATTCTGAACAATCTGGAAATTGAACACAAAATTAAAAGAATTGCTTATCAAATTTATGAAACTTTCATTGACGAGAAAGAAATTGTTATTGCAGGAATTGCTTCAAACGGATTTGTATTTGCAAAGAAAATCGCTACAGAATTAGAACGAATTTCAACACTAAACGTAGTACTTTGTGAAGTTTTTATCAGCAAAAAAAATGTAAATGCACCAATATTGACTTCGTTATCTAAAGAAAATTACGAAAATAAAGGTATGGTTTTGGTAGACGATGTTCTAAATTCTGGAACTACTTTAATATATGGTGTAAAGCATTTTTTAGATGTTCCATTGAAGAAATTAAAAACAGCTGTATTAGTTGATAGAAACCATAAAAAATACCCTGTAAAAGCTGATTTTAAAGGGATTTCTCTTTCTACTTCCTTATTGGAACACGTGCAAGTGGTCTTTGATGAAAAAGGTGATTATGCCTATTTAAGCTAAAATAGTTTCTATTTCGTAAACAATACTTCTAACAGCTTTGTTGTCTATATTTATTTTATGTTGCGCTTGGTTGTAATAAAAACTTCTATCGAACAAATTCTTTGCAATAAATTCTTTCATTTCTTCTGGGCTTTTATTGGCAATGAGTGGTCTTTCGGTATTGGCGGTTATTAATCTATTGTATAAAGTTGCTACCGAACCATTTAGATAAATAGAAAAAATATTCTCGCCTTTCAACAATTCGTGATTGTTAGCATAACAAGGTGTTCCTCCTCCTAAACTCAGAATAAAACTATCTTGGTTTTTTATTAAATCCGACAAAATATCGTGTTCTAATTTTCGAAAATAGAGTTCTCCTTTCTCTGAAAATATATTTTTAAGGGAAGAGTTTTCCTTTTTTTCTATAATTTCATCCAAATCTAAATAAGGTAAACCGACTTTCGCTGCTAATAATTTGGCAATAGTTGACTTCCCACAACCCATATAACCTAACAAAATAATTTTTTTCATAGCAATAATGCCTTATAAACTAAGGCGTTAAGTTTATTTGTTTAAAAAAGTAAATTTATAAATAAAATACCTTTGAAAAATAAATAATAACACCTTATATTTGCACCCGCAATGAAGGAATATAATTGACTCGATAGCTCAGTTGGTAGAGCACATCACTTTTAATGATGGGGTCCTGGGTTCGAGCCCCAGTCGGGTCACAAATTTTGTGATTATTCTATACGTTTTTTGAATCAATGACTCGATAGCTCAGTTGGTAGAGCACATCACTTTTAATGATGGGGTCCTGGGTTCGAGCCCCAGTCGGGTCACAAAAAAAGTTGAGCATAACGCTTGACTTTTTTATTTTTCGGCCACGTGGAGAAACGGTAGACTTGCCAGCTTGAGGGGCTGGTGCTCGCAAGGGCGTGTGGGTTCAAATCCCACCGTGGTCACAATTATTACATTTTTATAAGGATTTAAAAGGTTTTTGCTAAACATTTGCTTAACAATTTTGATTGTAAATAGTAGCAAGACCTTTTTTTTTGATTCAATATCAAATTTGATATTAGTTTATATTCTTCCTTTTTTTTATTCATCTTAAAATAATTAATCTAATATTGGTGGTACACCAGCATCTAGTAATTGTTTTTCAAGAGCAGGTACATCAACCTTTACAAAAGCATCTATTGTAGGTTTTAATCTTTCAAAAAGAGCTTTAGCCAAAGTTAGACTTTCCATGTGCATTTTTGTAGGACCATAAGTTGTTCTAAAACCCGATTGAGCAAGTGATAATCTAGAAAAAACAGATTGTACATCTTTCTCTCCAATTTCCCTTTTAGAAGCATTTCCATTTAGTTTTTGCTCAAAAGATTGCAACTTAATTTTTAAATTACTTAACTCTTTTTCTATTGCACCTGGCTCTTTAGTAATATAAACTGCTGCTTTTTCTAATGCAACTAGTCTTTTTGAAGCTTTGTTAAAACTATTCATAGTAACATCTACTTCTGCTTTAAATGATTTCAAACTTGCAAGATAAGTGTCGAGTGAATTTTGCATTGGATTTTTAAGTACATTTTCTTTAATGGTATCTACTTCAAAGGTTTGTGGTTGCGATAAAGCCGTAATTTCTCCTTTAACATTGGCATAAATTGAAACTCTATAAGTTCCTGCTGCGACAAAAGTTTCTGCACGAGATTCAAATAAATCACTACTAATTTTAACGCTTGAAAGTGAAGTTGCAAATGGCTGTTTTAAATTCCAAGAAACTCTATTGAAACCTTTTTTGTAGGGAGCATTAAAGCGTGTTACAAAATTACCCTTACTATCTGTAATAACGAAAACTACAGAAGCGCTTTGCTCGTTTTTTTCTTTATCCAATGCTTCCCAACCTGGAAACGGAATATTTTTATTTTCTTTCTTTAATGCTTTCTCTTGTTTCTCACGTTTGTCTTTTAAACTCTCAAAATTTTCAGGCAAATAATACGTGAACAAAGCACCAAAATCTGGATTTGGAGCTGTAAAATTACTTTCTCCTTGACTTGAAGTTCCTCCACTTATAGGTTTATATTGCAAAGCCTTTCTTGGTTTGAACAACATTGGATTCTCTAGAAAAGTTTTTTTCATTGCTCTTAAAGGACTATAATCGTCTAAAATATAAAAACCACGACCAAAAGAAGCTACCACTAAATCACTTTCTCTACTTTGAATCACTAAATCTCGAAAAGAAATGGTTGGTAACCCTTCCGAAAACTTAACCCATTGTTCTCCTTGATTCAAAGACATGTAAATTCCATATTCGGTTGCTAAAAACAATAAATTTGGATTAATATGATCTTGTACAACTCTCCAAACTAAAGTATTTTCAGGAAGTCCTTTTGTAATAGCTTGCCATGTTGCACCTCCATTTATACTTTTTAATAAATACGATTTATAATCACCATATTTATGATTGTCTAAAACTACATAGACTGTTTTGGCATCGTGTAAATCGGCTTTAATATCATTTACAAAAGCTGTTGCAGGCACATTTGACAAACTAGAAACTAAAACTTTTGTCCAAGTGCTTCCTCCATTTTTTGTGTATTGAATAATTCCATCATCTGTTCCGGCATAAATAATATTTTCATCTTTAGGAGATTCTGAAAGTGAGGTTATTGTATTATAAGTTGACATGGCATAAACATCCCATGCTGCATCCCAACTTTTTTGTATTCCCATTATAGGCAAAGCGATACGTTCTTCATTTTTTGTCAAATCTTTAGAAATAGGGGTCCAACTATCGCCTCTATTGTCTGATTTCCAAACTCGTTGCGTACCAAAGTAAATTCGCTTTGGATCGTGGGAGCTAACCAATATTGGTGAATCCCAATTATTACGTTCGTAAGGTTCATCGATGCCTTCTTGGGGACCTATAAAAACAGCTTCTCCCGTAGTTCTATCTATGCGATTTAAATACCCTTGTTGGGATTGTGCATAAACAATATCTGGGTTTCCAGGTTCTGTAGCTGGTTGATGACCATCTCCTCCTAGCAATACAAACCAATCGAAATTAGCAATACCATCCGTTCTAGTCGTTCTTGAAGGACCTCCTTGAGAATTATTATCTTGTGTACCTCCAAATACATTGTAAAAAGGTTTTGCATCATCAACAGCCACTTTATAAAACTGAGTGATAGGTAAATTATTTACAAATTTCCATGTTTTAGTATTATCAAACGATTCGTAAATCCCTCCATCTGATCCAACTAACAAATAATTAGGATCATTTGGTTTAAAAGTCAAGGAATGGTTATCAGAATGTTTATTTTTTTCGTTCATGGTATAAAACGTTTTACCACCATTGTCAGAAACTTGTACACGCACATCCATAAGATAAATTTTATCAAATACGTGTGGAGAAGGAACTAATTCTTGGTAATAATGAGGTCCTGTTCCGCCTGAAATCGTGTCCGACATTTTTGTCCAACTTCCACCTTGATTATCCGAACGATAAATAGCTCCTTTTTTTCGATCTAATTCAATAGCCGCATATAAAACATCTGGATTAATTGGTGAAATGGCTAAACCAATTTTTCCCATTTCAGTTGTTGGTAAACCGGTTTTTAATTTATTCCAAGTTTCACCTCCATCAGTACTTTTATAAAGTGCTGTTCCTTCTCCACCACCTATATATGCAGCTACCATTCTATGACGTTGCCAAGTTGCAGCATATAAAATTTTTTCATTTCTAGGATCTATTACTAAATCGGTCACCCCTGTCCAATCGTTACTACTTAAAACTAATTTCCAAGTCGAACCACCATCAATAGTTTTATACAAACCGCGTTCGCCTCCTGAACTCCATAATGGTCCTTGAGAAGCTACCCAAACTTCATTTGGATTTTTTGGATTTACAATAATTTTAGAAATATGTTCCGATTTTTTTAACCCCTTGTTTTCCCAACTTTTACCACCGTCGTAACTTACATAAACACCGTGCCCTATGCCTACATGTCGACCTCCTACATTTTCACCCGTTCCAAGCCAAATTATTGAAGAATTATTTGGGTCAAGAGTGATACATCCTGTTGAATAAAACGATTCTTTATCTGTTAAAGGCATCCAAGTTGTACCTGAATTTTCTGTTTTCCAAACGCCCCCAGAACCAACCGCAACATACCAAATGCTTGGATTGTTTGGATCGATTACAATATCTGCTATTCTTCCAGACATAAATGCAGGACCAATACTTCTAAATTTTAAACCTGTAAAAGTGGAATCTTTTTTCGTTTCTTGTTTGTCTTGTGCTTTTACTATAAAGAAAAAACAGCACGTTAATACTAAAATGAATATTTTTTTTGTCATAGTTAAATTAAATTAATTAGTTTTTAAAAGTATACATATTTTTACACTTTAAAAAACAATATTGAATTATTTACAATAATATTTTTGAGAAGTTATTTTATTTATTGCCTTTGGTTAGTAAGGACGAAGTCATTCCATCTTAGAAAAAAAGAGCAGCTTTATCAGCTGCTCTTTAATAATTAAAATTGATTCTAAATCAATAATTATTTTTTCATCACTTTACAAGTTCCAATCCCTTGATCAGTAGTAATTTTTAAAAAGTAGATACCCGAATTCACATCAGATATATTAATAGATGGATTATTCATTCCGTCTAAGTACACTTCTTTGATAATTCTTCCATTTAAATCAGTGATTGAAGCACTATTAATAATAACATTATTGTTGCTATTAATATTCAAAACTCCATCTGTAGGGTTTGGATAAATAGATAAATTATTTTTAAAGAAACTCTCTGTTGAGGTCGATAAAGTTCTAGTAACTGAAAAAGTATCTATCCCGATAATATCAGAGTTAGCTCCATTTATACCTGCATCAGTTACATGATATCTGAAACCGAATTTAACAGTTGTTGGAGCCGTTAAACCAGAAACTGTGTAAGAATATACCGTCCATATTTTTGGGTATAAAAATCCAGTTGCCAAATTTGGATTAACTGAAACACAAAGTGTTGAGTAACTACCTATGTCTGTTGGACCTGAAGAAGGTACTACTGTAGTTGCAGCAGAACTCATTCTTAATTCTAAACGATCAGGATAGTCTGCTGTTGCACTTGTTCCTTTTCTTGTGTAAAAAGTAACAACATCACCATTTTGAACGGGAATTGATGGAGTAAACAACCAATTGCTAATTGTGGCTCCATTTGCAGCAGTACTTGAAGTACTCGCATAATTAACTAAGGCAAAAGAATTTGCAGTTCCGTCTTGTCCGTTTGGTATTGGACAAACAGCTCCAGTAGCATAAACCTGATTTTGGAATGGTGTTGCATTGACTGTTGAACTCACGGTAACAGAAGTGTAGCTAGCAACAGACCATAACACTGTTGTTGGTGATGATGGTGGCGATGTACTTTGATTGGTAAGTGACCAACCATCCGTTGAAATCATTGTGGCTGTAGGTGTTGCAAAGCCATAATTAAATACATTTTGAGCATTTAAAAGACTTACAAAGAGTAATAAAAGTAATAGTAAAGGTTTTTTCATGTTTAATAATTTAAATTAATATTTAATCATATAAATTTAATACTATTTTTTTTAATAATAACCAAAAATCCTTTAATAATAATAATAATAACAATAACATATGGAATATATCATAAAAGTGATAAATAATAATTAATCTTTTAC
>SHWW01000030.1 GCA_009693635.1 Flavobacteriaceae bacterium
ATTGGATTCATTTTGTGTTGATTTACCGTATTTAATTTTTTATAAATCGAAAATGCGATTTGTTCTCTACCCAAAAAATCAGCGGCAGTTTTACCATTTTTATCCTCATTCATAGCCCATTCGAGTTCATCGTAACTGGCGCCAAGTTGCTCTTCATCTGATCTTGCATCGCCAAATAGGCCATCTGATGGTTCGGCAATCAATATTGAATTTGGAATCTCTAAATAGTCTCCCAAAGCAAAAACATCCGATTTCATTAAATCAGCAATCGGACTCAAATCAACCCCGCCATCACCATATTTTGTGTAGAAACCAACGCCAAAATCTTCTACTTTATTCCCGGTTCCAGCTACTAAATAGCCATTTATTCCAGCGTGATAGTATAAAGTCGTCATTCGCAACCGCGCCCGAGTATTTGCCAAAGCATGGTGTTTCACATTTTCATCATCGCCATTTGGCACTAAAGCTACAAAACTGTCAAATACCGAAGTCAAATCTGCTATAGTACTAGATACATTTGGAAACTTATTTTTAAGTTGCAAAATGTGCTCTTTTCCACGACTTACGTGACTTTCCGCTTGATGAAGCGGCATTTCCAAACATAAAGTTGGTAATCCAGTTTGGGCACATAAGGTCGATGTAACCGCCGAATCAACTCCGCCAGAAATTCCTATTACAAATCCATTCGTTTTTGAAGCATTCGAATATTCTTTTAACCAATTGACAATATGATTATTAACTTTTTCAACTTGAATTGTGCTTTTTTTAGACATATTTTGTAAAAATTTAAAATACTACAATGTATATTTGCAAAAATAATAATTATTTGGAGCTATTTCCTGCTTTCCGTTCCAATCTTTTTTTTCGTGCCTCAAAAAAAAGGATTTTCTCTAAATTCAGGGCTAAAAAATGTGTATTATGAAAAAATTATTGTCTTTATTCTCATTATTTGTTCTTTTGGCATCTTGCGATAAAAAAAGTAAAATCGAAAAAGAAGTCGAAAACATACCTGTAACTGTTAAAGTAGAACGTTTTGACAAACTTTTTTATGAAACGCCTGTTATAAATTTTAATCAAATTAAACAAAAGTATCCTTATTTATTCCCCGCTGAAACACCAGATTCTGTTTGGGTCAATAAAATGAAAAACCCTTTAAATATAGAGTTATATTCGGAAGTGCAAAAAAAATATTTTAATTTTAAAAAGGTTAATGACGATTTAGACAATCTTTTTCGTCATATAAAATACTATTTTCCAAAAACCAAAATACCTAAAGTAATTACAGTGATTTCTGAAATGGATTATCAAAATAAAGCTATTTATACAGATAGTTTAGTGCTAATTTCTTTGGATTTATATTTAGGAACAACACATAAATTTTATGAATTTCCAGAATATTTAAAACAAAATTTCCAAGAAAATCAAATTATACCTGATATTGTTTCCAGTTTTGCAGCAACAAAAATCTCTAATTTTTCAGATAAAACTTTACTTTCGCAAATGATTTATTCAGGAAAAGAATTATACCTAAAAGACGTTTTATTGCCCAAAACAAACGATGCGGAAAAAATTGGTTATACGCAAGAACAAATTACGTGGTGCCAAGAAAACGAAAGTTATATGTGGCGCTATTTTATGGAAGATAAATTATTGTACAGTACTGATTCTAAATTACCGAACCGATTTATTAACGTGGCTCCGTTCTCGAAATTCTATTTGGAAATCGATAACGAAACTCCAGGAAGAGTTGGGACTTGGGTTGGGTGGCAAATTGTCCGTTCTTTTATGAATAATAATGATGTAACCTTGCAACAAGTATTGCAAATGGATGCAATGGAATTATTTCAAAAATCAAAGTATAAACCTAAAAAATAATGGCAAATTCAACCTCTGAAATTAAATTTTTCGTAGAATTAGACGAAAATAAAATACCAAAAAAACTAAGCTGGACAGCACAAGATGGTGGGGTTAAAGCCGAAGAAGCTAAAGCCATTATGCTTTCTATTTGGGATAGCAAAGCACAAGAATCTTTACGAATCGATTTGTGGACAAAAGATATGCCAGTTGACGAAATGAAATTATTTTTTCATCAAACCTTAGTTGCGATGTCTGACACTTTCAAACGAGCTACTGACGACGAAAAAATGTCGGATACAATGAAAGATTTCTGTGATTATTTCGCTGAAAAATTAGACCTGAATAAATAGGGAACAACTTTTTCTAACGAAAAATCCCAAAACATATCAATATGTTTTGGGATTTTTTATTGTATAAAATATTTTCTAAAACTGACTATTGTTCTTAAAAACTTCATGATTTACTTCGTTTATATAATTCAATAATTCTATTTTACCAGTTGATTCTGTTGCGGAAGTCACAAAGTGATTTGGCATTTCAGCCCAATTGTTAGCAAACATTTGCTTTCTGTAGGCAGCAATGTGAGAATCAATTTTCACTTTACTGATTTTATCGGCTTTAGTAAAAACAATGCAAAATGGAATTTCACTTTCTCCCATATACGACATAAATTCAATGTCAATATTTTGTGCTTCGTGACGTATATCAATCAAAACAAAAGCGCAAACGAGTTGTTCCCTTGTTTCAAAGTAATCGGTTATAAATTGTTGAAAAACAGATTTTGTTTTCTTGGAAACTTTCGCATATCCATAACCAGGTAAATCGACTAAGAACCAATTGTTGTTAATTAAAAAGTGGTTTATCAATTGGGTTTTTCCCGGTCTTCCTGAAGTTTTTGCTAAGTTTTTATGATTCGTCAGCATATTTATCAAAGAAGATTTCCCAACATTTGATCGACCAATAAAGGCATATTCTGGCAAGAAATCTTTAGGACATTTATCAACTTCAGAATTGCTGATTATAAATTCGGCGGTATTAATTTTCATAATCAAATTTGATTTCGGCAAAGGTAGTTAAAAAAACACCGCGACAATTCCAGTAAATACTCGAAAAGTGGGGGTTTATTTATTTTAAAATATTATAAGTTAACCTTTTGCAACCATTCAAACATAAATTCATTGAATTCGTCTGGACGTTCCATCATTGGGGCGTGACCACATTTATCAATCCAATATAAAGTAGAATTGGGTAATAATTTATGAAATTCTATAGCTACATCTGGGGGCGTTACATTATCATTTTTACCCCAAATAATGCAAGTTGGAATGTGCATTTTTGGTAAATCTTTGGCCATATTATGACGAATCGCACTTTTGGCAATCGTTAAGGTTTTAATTAATTTTATTCGGTCGTTTGCCATACTAAAAACTTCATCAACCATTTCTTTAGTTGCGATTTTTGGGTCGTAGAAAACAGCTTCCGCCTTTTTTTGAATATAGTCATAATCCCCACGTCTTGGGTAACTATCTCCCATTGCGCTTTCGTAAAGTCCTGAACTTCCTGTAATTACAAGTCCTAACATTTTTTCAGGATACATTTTTGCGTGGTACAATGCTATGTGTCCACCCAGTGAATTTCCCATTAGAATTACTCTGTCAAAACCTTTAAATGCAATAAAATCCTTAACGTATTTTGCAAAAGACTTCACATTAGTTCTTAGTAGACTTTGAGTATAAATTGGCAATTCAGGTATAATGATTTTATATCCTTTTTGAGAAAAGTATGTCCCGGCGGATTTAAAATTGCTTAAACCACCCATTAAACCATGCAAAACAATAATTGGGGTTCCTTGCCCAGCTTCAAAATAGGTGTAGCGTCCTTCTCTCTGTAATACTTGATCCATGTTAATTTTAAGCATTTCTATTTTGACAAATATAGGATTAAAATGTATTGTTTTTTGAATTTGAAATCAAAAATATTCTAAACATTAAAATTGTTAATAAAAAACTATCTAGAGAGTTAAATTTAAGTTTCTAAACTATAGAATCTTCATTAATTTTTTTCTTCTCAATATTTTTTTCGTCGAATCATCATTTTTTTAGATTTTTAAAGACGTGTCCTTTAATTATTTATATTTTTTTTCTTTTATTTTTTAAGAAGTGGGAAAACTTATTAACAAAGTGGTATTTTGTGGTAAATTGTGGGATTTTTTATTTAGTTTTGTAACTATCATTTAAAAACAAGTAAAATTGAATTCAATTATTGGAACATATGAATGTAAAGTTGATGCTAAAGGAAGGCTGCTTTTACCGGCGCCTTTAAAAAAGCAATTGTCAGCAGCCCTTCTTGATGGTTTTGTCTTGAAGCGTTCAGTTTTTCAACCTTGTTTGGAATTGTATCCAATTTCAGAATGGAACTTGATGATGAATAAAATCAACAAGTTGAACCGATTTGTAAAAAAAAATAATGATTTTATTCGTCGTTTTACTGCTGGGGTTAAAGTAGTTGAAATAGATGCTTTAGGGAGATTATTAGTGCCTAAAGATTTGGTTGCCTTTGCATCAATTTCCAAAGATTTGGTGCTTTCTTCAGCAGTTAATATAGTTGAAATTTGGGACAAAGATTTATATGAAAAGTTCATTTCTAACCATGAAGTAGACTTTGCAGATTTAGCAGAAGAAGTAATGGGTAATGTAAATGATGATGTAAATGGAATATCATAATCCCGTTTTATTAAAAGAATCTGTTAACGGACTTAATATAAAACTAGACGGAATATATGTTGATGTGACTTTTGGTGGAGGTGGTCATTCAAAAGAAATTTTGAGTAGGTTAGGTTCA
Organism: Flavobacteriaceae bacterium; assembly: GCA_009693635.1. Lineage (GTDB taxonomy): Bacteria > Bacteroidota > Bacteroidia > Flavobacteriales > Flavobacteriaceae > Flavobacterium. The sequence goes on from SHWW01000030.1 coordinate 4,699, forward strand.
AAAGGCAGATTGTATGCTTTCGATCAAGATGAAGATGCTCTTGCAAATTCTATTGATGACGAACGATTTGTTTTAATAAATGAGAATTTTCGTTTTATAAAAAGATTTTTACGATTACATAATGTTAAAAGCGTTGATGGAATTTTAGGTGATTTAGGCGTTTCGTCTCATCAGTTTGATGTTGCTGAAAGAGGTTTTTCTACTCGTTTTGAAGGAGAATTAGACATGAGAATGAGTCAAAAACAGGACTTAAATGCATACAAAGTGATCAATGACTACGACGAAGCTAATTTAAGAAGGGTATTTCTAGATTATGGCGAATTGAAAAATGCACCAGTAATTGCGCGTGTAATTATTGAGGCTCGTGAAGAAGACCCAATTAAAAATACAGAACAGCTTAAAATAGTTTTAAGACGTTTTTTGCCAGCTCATAAAAGCCATAAAATATTAGCTCAAATTTATCAGGCAATCCGAATTGAAGTCAATCAAGAAATGGATGTTTTAAAACAATTTCTGGAACAATCTTTAGAAATTTTGAATCCTGGGGGACGATTGAGCGTTATTTCATATCATTCATTGGAAGACAGATTAGTAAAAAGATTGATGAAAAACGGAATGTTTGAAGGCGAACCTGAGCGTGATTTTTTTGGAAATTTTTCAGTTCCTTTTAAAACAATTGGAAAATTAATTGTTCCTGATTTTCAAGAAATCAAAATTAATAATAGATCTCGAAGTGCAAAATTGAGAATAGCCGAAAAGAGGTAAGTAATGAAAAATGGAGTTTACAGCATATTAAAAGCAAGATTTTTAATCAACGAAGAAGCAAATGCGGCTAAAAATTGGCGGATAATTGTTTTTCTAATTCTTCTTGCCATTTTTATGATTGCCAACAACAATAATGTAGATCAAAAAGTTTTTAAAATCATTGAATTAACAGGCGAAGTAAAAGAATTACGTTCCGAATTTGTTGACCGTCGTTCGGAATTAATGAAGTTAAAAATGGAATCTACAGTGACGCTTAAAATGATAGAAAAAGGGATCAAACCCGCTTCTACGCCACCAATAAAAATAATAGTAAAGAAAGAAGAAGAGAAAAGTTTTATTAAAAATTTATGGTAGAAAATAATAAAAATATAATCTTAAGAATTTATATAGTAGCAGTTGTTATTTTTTTAATAGCGCTTGCAATTGTGGTAAAAATTACAAATATCCAATGGTTAGAAGGTGATTCTTTGCGCAAATTAGCAAATGAACGGTCAATAAGAAATTTTGTTATTCCATCAAATAAAGGAAATATTTATTCGTCCGATGGAAGTTTACTAGCAACATCTATTCCAAATTATACTATACGATTTGACGCTATGGCTCCAGATTCTAAGGATTTCCATAAAAATATCAAACCCTTATCCGATTCATTAGCGATATTATTTAAAAAGCCAAGTAGTTTTTTTCAATTGGAATTAACAGCAGCAAGAACTAACAAAAACAGATTTTTCTTAGTTGCGAGAGATTTGAGTTACACCGAATATATACGAATTAAGAGTTTTCCATTATTCAAATTAGGAATTTATAAAGGGGGAATTATTATCGACCAAAAAACAGTTCGGAAACATCCAATTGGAGAAATTGCAAAAAGAACTATTGGTTATGAGCGCATTACACCTGAAGGATTGCCAGACGGAAAAGGAATTGAATGGGCATTTAGAAAATATTTAAACGGAAAAGACGGAAAAGTTCTTAAACAAAAAATTGCACAAGGGCAGTGGAAACCAATCCGTGATGTTAATGAAGTTGAGCCTCAAGATGGCTACGATGTGATTTCTACGATTGATGTATATATCCAAGATATAGCACACCATGCTTTGTTGGAACAACTTGAAAAATATAAAGCAGATCACGGTTGCGTGGTGGTTATGGAAACTAAAACAGGTCAAGTTAAAGCGATTTCTAATTTAGGAAAAGTAGCAGAAGGAATTTATTCTGAAACGACAAACTATGCAATCGCTGAATCTCACGAACCTGGTTCAACCTATAAATTGGCTGATTTAATGACTCTTTTAGAAGATAAAAAAGTAGATACAAGTACTGTTTATAATACGAATGGAGGAGTAGTTACTTATTTTGGAAAAAAGGTTATTGATTCTAACAAAAGCGGTTACGGAATTATTTCATTAGCAAAAGGATTTGAAAAATCATCTAATACCGTAATGGTTCAGGCGGTTTACAGTAATTATAAAAATAATCCATCTCAATTTGTAAATCATTTGAATGCGTATGGTTTGAATTCTCGATTGGGATTGCCATTTCAAGGAGAAGGGAAACCATATATTCCACAGCCTACGGATAAAGAGTGGTCTAATATATCACTTCCGTGGATGGCTTTTGGTTATGGAGTTTCTATTACGCCTTTACAAACTTTGACTTATTATAATTCTGTTGCCAATAATGGAGAAATGGTAAAACCACAATTTGTTTCCGAGATAAAAGAATGGAATAGAACGGTGGTTAAATTCAATAAAAAAGTCATTAATCCTAAAGTTTGTTCGCAAGAAACGATTCTAAAATTGAAAGCTGTTTTAGAAAATGTAGTAAAAAGAGGAACGGCATCAAAATTATATTCTAAAGATTTTTCGATGGCAGGAAAAACAGGGACGGCTCAGGCAAATTATGGTACTAACGGTGGTGCAGACAAACATTATATTTCTTCATTTGTAGGTTATTTTCCCGCGGATGTGCCTAAATATTCTTGTATTGTTGTTGTTCACGATCCGGATACTTCAAACAATAATTATTACGGAGCAGATGTTGCGGGACCTGTTTTTAAGAGAATAGCACAAAAGATTTTTTCAGATTCTCCAATGAGAAATGAAGTGAAAAATTTAGACAAAAAGAATCCTACACAAGAAAAAAATTACTCTGATTATTATGCAAAATCGCAAGAAAAAAAGAATGTAATTCCAAATTTAAAAGGAATGTCAGGAATGGATGCAATTGCTTTATTAGAAAATCTTAAAGTAAAAGTAAAAATAATAGGTGTTGGAAAAGTCAAAAAACAATCTATTAATCCTGGAGCAGCAATTACAAGTGAAGCAACTATAATATTAGAATTGTCGTGATAAATCTAAAAGAAATACTTTGGAAAGTAGCAATTGAAGCAGTAAATGGTTCGACGGATATAGCTATTGAAAAAATGGAATTTGATTCCAGAAAAATTTCTGAGAACGATATTTTCATTGCTATTCGAGGAACAATTTCTGACGGGCATGATTTTATTGAAACCGCTATCAATGAAGGAGCGACCGCAATAATTTGTGATACATTTCCAAAAATAATTGTGACAGAAATTTCCTATATCCAAGTTAAAGACACGAATAAAGCGATGGCTATTATGGCGGCAAATTACTTTGAAAACCCGTCTCAAAAACTAAAGTTAGTTGGAATTACAGGAACAAATGGAAAAACTACTGTAGCATCTTTATTGTATCAATTATTTCAAAAAGCGGGATATAAAGTCGGGTTGCTTTCCACAGTGAAAATTTTAGTTAACACCAAAGAATACAAAGCAACGCACACCACGCCGGATTCAATTACAACAAATCAATATCTAAAAGAGATGGTTGACGAAGGTGTTGAATATTGTTTTATGGAAGTGAGTTCTCACGGAATTCATCAAAAAAGAACAGAAGGATTGCAATTTGCAGCAGGAGTTTTTACCAATTTATCTCACGATCATTTGGATTATCATTCTACATTTTTGGAATATAGAGATGTGAAAAAATTATTTTTCGATAATTTACCTAAAACAGCTTTCGCATTATCAAATAGTGATGATAAAAACGGAATCGTAATGTTGCAAAATACTGCGGCAAGAAAATTGACTTATGCCCTGAAAACCTATTCCGATTATAAAGCGCAAATTATAGAAAATCAATTAACTGGATTGCTATTAAAAATTAATGATAATGAAGTTTGGGTTCGGTTGATAGGAACATTTAATGCTTATAATTTATTAGCAATTTATGGTACTGCGGTCGAATTAGGACTAGAATCATTAGAAGTATTGCGATTATTATCTGAGTTAGAAAGTGTTTCTGGACGTTTCCAATTCATAGTTTCAAAAGGTAATATTACAGCGATTGTAGATTACGCGCATACGCCGGATGCTTTAGAAAACGTTTTGAAAACAATAAATGATATAAGAACAAAGAACGAACAACTAATTACAGTTGTGGGTTGCGGCGGTGACAGAGACAAAACAAAACGCCCAATAATGGCAGATATCGCATCGACATTAAGCAACAAAATAATTATTACTTCTGATAATCCAAGAACGGAAAACCCTGAAACGATTATTGTTGAAATGGAAAAAGGTGTTGCACCTCAAAATTTCAAAAAAACAGTTTCTATTTCAGATAGAAAGCAAGCAATTAAAGTGGCTTGTCAATTGGCTCAAGCCAATGATATTATTGTAATTGCTGGAAAAGGACACGAAACATATCAAGAGATTAATGGTGTTCGCCACAATTTTGATGATATGAAAATAGTAAAAGAAATGTTAGATCAATTAGGAAAATAAGGTTTCATTTTTTAAATGTTTCATCATTTAGTCGAAATGCAAATAAGAAATTAAACAAATAAACTAAAATTATGCTGTATTATTTATTTGAATATTTAAATAAAGTGTTAAATGTTCCAGGAACTGGAGTGTTTCAATATATAACATTTAGATCGGCTTTGGCATTGATTTTATCGTTGTTAATTTCTACGATTTTCGGAAAAAGAATTATCAATTTTTTAAGAAATCAGCAAGTCGGAGAAACGGTTCGTGAATTAGGTCTTGCAGGACAAACTCAAAAAGCTGGAACGCCAACAATGGGCGGATTAATTATTATTATCGCCACATTGATTCCTGTTATTTTATTTACAAAACTGAATAATATCTATATAATTTTATTGATTGTAGCCACACTTTGGATGGGAACTATTGGTTTTATTGATGATTACATTAAAATTTTTAAAAAAGACAAAGAAGGATTAAAAGGTATTTTCAAGGTAATTGGACAAGTTGGATTGGGGTTAATTGTAGGGTCTGTTTTGTATTTACATCCCGGTGTAACGATTAGAAAAGATGTAAAAGATAGAGTTTTATTGACACAAACTGAAAATGTAATTCATCAAGGGCCAATTGAAGAAAAATCGACAGCAACAACAATTCCTTTTTTCAAAAATAACGAGTTTGATTATGCAGAATTATTAGCTTGGACAGGAGAAGGTTATGAAAAATGGGCGTGGTTAATATTCATTCCATTTGTAATTTTTATTGTAACGGCTGTTTCAAATGGGGCTAATTTAACCGATGGTATTGATGGCTTGGCCGCAGGAACCTCTGCAATTTCTGTTCTTGCATTGGCAATTTTCACTTTCGTTTCTGGAAACATTGTTTTTTCAAATTATCTGAACATAATGTACATTCCTGATTCAGGGGAAATGACCGTTTTTATCGCTGCTTTTATTGGGGCGCTTATAGGATTTCTTTGGTATAACTCTTATCCAGCATCTGTATTTATGGGTGATACAGGAAGTTTGACCATTGGTGGGATTATCGCTGTTTTGGCAATTTCAGTTCGAAAAGAAATGTTGATTCCTCTAGTATGTGGAATTTTCTTGGCCGAAAATTTCTCTGTTGTAGTACAAGTTACCTATTTCAAATACACTAAAAAACGCTTTGGTGAAGGTCGGAGAATCTTTCTAATGTCGCCATTGCATCATCATTATCAGAAAAAAGGGTACCACGAAAGTAAGATTGTTACGCGGTTTTGGATTGTTGGGATATTATTAGCAATTCTATCAATTGTAACTCTGAAATTAAGATAGTATGAGATTAGTCATACTCGGTGGAGGTGAAAGTGGCGTTGGAACCGCAATCCTTGGAAAGAAAAAAGGGTATGATGTTTTTGTGTCTGATTTTGGAAAAATAAAAGAAAATTATAAGGAAGTTCTTAGCATTAATGGAATAAAATGGGAAGAGGAAAAGCATACGGAAAAGATAATTCTGAATGCCGATGTGGTGATGAAAAGCCCAGGAATCCCAGATAAATCAACGATTGTTAAAATGCTAGTCGAGAATAAAATCCCAGTGATTTCCGAAATTGAATTTGCAGCACCATTTACAAAAGCAAAAACAATAGGAATTACCGGTAGTAATGGTAAAACAACAACAACTATGTTGACGTATCATTTGCTAAAATCGGCAGGGATAAATGTTGGAATCGGAGGGAATATAGGAAAGAGTTTTGCGAGGCAAGTTGCAGAAGATAAATACGATTATTACGTATTGGAATTAAGTAGTTTTCAGTTAGACGGAATCATAAATTATAAGCCAGATATTGCAATTATTACTAATATAAGCCCAGATCATCTAGACAGATACGAATATAAATATGAAAATTATATTGCATCAAAATTTAGAATTACAATGAACCAAACAGAAAACGAATTTTTAATCTATGATGCAGATGACGAAGCAATTTTAGAATGGTTCAAAAATAATAAAACAAAAGCACAATTAATTCCATTTTCACTTACAAAAACATTTGAAAACGGAGCATTTTTAAAAGAAAAAAATATGGAAATCAACATCAACGAAGAAGAATTTGTAATGGAAACGCAATACATTGCATTAGAAGGAAAACACAATTTGAAAAATGCAATGGCAGCAACTTCAGTGGCAAAATTGCTGCGAATTCGTAAACAAACCATCCGTGAAAGTTTATCAAATTTTCAAGGAGTAGAACATCGTTTGGAGAAAGTTTTTAAAATCCAAAATGTGCAATATATTAATGATTCAAAAGCGACCAATGTAAACGCTGCTTTCTTTGCTTTAGACAGTATGAATTCACCCACAGTTTGGATTGTTGGTGGTGTAGATAAAGGAAATGACTATACACAATTGATGTCTTTGGTTCACGAAAAAGTGAAAGCAATTATCTGTCTTGGTGTTGATAACAAAAAAATAATTGATGCTTTTGGAAATATTGTTGATATTATGATTGAAGTTTCAAGTATGCAAGATGCTGTGATAATGGCGCAACGTTTGTCAGAAAAAGGCGATACTGTTTTGCTTTCGCCAGCTTGTGCAAGTTTTGATTTATTTGAAAACTATGAAGACAGAGGAAGACAATTTAAAAATGCAGTGCAGAATTTATAAAAATGCATAAAGTTTTAGACTTTAAGCAATGCTTAAAATATGAAAGAACTAATAAATAATCTAAAAGGAGATAAAGTTATATGGACATTTGTGGCCTTATTAGCGCTGTTTTCGTTTATGCCAGTTTTTAGCGCGAGTAGTAATTTAGCCTATTTGAACCAAGGAACTGGCAATACAATCAGTTATTTGCTGACACATTTGGCTCATATTTTTATGGGTTTCTTAATAATTTATGCCGTTCATAAAGTTCCATATCATTATTTCAGAGCGATTTCTAAAATTGCATTACCCGTAGTTTGGGTATTATTGGCCTATACTTTGGTAAAAGGAACCGTTATTGCTGGTGCAAATGCCAGTCGTTGGATTAAAGTGCCTTTTATTGGAATTACATTTCAAACATCAACTTTTGCATTTGTAGTTTTGATGGTTTTTGTAGCCCGATATTTATCTAAAAAATCAGAAGAGCCGATAACCTTAAAATCTTCATTATTAGAACTTTGGCTTCCTGTTTTTATAACATTGATGTTTATATTACCGGCCAATTTCTCTACAACAGCCTTGATTTTCGCAATGGTTTTGATGCTAACTTTTGTAGGAAATTATCCAATAAAATACATTGCATTTATTATTGGTTCAGGAATTGTTTTCTTGGTCTTTTTTGTTTTTTTGTCAAAATCATTTCCAGATTCTAAATTTTTTAATAGAGTAGGAACGTGGACAAACAGAATTGAAAACTATACATCTAACAAGCCTGGTGAGGATGATTACCAAATTAAAAACGCAAAAATAGCGATTGCTTCTGGGGGAATTTACGGTTTAGGTCCGGGAAAAAGTGTGCAGAAGAATGTATTGCCACAATCTTCTTCAGATTTTATTTATGCAATTATTGTCGAAGAATATGGTTTAATTGGAGGTTTACTTGTTCTAGGTTTATACTTGTTACTGTTCGTCCGATTTATGGTTGCGGCTCATAAAGCTAATACCCTTTTTGGAAAATTATTAGTTGTTGGTTTGGGATTTCCAATGATATTTCAAGCGCTAATAAATATGGGGGTAGCAGTTGAATTATTACCTGTAACAGGTCAAACATTACCTTTAATAAGTAGTGGTGGAAGTTCCATTTGGATGACTTGTGTTTCTCTAGGTATAATTATCAGCGTGACCAAAAAAGATGAAGAAATTGCATTGGAACAAAGTGAAGCTGAAAAAAGAGATATGATTCTTCAAAAGTTAATTGACGAACAAATCGAAAAAGAAAACGCAGTCGAAGAAGAAGTTGAGGAGAATAATTATTCTATTGAAGATACCTCAAAAAATCCAATAGATGCAGTTATTAAAAACAAATAAAATTAAAAATATAAAGGAATAACAGAATTATAATGGCAAATCATAAATTCATAGTGAGTGGCGGTGGTACAGGTGGACATATATATCCCGCAATTGCAATTGCAAATGAATTAAAATTGCGTTTCCCAGATGCTGAATTTCTTTTTGTTGGTGCGCAAGACAAAATGGAAATGCAAAAAGTTCCACAAGCGGGATATGCTATAAAAGGGCTTTGGATAGCTGGGTTTCAAAGAAAATTGACTTTGCATAATCTGTTATTTCCAATTAAACTAATTAGTAGTTTATGGAAATCAAGAGCCATAATCAAAGGATTCAAACCCAATGTGGTTATTGGGACTGGTGGATTTGCTTCAGGGCCTTTATTACAAATGGCGAATTCCTTAAATATTCCAACGGTTATTCAAGAACAAAATTCATTTCCTGGAATTACAAACAAATTATTGAGTAAAAAGGCTAATAGAATTTGTGTAGCTTATGAAAATTTAGAACGGTTTTTCCCAAAAGACAAAATGATTTTAACTGGAAATCCTGTTCGTCAAGATTTAATTGATATTGATAGCAAAAGGGAAGAAGCCATTAAATATTTTAATTTGGATGTTTCTAAAAAAACACTTTTAGTTCTTGGCGGAAGCCTTGGTGCAAGAAAAGTAAATCAATTAATTGAAAAGGAATTACCGCTTTTCGATTCCTTAAATGTTCAGATAATCTGGCAATGTGGTAAGTTTTATTGGGAGGAATATAAAAAATATGATTCCAAAAATGTTCAGGTTTTTGCTTTTATTGACCGTATGGATTTGGTTTATGCTGCCGCAGATTTCGTGATTTCTCGAGCTGGTGCCTCATCGGTTTCGGAGTTGAGTATTGTGGGCAAACCAGTACTATTCATTCCATCGCCAAATGTTGCCGAAGACCATCAAACCAAAAATGCTAAATCTATTGTAGTTAGAAATGGGGCATTATTGATTAAAGAAAGTGAATTAGATGAAAAATTCAATACGGTTTTTAGCGATTTAGTAGCCAATGAAAATTTGCAAAAGCAACTATCAGAAAATATAAAAAAATTAGCAAAAATTCACGCTACAAGTGATATTGTAGATGAAATTGTGACATTGATAAAATAAATAATAGTCAGAACGTCTTGGATATAAAGACTTTTAAACATTAAGACATATTTAAATGAATTTGAACCAAATACAAAACTTCTATTTCATAGGAATCGGAGGAATCGGGATGAGTGCTTTGGCGCGCTATTTCAAAACCATCGGTAAAAATGTATCTGGGTATGATAAAACGGAAACCGAACTCACAAAAGAATTAGCATCAATTGGTATCGACATTCATTTTGAAGACAATATAAATCGTATTCCAACAGATTATTTAATTGAAAATACGTTGGTAATTATTACGCCAGCTGTTCCAATTGCGCATTCAGAATGGAATTATTTTTTAGAAAGAGATTTCAATGTTAAAAAAAGAGCTGAAGTTTTAGGAATTATTACAAAAGATACGTTTTGTTTTGCAGTTGCAGGAACGCACGGAAAAACAACAACATCAAGTATTTTAGGACACATTTTGTATGAAAGTGGTGCCGATGTAACTTCGTTCTTAGGTGGAATTGTAGAGAATTATAATTCTAATTTAATAGGAAATGGAAAAACGATAACCGTTGTTGAAGCCGACGAATTTGACCGTTCTTTCTTGTATTTGTATCCCAATATTGCCTGCATTACCTCTATGGATGCCGATCATTTGGATATTTATGGAGATAGCGCCGCAATAGAAGCTTCATTTGTAGAATTTGCTGATAAAGTTTCTGATAAAAGCCAACTTTTCATTACTAAAAACTTACCTTTAAAAGGAGTTACAGTTGCCGTAAATAAAGAGGCGAATTTCAGGGCTTTCAACGTGAGAATTGAAAATGGAAATTATGTTTTTGATGTGCGAACGCCAACGGAAATCATAACAAATTTACAATTTAGATTGCCTGGAAAACACAATTTAACAAATGCATTGATGGCATTAGCGATGGCAAAAACGTTCGGAACATCTAATGATGCAATTGCAAAAGCACTAAAATCGTTCAAAGGAATTAAGAGAAGATTTTCATATCAAATAAAAGAAAGTAATTTAGTATATATTGATGATTATGCGCACCATCCAACAGAAATTGATGCTGTTTTTCAAGCTGTTTTTGAATTGTATCCAAACCAAAAAGTATTGGCCATTTTTCAGCCACATCTTTTTAGTAGAACTAAAGATTTTGGAGAAGGATTTGCAAAAAGCCTATCCAAATTTGATGAAGTGCTATTGTTAGATATTTATCCTGCTAGAGAATTACCCATTGAGGGAATTACATCGAATTGGCTTTTAGATAAAATGACCAATAATGATAAAAAAGTGGTTTCAAAATCGGATTTGATATCTAAAATTTTGAAAAGTGAAGCAAAAATTATCGTTACTATTGGAGCTGGAGATATTGGTGAATTAGTGCCATCAATTAAGCAAGCATTACAAAATAATAATTAACAAAAATTTGAGTCAAGATTGCTTGAATTCTTAAATAACAAAATGGGAAAAGAGACAAGAAAAAATATTTGGATTAACGCAAGATTAATTTTGATGATCGTTGCGGTTATTTTTCTATTTTCTTTCTCGGCGAAACGAAATTCAGCGCGAAAAATCGTAAAATCGGAGGTGATTTTTGTCGGAAATGACGAACTTTTTATCACTCACGAAACGGTTAATAAATTGTTAATAGAAAAAAATAAGAGTGTGCAAAAACTCCAAAAAGTTACGGTAGATTTGAACAAATTGGAAAATTCCCTCGACCATTATAACATGATTGAAAAATCGGAAGTGTTTATAAGTATCGATGGAGTGCTTAAAGCATTTGTAAAACAGAAGTCACCAATAGTAAGGGTTTTTGACGAAAACAAATCCTTTTATTTTGATTATCAGGGAAATAAAATGCCGTTATCGGAAAATTTAACAGCAAGAGTTCCTTTAGTTTTGGGGGAAATAAATGATAAAAATAGCAAGGGTTTAAATAAATTATTTCGATTTATTTATGACGATGCTTTTTTGAAAAAAAACATAATTGGAATAGAAATTTTGCCAACTGGGGCGATAATTATGTCTAACAGAAATTATAATTACAAGATTGATTTTGGAAGAGCTATAAATGTGGAAGCTAAATTCAAAAATTATAAGGCATTTTTTCAAAAAGCAGAAGCAGATAGTTCGTTAGTGAAATATAAAAAAATAAATCTGAGGTATACGCAGCAAGTGGTTTGCACAAAATAATTGTTTATGGAAAAAGAGAACATTGCAGTAGGATTAGACATTGGGACAACGAAAATTGTTGCAATGATTGGTAGAAAAAACGAATACGGAAAACTTGAGATTCTTGGAATTGGAAAATCCAAAAGCTTAGGTGTGAAAAGAGGCGTGGTTGATAACATCACTCAAACAATTCAGTCTATCCAACAAGCGGTTCAAGAAGCAGAAACTAATTCAGGGTATAAAATAAAAGATGTAGTTGTAGGAATTGCGGGACAACATATTCGTAGCATTCAGCACAGCGATTACATCAGTAGAAATAATGCAGAAGAAGTTATTGGGGATAAAGACATTGATTTATTAATCAATCAAGTTCACAAATTAGCCATGCTTCCGGGAGAAGAAATTATTCATGTTTTGCCACAAGAATTCAAAATCGATGGGCAATCGGAAATAAAAGAACCTATAGGAATGTGTGGTGGAAGATTAGAGTCAAGTTTTCATGTGGTAGTTGGACAAGCATCATCAATCAGAAATGTGGGAAGATGTATACAAAGTTCAGGTATTGAATTATCAGGATTAACACTGGAACCATTAGCTTCGGCAGATGCGGTTTTAAGTCAAGAAGAAAAAGAAGCAGGTGTTGCATTGATAGATATTGGAGGAGGAACGACAGATTTGGCAATTTTCAAAGACGGCATTATTCGCCACACGGCAGTTATTCCTTTTGGAGGTAATGTGATTACAGACGATATCAAAGAAGGATGTTCTATCATTGAAAAGCAAGCGGAATTGTTGAAAGTGAAATTTGGATCGGCTTGGCCAGGTGAAAATAAAGACAACGAAATTGTTTCTATTCCAGGTTTGAGAGGCAGAGAACCAAAAGAAATTTCATTAAAAAATTTGTCTAAAATAATCCACGCTCGAGTTGTTGAAATTATTGAGCAAGTATTTGTAGAAATTAAAGCTTATGGTCACGAAGATCCTAGACGTAAATTGATTGCAGGTATTGTATTAACTGGAGGAGGTGCACAATTGAACCACATCAAACAATTAGTAGAATATATCACTGGAATGGATACAAGAATTGGATATCCAAATGAGCATTTAGCAGGTGATTCCGATGAAGAAATTTCAAGTCCTTTATATGCAACAGCAGTTGGATTGGTAATGAACTCTATTGAAAATAATACGCAAAGCGCTGTTAGAATTAGTTTTTCGGCACCAGAAAAAGTAAATGTTTATAGAGCACCAGTTAAACAAATTCAGGAAATTGAAGAGTCCGAGCAAGAAGAAGAACAATTGAAAATCCCAGTGGGGGAATCAACAGAAACAAAAATAAGAAAGTCATTTTTTGATAAATATGTTGATAAGATCAAAGATTTTTTAGACAACGCAGAGTAGTTTTAAATTAAAGTAATACAAAATTCTCTTTTTGCTTAGTGCCGAAAGAAGTTAAAAAAATAGAATAATTAATTAAGAATAAAAAACCAATATTATGACAAGCAACTCAGATTTTGGAAGCATTTCATTTGATTTACCAAAGAACCAATCAAATGTAATTAAGGTAATAGGCGTTGGTGGAGGCGGAAGTAATGCAATTAACCATATGTTTAAACAAGGTATTAAAGGCGTTGATTTCATAGTTTGTAACACTGATTCGCAAGCCCTAGAAAACAGTTCGGTTCCGAACAAAATTCAATTGGGTGTTAATTTAACCGAAGGACTTGGTGCAGGGGCCAATCCGGAAGTAGGTCAACAATCAGCAATTGAAAGCATTGCCGACATCGAAAAAATGTTGGATAGTAATACCAAAATGGTTTTTATTACCGCAGGAATGGGAGGTGGAACTGGAACTGGTGCGGCTCCTGTTATTGCTCAATTGGCCAGAGAAAGAGATATTTTAACTGTTGGAATAGTAACTATTCCTTTTCAATTTGAAGGAAAAGTACGTCAAGAACAAGCCTTATTAGGTGTTGAAAAATTAAGAAAACAAGTCGACTCTTTGATTGTTATAAATAATAATAAATTGAGAGAAGTATATGGAAATTTAGGATTCAAAGCTGGTTTTTCTAAAGCGGACGAAGTTTTAGCAACTGCCTCAAGAGGAATTGCTGAAGTAATTACGCATCACTATACTCAAAATATCGATTTAAAAGATGCAAAAACCGTTTTGTCAAACAGTGGAACTGCCATTATGGGTTCGGCTACGGCAAGTGCTGAAAATCGAGCCAAAGAAGCAATTATTTCTGCACTCGATTCTCCATTATTAAATGATAATAAAATTACAGGTGCCAAAAACGTATTGTTGCTTATCGTTTCTGGAACTAAAGAAATCACAATTGACGAAATAGGAGAAATTAATGATCATATTCAAGCGGAAGCAGGTCACAATGCCAATATTATAATGGGTGTTGGAGAAGATGATTCTCTTGGGGATGCTGTTGCAGTGACCATAATTGCTACAGGTTTCAATGTAGAACAACAAAACGAAATCGTAAATACTGAACCTAAAAAAATTATTCATACTTTGGGTGGCGAACAAAAATTAGTACAAGATTTATCCAATAATAAGGCAATTCCAGGATTCGATTTTTTGACATTTGAGGATGAGATTCCTCAAACAGAAGAAAAAATCATCTTTGAATTATTAGAAGATAAATTAGAAATTGATGTTGTTGCGGAAGCTACAATGGAAGTTTTTGAAGCTCCAGTATTTGAAATCCCAACGTTCGAAATGGACTTGGTGCCAACATCAGAATTCATAAAAAACATTGACGTAACTTTCGAAATTGTAGCGCCACAATTGGATGCGGAATATTATTTTTCTGCCCCAGAAGTGAGAGAAATTGAAGTGGTGCAAGAACCAATTGCTGTCGAAGAAGAGCAAATTACCTTTTCATTTGATTTGCCAATTACCAAAAAAGAAGAGCAAAAAGAAGATCACTTCCTTTTTCATTTAACAGATGAAACTAAAAATATTCAAGTAAATGAGCCAGTGCAGTTCGTTCCAATGACCGAATTGAACGAAAGTGGTGTAATCAAATATTCTCTTGAGGAATATATGGATATTGAAAAAGAATTATCAAATTCAAAACCTGCTTCTGCGGAAATCGAAGAGCCAATTGCTGAGGAATTGAACATCACAGTAAAACAAGTTGATTTCAGCACTAATAATAATGCTTTTTCAGATGAAATTTCCCCAATAGAAATGTCAATCGAAGAATCATCTAAGATTATTGCTGATGAAAGAAGGAGAAAATTGAAAGATTTCAACTATAAATTTCACAATAATCCATCAAGAGTGGAGGAATATGAAAAAGAGCCGGCATACAAAAGATCGGGTGTTGACCTTTCAAACCCTTTAAATAGCAATATAAATTCTCGAATTTCATTGGGAACCGACAGCAATAATGACAGTCAATTG
This sequence comes from Flavobacteriaceae bacterium, assembly GCA_009693635.1. GTDB lineage: Bacteria > Bacteroidota > Bacteroidia > Flavobacteriales > Flavobacteriaceae > Flavobacterium. The sequence goes on from SHWW01000030.1 coordinate 19,959, forward strand.
AGGTCCAATAACTCATTTTTGCACGACAACGTAGATTAAACAACAACAAATTATTAGTAATTTATCCCGAAAGTCAAATTGATTTTCGGGTTATTTTTTGCTTCAAATCTTCCGATTTCTTTTTATAGTAACAGGATTAAATTCAGTTGTTAATTCAATTAAAATTCTATAAATTTGCAGGGCCATAATCCAGCTGTTCGCTTCAAGTTTTTTCTCGAAAATGCTTTTTCATCGGCCTTAAAAGAGCTTCTAAAGTCGCTTTTTAAGCTCAAGAAAAAATCCATTTTCTCTCAAAAAGCTTTCCACTTCCATCTAGGGCAAAACAGAATCGTTTTCATAATAACGATTCAATAAATGATTAAACAAATAAACGATTAACCAAATTAACAATATAAGATATGAGTTTATCAGCAAGATTAATGGACGATATTAAAACCGCAATGAGAGCAAAAGACAAGATTGCGTTGGAAGCCCTTCGCGCAATAAAATCAGAAATTTTGTTAGGACAAACGGCAACAGGAAGCAAGGAAGAAATCTCTGAAGAAGACGAAATCAAATTGTTGCAAAAATTGGTAAAAACTAGAAAAGACAGTGCGAAAATCTTCACGGAACAAAACCGTTTGGACCTTGCAGAACCAGAATTAGCACAAATTGCTGTAATTGAAAAATTCTTACCTGCACAATTAAGTGAAGCAGAAGTAGAAGCTATAATTGCAAAAATCATTGCCGAAACTGGCGCTTCAGGAATTGCATCAATGGGAAAAGTTATGGGGTTAGCCGCTTCACAATTAGGAGGAACTGCTGAAGGAAAAACCATTTCTACAATAGTTAAGAAATTATTGATATAGTTATATCTAACAATCAAAAATAATGGCTGCGTAGTTCAACTGGATAGAATTTCAGATTTCGGCTCTGAAGGTTGCAGGTTCGAACCCTGCCGCGGTCACAAAAAAAAGTCCAAGAGCAATCTTGGACTTTTTTAAGCATATTACTTTTGTTTTTAAATCGCCGTTAATTTCTTCAAATCGGCAATGGTTTGTGTTGGGTTTTCTGCTTTGAAAACATAGTTTCCAGCTACCAAAACATCGGCACCAGCTTGAACTAGTTGAACCGCATTTTTATTGGTTACTCCACCATCAATTTCTATTATAGTTGAAGCGCCTTTTCGGTTAATTAATGCTTTTAATTTTTCGATTTTTGCATAGGTATTTTCAATGAAGGATTGCCCGCCAAAACCGGGATTCACGCTCATTAAGCAAACCATATCAATATCGTTGATTACATCTTCTAATAAATCAATATTGGTGTGGGGATTTAGTGCAACACCTGCTTTCATTCCTTCGGCTTTAATGGCTTGTAGCGTTCTGTGTAAATGGGTACACGCTTCATAATGAACAGTAAGAATATCGGCGCCTAAATCTTTAAATGTTTTTATATATCGGTTTGGATCTACAATCATCAAATGCACGTCGATTGTTTTTTTTGCGTGTTTGGTAATGGCTTCTAAAACGGGCATTCCGAAGGAAATGTTAGGAACAAATACGCCGTCCATAATGTCGATGTGAAACCAATCGGCTTGACTGTTATTTATCATTTCGATGTCGCGCTGTAGGTTGGCGAAATCGGCAGCAAGTACGGATGGGGCAATAATTGTATTTTTCATTTCAGTAGTGTTGTTTGTGCAAAAATAGTTATTTTAATGCAATTGGCGAAATTACATTGGTTATTGGTACTGATATTTCGGGAATAATTCGGGATTATTGTTAGGATTTCTCGGCGTCCGCGTGAAGGTTAGTAGTGGAAATCCTTTGTTGCCATTCTTTTGGCAACAAAGATTGCAACGAATAGCCTGACCGAGTTTACGACAAATTTCCTCGCACCTCAAAACGTTCAAAACGAGGGCACGCCAAAAAAAAACTCCGAAAATAATTCCAGAGTTTTGATATTAAGACTTTAAGACTTTCGACTTTATGACGAGTTTATCCTAAATATGTTTTCAAGATTTTGCTTCTTGAAGTATGTTTTAATCTGCGGATTGCTTTTTCTTTAATTTGACGAACACGCTCCCGAGTTAGGTCGAAAGTTTCGCCAATTTCTTCTAAAGTCATTGGGTGTTGGTCGCCAAGTCCGAAATACAAACGAACGACGTCGGCTTCTCTTGGAGTTAATGTTTCCAGAGATCGCTCGATTTCTGTGCGTAAAGATTCTTGAATTAATTCACGATCTGGATTTGGGGATTCGCCTGAACGCAAAACGTCGTAAAGGTTAGAATCTTCACCTTCTACAAGTGGCGCATCCATTGACAAGTGGCGTCCAGAGTTTTTCATGGACTCTTTTACGTCGTTTACCGTCATGTCTAATTCCTTAGCAATTTCTTCGGCTGTAGGAGGTCTTTCATTAGATTGCTCTAACAAAGCGTACATTTTATTGATTTTATTGATAGAACCAATTTTATTTAAAGGCAAACGAACGATACGAGATTGTTCCGCCAAAGCTTGCAAAATCGATTGTCGAATCCACCAAACGGCGTACGAAATGAATTTGAAACCACGAGTTTCATCAAAACGTTGTGCTGCTTTTATAAGACCTAAATTTCCTTCGTTAATTAAATCGGGAAGTGTAAGTCCTTGATTTTGGTATTGTTTTGCAACAGAAACAACGAAACGTAAATTGGCTTTTGTCAATTTTTCAAGTGCAGCTTGATCTCCGGCTTTAATTTTCTGAGCCAATTCTACCTCTTCATCGGCAGTAATCAAATCTACTTTTCCAATTTCTTGTAAATATTTGTCTAACGATGCCGTTTCACGGTTGGTTACCTGCTTGGTAATTTTTAGTTGTCTCATAATTTCTATCCCTTTTAGGTATTGAGATAGTTATACGTAGGGAGTTATAGAAAAGTTACAAAATTCAGAAATTAATTTTATTTTAAAAGAAAAGCCTACAATTCAACTAAATGAATTGAGGTTTTTTTCTAGAAACTTTTTCTTTTCTAGTTTTTGTATCA
>SHWW01000031.1 GCA_009693635.1 Flavobacteriaceae bacterium
CTGTTTTGGTGCCTGTAATAATAAACGTATTAATTTCCGCAGTTTTATTGGCTTCGAAAAAGGATTTAAAATCGGCTGTTGGTTGGTACAGAATTAGAATATTATATTTTTGAAAATCTTTTATTTCATTAGGTTTAACAATAGTTACTTTTCGTTGTACATTGGTTTCAATGGAACGTTTCAAAGCACCAATATCAGGATGATTAAGCGAAGAAACAATCGCGATTTCTGTTTTCTGATCAATGATTTCTACCGCAAAATTCTTAGTATTGTTGTACGAATTTTTCTCTTTTTCTTTTAAAGTAATTGATGCTTTAAAAACTTGTAAACCAATTTTTTCTGCTGGAAGCAAAACAGAAACAATAGCTGATTTTTTTGAAGATGAAAAAGAAACAGTTTGCCTATTTAAAATTGAATTACCTTGCGAAATACTGAAATTTGCAGAAATACTTTTCGTTCCTGAATAGTTTAAAAAGACTTCAACGGGAAATTTATTTTTGTGAAACGCATATTTATTTACGTTCAATTGGCTTACTTTTAAATCTAAATAAGTGGTTGTATCACCCACAATAATTGGGAACACTTTGTTATTTACATCAAAACTATAGACGAAATCATTCCCTGAAGTTTGATTCCCATCAGAAATTAAAACCGTTGGAAACGTAACGTTTCTATTGATGCTTTTAAGACTTTTCGCAACTTCATCAATATTGGTTTGTTTTCCTTTAAAATCAAAAGTTTCCGAACTTTGAAAATCACTATCAAAACGATACGATTGGACATCAAATTTCTCTTTAATTTCGGTATTTGAAACGATTTTTTTATACACTTCTATTGAAGTTGCATCGGCTTTTAAATCTACAATCGAATTGGAATTATCAACAGCAATTGCCAAAGGTGTTCTCACAATTTCAAAGGTTTTACGGGATAAAATGGGATTTATCAACAATAATAAAACGCTAAAAACCGTAAAAAACCGCAAAAAAGCCAAAATCAAATGCACTTTCGACTTGATTTTAGCTTTATAAAAATATTGATAATAGGACAAACCAACCGCTATTAAAAGTGAAATCAATAGTAATAGAATCGTGTTTGTGGTCATTGTGAAAATTGTTTTAAATGATGAATTATAAATTTTAAATTCAACATTTAAAATTTAAAATAATTTTTTAAGTAAGCATTCCGCCACAAACATTCATCACTTGACCCGTCACATACGCACTCATATCGGATGCGAAAAATAAACAAGCGTTGGCAACATCATCAGTAGTTCCGCCACGTTTCAAAGGAATTCCATCTCTCCAACCTTTCACTACATCCTCGTTTAATTTTGCTGTCATTTCGGTTTCTATAAATCCTGGAGCAATCACATTACAACGAATATTTCGTGAACCTAACTCTAATGCTACCGATTTTGAAAACCCAATAACTCCTGCTTTTGAAGCAGCATAATTCGTTTGTCCCGCATTTCCTTTCACACCTACAACGCTACTCATATTGATAATTGAACCCGAACGTTGCTTCAAAAATGTTTTCTGAATCGCTTTTGTCATATTGAAAACCGACTTCAAATTCACGTCAATTACCTTATCAAAATCCTCTTCAGACATCCGCATCAAAAGATTATCTTTCGTAATTCCTGCGTTATTTATAAGAATATCAACCGTGCCAAAATCTTCTAAAACCGCATCTACAAAAGTCTGAGCTTCATTAAAATTCGAAGCGTCCGATTGATACCCTTTGGCTTTCACACCCAAAGCATTCAATTCTTTTTCCAATGCCAAAGCCGATTCCACCGATGAACTATATGTAAATGCAACATTTGCACCGTTTTTTGCGAAAACTTCAGCGATTCCTTTCCCAATTCCTCGACTTCCACCCGTGATAATGGCTGTTTTTCCTTGTAATAATTTCATATCCGAATTTTATTTTTATAATTTTTTGGAGCTATTTCCTGCTGTCATTCCAATCCACGCTAAAAAGCGTGGGATTTTCCCTTCCATCAGGGCTAATTTACGTCCTTCAAATATAGGATAATTCTCTTTTTAAAAAAAATACATTCTTAAAATTATGAAGTTAACATTTATTAAACAAGAAAAATTCATAGTATTGCACAATGGCAACTAACAAAAGTGATTTCACAACCTTATATAATGAGTACAGCGTACTGGTTTATAATGTTGCGCTCAATTATTTGCAAAATACTGAAGATGCTGAAGAAATTACACAAGATGTTTTTATGCAATTGCATACTTCCTTGCACAAATTTCAAGAAAAATCAACTTTAAAAACTTGGATTTATCGCATAACAATCAACAAATGCTTGGATTTTATTAAACATAAAAACAGTCAAAAACGCTTTTTTATATTTGGAAAAAAGAGTCAAAATGAACTAGAACTCCTAAATATTTCCAATTTCGAACATCCCGGAATTTTATTGGAAAACAAAGAAAAAGCAGCCTTATTATTTGAAATAATTAATGAATTAGTAGGTAATCAAAAAACGGTCTTTCTTCTCTCAAAAGTGGATGGTTTGAGTAATCCTGAAATTGCAATAATAATGGAATTAAGCATTTCGTCAGTAGAATCCTTAGTTTTTAGAGCTAAAGTCATTCTAAAAGAAAAATTATCAAATAAATTTGAAGAATACCGCAAGAAGAAATAAATTTTAACGTCTATATAATTATGGAATCGAATAACTGGATTAATGACATTCTTTACAGCACCACCGGCATCACAAAAGTGACACCCGATGCACATCTGTTTTCAAAAATTCAAAACAGAATTAACAATCAAAATATCGTTTCAAATAAATGGATTTGGATTGTAGCCGCTTCTTTTAGTATCTTAGTATCTTTAAACATTAAAATGCTTTTGTCAAATTCTACAAAACCTACTAATGCTAAAGAACCTATTGAAATGTCAGTTTCCAATAGCAACCAATTATACTAAGCATAAATGGATAAAATAAAACTATTAACGTATTCTGTAATTGGGCTTTTGCTGCTCAATGTGGGAATTATATGTTTTCTATTTTTTTCAAGACCAAATAGAAATCCAGAAGTAAATCACAGAAGACCGAAGGAATTCATCTCTGAAAAATTGCATTTTGATGCCAATCAAAATGAAAAATACGAATCAATAATTCCTATTTATAAAGACAAAATAGATTCTTTAGATGCGATAAATAGAAAACTTAAATCGGAATTGTATTCTCAATTGAAATTACAAGTTGTAAATTCTGCTATAAAAGACAGTATAATCACTTTATTTTTAGTCAATCAAAAACAGATTGAGCAATTGCATTTCAAACATTTCCAAGACATAAAAAATATTTGCAATCCCAAGCAATTACAGGATTTCAATGCTTTGACACAAGAATTAGTAAAAATGTTTTCCAATCAAAATAGTAAGCCTCACCCGCCTAGAGAAAAACCGCAAAAAAATGAAGATTTTCCAAGACCGCCAAGAAAAGAAAATCAAGCACGACAAGCCAATGACACGAATTATCCGCCATCGCCTCCAAGAGATGAAAATCGACCACCATCTCCACCGCATTGGGACGATAACCGCCCACCACCTCCGCGCCAAGATGAAAACCATCCAAGACATCCTAGGGACGAAAACCGCACACCTCCTCCACCAAGACCTTATGATGGGCAGTAAAGGAATAATAGGATTATTAAGCTTTCTTTTTTTTCAATTGGGTTTAGCTCAAGAAAAAAAAGATAGTTTGTTTTTGCGCCTAAATTTGAATTTTAGAAATGAATCTTTTGAACGCAACAAAAAATATATTTCTGAATCCAAAGACACGCTTGAAATTGAAACTTTCCGATTTTATATATCTAACGTCCAACTTCATTTTTCTGACGAAACTACTTTTTCAGAACCCAAAAGCTATCATTTAATTGATATTGAAAATCCAAGTTCTTTTCAGATTCCAATAGCAAAAACATCAGATAAATCCATATCAAAAGTAACATTCTCTATTGGAATTGATAGTTTAGCTAGTGTTTCTGGAGCAATGTCAGGCGATTTAGATGCAACAAAAGGTATGTATTGGGCGTGGCAAAGTGGTTTTATTAATATGAAAATAGAAGGGAAAAGTACGAGTTGCAAAACTCGAAAAAATGCTTTTCAATTTCATATTGGCGGTTATATGAAACCTAATTATGCCATTAGAACCATCGAATTAAAACCCATAAATTCCAATTTAGAAATTGGTGTTGATCTTGCCGAATTATTCAAATATATCAATCTATCAGAAAATAATAGCATTATGATTCCTGGTTCAAAAGCGATGGAACTTGCCGATAAAACGATTCAAATGTTTAGTGTAACTAGTACCGAAAACTAAAATGAAAAGCCATTTTAAATATCTTTTAGTCATAGGAAGTACTGTAATGCTTTCAATGGCATTCACTTTATTAAAGCCTACTCCACTCTATTTAGAAATTCCTAAAGGTTGGCCAAAACCACATTATGATTTTTCGAAAAATCCATTGACAGAAGAAGGATTTCAATTAGGAAGACAATTATTTTATGACCCAATTTTATCTCGCGACAACACGATTTCTTGTAACAGCTGTCATTTGCAAGCTACTGGATTTACTCATGTAGATCACGAGTTGAGCCATGGAATTGAGGGTAAAATTGGAACTCGAAATTCGATGACCTTAATGAATTTAGCTTGGTCAAAAAGTTTTATGTGGGATGGCGGTGTCAATCATTTAGATGTGCAAGCTTTAAACCCAATTACGAGTCCCTTTGAAATGGATGAAACAGTAGCGAATGTAGTTTTAAAACTCCAGAAAACGGAAACTTACCCCCTATTATTTGAAAAGGCATTTGGCGATTCGGAAATTACTGGACAAAGGATTTTAAAAGCATTATCTCAATTTCAATTGCTGCTGATTTCCTCCAATTCTAAGTATGATAAAGTGATGCAAAAAGAAGCTTTTTTTACAGATCAGGAACAAAAAGGGTACAAATTATTCAAAACTAACTGCGCTTCTTGTCATAACGAACCTCTATTTACAAGTGAAAAATTCGAACGAAACGGATTGGTGTTAGATACCACTTTAAACGACATTGGAAGAAAAAAAATTACAGGAAATCTAGAAGATTATACGTTGTTCAAAGTCCCAACGCTCCGAAATATTCAATTTACGTTTCCTTACATGCACGATGGTCGTTTCAAAAAATTGACTGAAGTGGTTAAGCATTATAATTCGCTTGAAAACGATACGAATTTACCAAAACAATTTCAAAAACCAATGCGGTTATCGGATAATGAAAGGGTCGATTTAGTTGCTTTTTTACACACTTTAACAGATAATGGTTTTCTTTTTGACAAACGGTTTTCATTTCAAAGAGAATAAACAGTTTTTTGTGCAAGAAATCAAGTTTTAAATCGTCTATATCATTAAAAATAAATACTAAATGCTACAGATCAATTGAAAGGAGAAAATAATGTAAAAGTTTCCAAATCAGAATCGTTTGGATGCAAGATTTTTTATAGAGTAACAAAATACAAAATGAAATAAACTTATATAACCCAAATTATGAAACAAAAAATTACTCTTTTAGGAACGCTATTATTAGGATGTTCAGTATTTTCACAAACCAATCCAATAATAACTAAATGGTTGCAAAATACGACAGGAATTTCTGGTAGACATTATGTTTCTGGTAATTCTACCCCTATTGTTGACGCAGCTTTAGCCAATGTTCAATCCGTGAATTATAACATGACCAATGTATATGTTGCTGCTACTGGAATTCCTGCTTATATAACAGGTCCATTTCAAGATGGAAATCCATCTTTAGCAACTGCTCAAAATAAAATATTTAAATTCCCATTAACTCCTACTCAAAATACGGGGACTCCAACGGCAACAACTGGAGGTAATATTGGCGTTTTTATAAATGGGGTGGCTTTATTTGATTATCGCGATGGAGTTGCTTGGAGCACTTCTACCAATTCACTTTGTGGCGGCCCTGGATATTCCCCTTGTGCTGGTGGCCCTGGTACTACTCAGGCCTGGAATAGAGATGCAATTCCTGCTGAACGTGCAGGTTTTGATTGTGCAAAAGCACACCCTGCAATGGGAAACTATCATCACCATCAAAATCCAAGCGCCTTTAATTTAGACTTAAATGTCTTATCAACAATTTGCGCGACATATCCTGCAGATGGTTTATATGTAATTAATTCATCGCAACATTCTCCATTATTGGGATTTGCATACGATGGGTTTCCAATTTATGGTGCTTATGCTTATGCAAATACGAACGGAACTGGAACAATTACTAGAATAAAATCCAGTTATCAATTACGCACCAACACTACCAGAACCAATGGTCCAGCTATAAATCAAGTGGTTGGAACACAAACATTATTTAACGGGTATTTTAGAGAAGATTATGAATATGTTTCACATCCTGGTGACGCCACATATTTAGACGCAAATAATGGTAGGATTTGTAATACTCCTGAATATCCCATTTCATTATATCCTAACGGAATTTATTGTTATTTCACAACTGTTTATGCCAATCATAATTCAGCATATCCCTATGTTGTAGGCCCAAATTTTTATGGAAATGTACTTACCACAACAGTAACCTCTTTGCCCGCCTCCGGCACCACCATATACTTGGCAAATGATATTTTTAATTTTAATGACAAAATTATTATTGCTCCAAATCCCGCAAAAGATTTCATCGCAATTCAATTGCAAATGGCTGAAAATAATTTGAAAGTAGAATTAATAGATGAATTGGGTAAAGTGGTTAAAACAAGTGAAATTCTTCAGGGAAGTACGTTGAGTATTATTGAAACCGATACCGTATATAACGGATTGTATTTTTTAAGAATTTCAAATCATAAAGAATCGAAGACTTTTAAAGTAATCATTGATAAATAATTTATGAAAAATAAATTCTCTTTTATTATATTTAATTTGTTGGTGATAAGTTCTTTTTCGCAGACAAATCCTATAATAACCTCATGGTTAATTAATAATACTGGGATAACAGGAAGACATTATTTATCAGGAAGTTCAACTATTTTGATAGATTCTTCAATTCCTGCTAATGTTCAAATGGTACAATATTCAAATACTTCGGCTTACATAAGTACACAAGGAATTCCCTCGTTTGTAACTGGTCCGTTTTACAATAACCCTAGACCAGTAGCAGCGGTACAAAACGCATTATTTAAATTTCCATTAAACCCAGTTGTAAGTACTTTAGGAAATGTACCATCTCAAGCTACAGGTGCTGCAAACATAGGAGTCTTTATTAATGGTGTTGCGCTATATAGTTATGGAGACGGTCATTCATATAGAAATTCAACAACTACTGATGTTCCTACTCCAAATGGTGGTGATGGAATTTGGAATAGAAATGGCGTTTTGGCGGAACGATTAGGTTTTGACTGTTCAAAAGGACATCCAGATGTGCAAAGTCGCTATCATCATCATCAAAATCCGAGTGCTTTCAATATGGATTTAGTGGTACTTTCAAATGTTTGCTCTCCTTATGCATCGGATGGTTTGTATGTTATAAATCCAAGTGTACATTCCCCATTATTAGGATTTGCATATGATGGATATCCAATTTATGGTCCTTATGGATATACTAATCCATTAGATGTCAATAGTGGAATTACTAGAATGAAATCAAGTTATAGCGCAAGAAATATTACAGTAAGAACACACTATTCAGATGGAACGGATGTTATTGATGGTCCACCAGTGAATACTTCCTTTCCTATTGGTTGGTATCGGGAGGATTATCAATATGTAGCTAATACAAATATGGATTATTTAGATGTTCACAATGGTCGTTTTTGCAAAACACCTCAATATCCAAACGGTACTTATTGTTATTTTACTACTGTAGATCAAAATTATAATTCTACTTATCCTTACGTCGTTGGTCCTTATTATAATGGAGTTAAATCGGCTACCAATATGAACGCTCCTAATGTTACTCCTATTACAGAGACAGTTCTTACTTATAATCCAGTTATGGGGAATACCAATTTTAATTTTGATCAACTGAATTTTAAAATTTATCCAAATCCCGTAAATGAATTGATTATTATTCAATCAAGTGAAATGATTTCAGAAAACTTGAAAGCTGATTTGATTGATGAACAAGGTAGAATTGTTGCTTCAAAAGAGTTTTTACAAGGAAGCACAATTTGTTATTTTGAAACAGACACTATTTATAATGGCCTTTATTTTTTGAAAATAGCTTCTGATAAAAATGTAAAAACATACAAAGTAATTCTAAAAAAATAATTACTACATAAACTGAAAAAGCTCCTTAATTTAAGGAGCTTTTTCAGTTTATAAAAGAGATGTTATTTAAAATGCAACATTCCATCTTGGTAATTTAGAATTTTCATCTAAGAAATTTTGCAAAATTTGTCCTTCAATAAATGTTGGAATTACTTTATTTTTATCATTAAAAGTTTCATACCAATGCACTTCTAACCTATTGATATTTTCTAATTTCATTTGAGCTGGCCATGAATATTTTCTTCCAGTTTTAGCAAATTGATGTCCGTTTACAATTTTGTCATGCAAACCACCATTTTTACTTTTTAAGGTACCATCGTTTTGGATAGTTCCAGTAGAACCAACCATGATTAATTCATTTTCTTCAGCATAAACAGCATATACAAGAAAAACACCACTTCCAGATTCAGATGCATTACACACTTCTTCTAAACTGTCATCAGTTATAAATGTAAATTGATTTTTAACTTTGAATTTTTTTAATTCTTTATACATATTCTTTACTTTTTAATGTAATTATTTACAAAAAAATACCCCACGAAAATCCGTGAGGCATTTAATATTTTTTGGTTTTAGAGATTAAGCTAAAACTTCTTTAACTTTTTTACCAATTTCGGCAGGAGAATCAACAACGAAAATTCCACATTCTCTCATGATTCTTTTTTTAGCTTCTGCAGTATCATCAGCTCCACCAACAATTGCACCAGCATGACCCATTGTTCTACCTTTTGGAGCAGTTTCACCAGCAATAAAACCTACAACTGGTTTACGATTTCCATCAGATTTGATCCATTTTGCAGCATCTGCTTCTAATTGACCTCCAATTTCACCGATCATAACGATACACTTAGTTTCAGGGTCATTCATTAATAATTCAACAGCTTCTTTTGTAGTGGTACCAATAATTGGATCTCCACCAATACCGATTGCTGTTGTTATTCCTAAACCTTGTTTTACAACTTGGTCAGCCGCTTCATAAGTTAATGTTCCTGATTTTGATACAATTCCAACAGTTCCTTTTTTGAAAACAAAACCTGGCATAATACCAACTTTAGCTTCACCTGGCGTAATTACACCTGGACAGTTCGGTCCTATTAGTCTGCAATTTTTATCTTTAATATATTGATTTACTTTAATCATATCAGCAACAGGAATACCTTCAGTAATTGTAATAATTACTTTAATCCCTGCGTCTGCAGCTTCCATAATTGCATCTGCAGCGAAAGCGGGTGGTACAAAAATGATTGTTGTATCGGCTCTAACTTGGTCAACTGCTTCCTTTACAGTATTGAAAACTGGACAATCTAAGTGCGTCGAACCACCTTTTCCAGGAGTTACACCACCAACTACATTTGTTCCGTATTCTATCATTTGCGATGCGTGAAAAGTTCCTTCGCTTCCTGTAAATCCTTGAACAATTATTTTGGAATCTTTATTAACTAGAACACTCATGATGTATTTATTAAATTATTTTTTTTAATTATTTTGCAAAAGTAAGGTTTTGATACTTTAAAGTAAAGTATTTTAAACTTATATTTTTATAAAAATTCTATATTAACTGACTCATTTGAAATCCACGGAATAATTTCTTGTCTTTCAACTCCCAAATCACCATAAAATTTGCCAATAAAATTGCTTCTCTGGGATTTTCAAGTGTTTTTACAGAATGTGAGTATCGAACAGAAATTAGATTCCCTTCTTTCACAATATGAGAAATTGCAACTTTTGAACGAATGTAAGACCTACTTAATTCAGAGGCTAAGGCCAGTAAATCGTCTCGTTTCATTTGAATAAAACCTTTGCTGCTATTCCAATCTAAAATAACATCGGGATGTAAAAAAGTATTCAATATTTCAGGGTTTATTAATGCGTCCGATTTATAAAAATCACGTATAATCCTTTTTGCGCTCATAGTTATTTCAATTTAAGTAGCATTTCGGGGATTTTCTTTATGTTGGCAAGCTGCTTTAATTTTTCGCGAGATTCTTCAACTGGAGTTCCAAAATAAATCTTACCTCCTTCAATTGATTTTGTTATACCTGTTTGTCCTAAAACTACTGCTTTTGTTCCAATTGTAATGCCGCTCGTAGTTCCAACTTGGCCCCAAAGCGTTACCTCATCTTCAATAATTACACAACCTGCAATTCCTGTTTGTGAAGCAATTAAACATTTTTTTCCTATTACGGTATCATGACCAACGTGAACTTGATTGTCAATCTTTGTGCCTTCACCAATAGTTGTATCACCTGTAACTCCTTTGTCAATAGTACATAAGGCACCAATTCCAACATTATTTTCAATAACAACCCGACCTCCAGAAACTAATTGGTCGAAACCTTCCGCTCTTTTTTTATAATAAAAAGCATCAGCACCAAGAATTGTTCCCGCATGAATGATAACATTATCACCAATAATAGTATGGTCATAAATAGAAACATTGGAATGAATTAAACAATTTTTTCCAATTACAACATGATTTCCAATAAATGTATTAGGTTGTATTACAGTACCTTGTCCTATTTTAGCTGAAGTAGAAATTGATATTGTAGTTGATTGAAAAGGCTTGAAATAATTCGTCAATTTATTAAAATCCCGAAAAGGATCATCTGAGATTAAAAGTGCTTTTCCTTCAGGACAGGGAACATTTTTATTGATTAAAACTATAGTCGCAGCAGAATGAAGTGCTTTATCGTAATACTTTGGATGATCAACAAAAACAATATCACCTGGCTCAACAATGTGAATTTCATTCATTCCGAATACAGGGAAAGTTGCTTCTCCAACAAACTCGCAATCAATAATTGCTGCAATTTCTTGCAAAAAGTAGGTTTTTTGGAATTTCATTATTTGCTTAATCTAATTTATAAATGTTTTATGAAACTGTATTCATTTTTATCCTTTATCAAATAAATACGAAATTTGACTAATTTTATTACTCCTTAACACGTTCCATGTAAGTACCTGAAGTGGTATCAATTTTAATTTTATCACCTTCATTAATAAACAAAGGAACATTTACATTAGCCCCAGTTTCAACAGTAGCTAATTTTGTTGCATTTGTAGCTGTATTTCCTCTAATTCCTGGCTCTGCATAAGTCACTTCAAGAATAACAGACGCTGGCATATCAACCGAAAGTGGTAAATCAGTTTCTGTATTAATACTAACCATAACATTTTCGCCTTCTTTTAATAAATCAGGTGAATCAAGAATGCTTTTATTTAATGAAATTTGCTCAAATGATTCAACATTCATAAAATGAAATAAATTACCTTCTGGATATAAAAATTGAAATTTGTGGTTTTCAACACGAACCTCCTCAATTTTATGACCTGCCGAAAAAGTATTATCCAACACTTTTCCATTAGATAAACTTCTTAGTTTGGTTCTAACAAATGCTGGTCCTTTCCCCGGTTTAACATGTAAAAACTCAATAATCTTGTATATATCATTATTGTATTTGATACATAATCCGTTTTTTATGTCTGATGTAGATGCCATTTTTTTTGTTTTTTTGTTTAATTATTTTTTTCAGGTTGATTTTAATAATTCCCTGAATAACCTTTCATTACTCCTCTGGATGAATTTCTAATGAAATCTAAAATTTCATCGCGTTCTGGAGTTGCTTCCATTTCTGCTTCTATAATTCCAATTGCTTGCGATGTATTATAATTTTTTTGGTATAAAATTCGATATATTTCTTGAATTTCTCTGATTTTTTCAGTGGTAAAACCTCTACGTCTTAATCCAACAGAATTAATTCCAACATAAGATAAGGGTTCTTTTGCAGCTTTTGTGAATGGCGGAACATCTTTTCTTACCAAAGAACCTCCAGAAATCATTGCATGATCTCCAATATGAATGAACTGATGAATTGCTGCCAAACCTCCAATAATTGCATATTTACCTACAATTACATGACCCGCAAGAGCCACTCCGTTTACAATTATTGCGTTATCGCCAATATGACAATCGTGAGCAATATGAGCAGTTGCCATTACTAAACAATTGTTTCCAAGTGTTGTTTGTCCTGAAGCTATTGTGCCTCTATTAATAGTTACACACTCTCTAATAGTACAATTATCTCCAATTATTGCCAAAGAATCTTCTCCTCCAAATTTTAAATCTTGTGGAACTGCAGAAATTACAGCGCCAGGAAATATATTACAATTTTTTCCAATCCTTGCTCCTTCCATAATAGTGACATTGGAGCCTATCCATGTACCATCACCAATTACAACATTATTGTGAATAGTTGAAAAAGGCTCTATAACTACATTTTTGGCAATTTTTGCTCCTGGATGAACGTATGCTAATGGTTGATTCATATTTTTTATTTAATCTATTTAAAGTTAAAATGAATTAACCGAAATAACGATCAATTATATTAACAAAAATATTATTGTTTTTTTGCAATTTGAGCCATCAATTCTGCTTCAGCAACTAATTTTCCATTTGCATATGCGTGCGCTTGCATGTGGCAAATTCCTCTTCTAATTGGAGTTATTAATTCGCATTTAAATGTCAATGTATCTCCTGGTAAAACTTTATGTTTGAATTTTACATTATCTATTTTCATAAAATAAGTCAAATAATTCTCAGGATCTGGCACTGTGTTTAAAACTAAAATACCTCCTGTTTGAGCCATAGCTTCAACAATAATAACCCCAGGCATTACTGGAGCTCCTGGAAAATGACCTATAAAAAAACTTTCGTTTATTGTAACATTCTTCATTCCTACAATATGACTTTCCGACATTTCTATGATTCTATCGATAAATAAAAATGGAGGTCTGTGCGGCAAAATACTCATAATTTTATGAATATCCATTAATGGCTCCAAGTCTAAATCATATATTGGAACATGATTTCTTTGCTCAATTTTAATAAGTTTGGCCATTTTTTTAGCAAATTGTGTATTTACAAAATGTCCAGGTTTATTAGCAATTACCTTCCCTTTAATTCTTGTTCCAATTAAAGCCAAATCACCAATTACATCTAATAATTTATGGCGAGCCGCTTCATTTGGATAATGTAAAGTAAGATTATCTAAAATTCCATTTGGTTTAACCGAAATTTGATCTTTTCCAAAAGCAAGCTTTAAATTTTCCATTGTTGTTTCAGAAATTTCTTTATCAACATATACAATTGCATTATTTAAATCGCCACCTTTTATCAATCCGTTATCTAAAAGTGATTCTAATTCGTGAAGAAAACTAAAAGTTCTTGAATCTGCAATTTCTTTTTTGAATTCAGAAATATTCTTCATTGTTGCATTTTGAGTACCTAAAACTTTCGTTCCAAAATCTACCATTGTAGTCACTTGATATTCGTCACAAGGCATTACAATAATTTCACTTCCAGTAGTTTCATCAACAAATGAGATTACTTCTTTTACAATATAATATTTTCGGATTGCATCTTGTTCTAGTAATCCCGCTTTTTCTAAAGCTTGAACAAAATATTTTGAAGAACCATCCATTATTGGTAGTTCCGAAGAATCTAATTCTATTATAACATTATCCAAATTACATCCAATCAATGCAGCCAAAACATGTTCTGGAGTTTGAATTTTAACGCCTAATTTTTCTAAATTAGTTCCACGTTGCGTATTTACAACATAATTTGCATCAGCTTCAATAATTGGTTCTCCTTCTAAATCTATTCTAACGAATGAAAACCCACTGTTTATTGGTGCAGGTTTAAAAGTCATTTTCACATCTTTTCCAGTGTGTAAACCCACTCCTGTAAGAGAAACTTCGTTACTTATGGTATTTTGTTTAACCATCATTTTTATAGCTTATTTACTGTTCTTTTTTAATTTTTCGATTTCTTTTACAATTTGAGGCAGATTTTTGAAATGTACATACGATTTGTAATACTCTTTATAATCTAACGAAGGAGTTCCTTGCAAAAACTCGCCATCTTTTATATTTCTACTAACACCTGATTGTCCTTGAATCCGAACATTATTACCAATTGTAATATGTCCTGCAATTCCAACTTGTCCACCAATCATACAATTGTGTCCAATTTTGGTTGAACCCGCAATTCCTGTTAATGCAGCAATAACTGTATTTTCTCCAATTTCAACATTGTGACCAATTTGAATTTGATTGTCTAATTTAACTCCTTTTTTAATTATTGTTGAACCCATTGTGGCTCGATCAATTGTGGTACAAGCGCCAATATTCACATTGTCTTCAATAATTAAATTTCCAATTTGTGGAATTTTACTGAATGTTCCATCAGGATTTGGTGCAAAACCAAAACCATCAGCACCCAAAACTGCTCCAGAATGAATGGCACAATTATTTCCAATTTCCGTTTCCGAAAAAACTTTTACACCCGCAAAAATAGTAACATTATTGCCAATGACAACATTATCTCCAATAAAACAATTAGGATGAATTTTTACATCATTTCCAATCGAAACATTTGCACCTATATAAGCAAAACTTCCCAAGTAGAAATCATCTCCATATTTCACGTTTGCTGAAAGTACAGATGGCTGTTCTATTCCAACTTTAATGCTTTGTGAATGATTATAAAACTCTAATAATTTAGAAAAAGCAAGATACGCATCTGCTACTTTTATAAGTGTTGTATCTATTATTCCTTCAGGAAAAAATGAAGTATTTACAATGGTTATTGTTGCTTTTGTAGTGTAAATATAATTGTTGTATTTAGGGTTTGACAAAAAAGTCAATGAACCTTCAACACTCTCTTCAATCTTGGTCAACATGAAAACTTCAGCGTTTGGATTACCCACTACTTCACCTTCTAATATTCCCGCTATTTGTTCTGCTGTAAATTTCATCTTGACAAAAATATAAAAAATTGATTTTAAATGTTAATTTTCTACTAGTTGTTTTGGAAAACAGATGTAATATTTTGTTACTTGTTTAGATAATGACTTTAAATTCAACTGGTCAGATACTTCAACAACATCTTCTACCGTCATGTTTTTCTTCAAAATCCTAATAGGTTCGGCTTCTATACTATAGGCTTGATTTTTAATTTTTCCTTTAAAGACAAAGTAATTTGCCTCTTGAATTGAAATGTTATTTTCTTTTGAAAAAGCAGCAATTGACACATCCAAAACTTCTTTTGAAAATTTCTCGTTGTTGAGTTTTATTTTTAATAAATCTCTGTTTATAATCATTTTACTTAAAGAACTCAAGATAAAATCGTCATTATTTAACCATGATTTTAAGGCGCTAACAATATCAAAATCATCTAATTGTGCAAATTTATATAATGTATCACTATTAAATGTTGCTAATTCTACCTTGTTTTGCATAAAAAACAATAACGGTTCGCTACAAGGTAAAACTATTCCTTTTTGAGTTAATTCTTTAGCTCGTTTTAGGACTTTCGTTAAAATTATTTCTGCTACTAAACTCGTTTTATGAAAATATACTTGCCAATACATTAATCGGCGCGCCAATAGAAACTTTTCTACAGAATAAATACCTTTTTCTTCTATTACCAATCGGTCGTCAACAACAGTCATCATTTGTATTAATCTATCAGAACTAATATTTCCTTCTGCCACACCCGAATAAAAACTATCTCGTTTCAGATAATCCATTCTGTCCATATCCAATTGACTCGAAATTAATTGCAGCATAAATTTTCGGTGATAATTGCCTTTAAAAATTTGAATTGCTAAACTTAATTTACCATTAAATTCTTCATTTAATTTATTCATAAACAACAACGAAATGCTTTCGTGATTCACGTCTTCTACAATGCTATGCTCCATAGCGTGAGAAAAAGGACCATGACCAATATCGTGTAATAATATCGCAATTAGCAACGCATTTTCTTCTTCATTAGAAATCAAAATACCCTTGAATCGTAATACTTCAATGGCTTTTTGCATAATGTGCATACAACCCAAAGCATGATGAAATCTGGTGTGGTGTGCACCAGGGTAAACTAAATATGATAATCCCATTTGAGAAATTCTTCTCAAACGTTGAAAATATGGATGCTGAACTATGTCATAAATAAAAGGATTTGGAATAGTTATAAATCCATAAATTGGATCATTCAGAATTTTTAATTTGTTGATTTGACTCACGTTCTAATTGAATTTTGTGTTGCAAATATACATAATATTCGTGTTATGGAATCTGAAAATACAAACAAAAAAAGACCACTCAAAGGAACGATCTTTTGTATAATTAGTTGTAAAATCTACCAAATAACCACACGAAGTAAGTCAGGTTGAAACATTTTATTTCCTGCTTTTACATTAAAAGCTTTGTAAAATTCAGGCATATTACTCAAAGGTCCATTAATTCGGAACTGCGCTGGAGCATGAACATCCGTCATGATTTGTGTTGCCAACGCCTCATCTTTAATATTTACCATCCAAGCATATCCATAGGCAAGGAAATACCTTTGGTCGGGTGTCAAATTGCTAATTTTCTGGTTGTTTTTATATTGAGGTGTTTTTTTAAACGCTTCATACCCCATAACAACGCCCCCTAAATCGGCAATGTTTTCTCCTTGAGTTGCATCGCCATTAATATGTTTATCACCCAAAATTGTAAACTTATTAAACTGAGAAACTATCAATTTTGTTTTAGCTTGAAATTTTTTCAAATCCTCTGCTGTCCACCAATTATTTAAATTTCCGTTTTCGTCGTATTGACTTCCTTGATCGTCAAAACCATGGGTAATTTCGTGACCAAAAGTAGAACCACCAATAATTCCATATAAAATAGCATCATCAGGCATTCTTCCTTCATAGCCAGGAACCATAATATTACACGCTGGAACTACAATTTCGTTATTACTTGGGTTGTAATAGGCATTATATGTTTGCGGTTGCATACTCCATTCGGTTCTATCAACTGGTTTTCCGAATTTATTTATCATATAATTATAGTCCCAAATATTGACTTGCATCACATTGGCACAATACGATTTTCTGTCGATATTCATTGTACTCATGTCTTTCCATTGGTCAGGATAGCCTACTTTCATTACAATTTTACTTAATTTATGCAATGCTTTCACTTTTGTAGCTTCGCTCATCCAATCTAATTTTTTAATGTGATCGGCATATACCTCTCGGATGTTGTTTCCAATTTCCAATAATTTTTCTTTCGAGCCTTTCGGCAAATATTCGGCAACATATACTTGTCCAATTAATTCTCCCAATGATTCGTCCGTTTGAGCTACCACTCGTTTCCAACGTGGTTTTTGCTTTGAAACGCCATTTAAAACGGTAGAATAAAATTTGAAATTTTGATTTTCGATGGCACTATTTAAATAAGAAGCATACGAATTAACCAAATCCCATTTCAAATATGTTTTCCAATCTTCTATAGAATACGTTTTTACCAATGAATTTAAGGCTTTGTAGAATTCTGGTTGCCCAACAATAATAGTATCTGCTTTTGCGACACCAAAAAAGGGTAAAATAGCTTTCCACTTAATATTTGGTGTAGACTTACTTAAATCGGCAACGGTCATTTTGTTGTAATTTTTTATTGGATCACGAAGCGCTTCCAATTTTCGAGAGGCTTTCGCCAAATCGGTTTCCAATTTCATAATTGTTCCTGCATTTTTTAAAGCTGAAACACTATCTTGACCAATTAATTTCATCATAAACTGCAAGTGATTTACATATTCTTTTCTAATAGAAACGGTACGTTCATCGGTATTGAAATAGTAATCTCTGTCGCCCAATCCCAAACCGCCTTGACCTAAAAACAAAGCGTATTTAGTGCTGATTTTATCATCTTGTCCTAAATAAAAAGAGAATGCTGGGCTTGCGCCAATAGTGTGCAAATGGGCAATTGTAGCCATTAAAGAAGGAACATCTATTATACTTTCAATCTTGGAAAATTCCGATTTTAACGGAGCAATACCCGCTTTTTCAATGGCAAGAGAATCCATTCCCGTCGCGTAGAAATCTCCTATTTTTTGTTTGTTACTTCCTTTTTCTGCACTTTCGTCTTTGGCCGATTTTTCACAAATTTGCTTGATTTGGTTGTTGATGGTGTCTCCAATAGTTCTAAAAATACCATTGCTTTTTTCTGTTGATGGAATTGGGTGATTTTTAAACCAACCTCCATTTGCATATAAGAAAAAGTTTTCCGCTGGATTAACCAATGTATCCCTGTTGGATACTAATGGGTCGTTGAAATCGGCTTCTTTTTTGATGCAACTCATTAATTGTAAACTTACTAAGACAAGGATAAAGAGTTTTTTTGAATTTGTCATATTATTTATTATTATTTTTTTTTAGGATTCTAAACAGCAAATCCAAATTTAAAAAAAAAATATTGGTTTTGACTAAAATAATTTTTAATTCTCTATTATTTTTAGTTAAATCATGAAGGTTAAAACTTAATTATTTCAATTAATTATTATTTTTATTGGTTTTCAGTTAAATTCGTTTTCAACGAAACGTAAACATTTTTTATGAATGTTTGAAACGAAAAGCAAAAAATAGCCTCAAAAGAAAAAAATTACAATAAAATTAAGAAGTTGGCGTTGAAATAGTGTTAAATTGCTTGAAAATAATAACAGGAATTTAGTACTAAATATTAGGATATGAACAACATAAAAATACTTTGGGTTGATGATGAAATTGAGCATTTAAAGCCACATATTTTATTTTTGGAGATGAAGAATTATCACGTGACGACTTGTAATAACGGTCGTGACGCTATTGATATTTTTGAAGAAGGGAATTTTGATATTGTGTTTTTGGATGAAAATATGCCTGGAATGAGCGGCTTGGAAACGCTTTCGGAAATGAAGGAAAAGAAATCTTCGACGCCAATGATCATGATTACCAAGAGTGAGGAGGAATATATTATGGAGGAAGCAATTGGGTCGAAAATTGCGGATTATTTGATAAAACCGGTGAATCCAAATCAGATTTTATTGAGTTTAAAGAAGAATTTGGATCATTCGAGATTGATTTCACAGAAAACAACATTGGATTATCAGAAGGAATTTCGCAAGATTTCGATGGAAATGGCGATGGTAAATTCCTATGAAGATTGGATAGAATTGTATAAAAAACTGATTTTTTGGGAATTGGAATTGGAAAATATTAACGACCACGGAATGATTCAGATTTTGGAATCTCAAAAAGCTGAGGCAAATTCACAATTTGGTAAATTTATTGAACGAAATTACGAAGATTGGTTTACATTAAAAGTAGATAAACCGATTCAATCACACTCCCTTTTTAGAGAATTGGTTGTGCCTGAAATTACTAAAAAAGAAAAGCCAATTTTATTTGTGGTGATTGATAATTTAAGGTATGATCAATGGAAAGTTTTTGAAAATGTGGTTAATAATCATTATAAATTAGAGAAGGAAGTTCCTTACTATGCTTTGCTACCAACTGCGACTCAATATGCAAGAAATTCTATTTTTTCAGGATTGACGCCATTAGAAATGGAGAAACAGTTCCCTCAATATTGGAAAAATGATCCTGATGAAGGTGGAAAAAACTTATATGAAGCGGAATTTTTAACGGCACATTTAAAACGTTTGGGTTTGAATATTAAGCACGATTATTTTAAAATCACTAATTTGGCAGCAGGAAAAAAACTCGTTGACAATTTTAAAATTTTAAAAAACAATGATTTAGTGACGGTGGTTTATAATTTTGTGGATATGCTTTCTCATGCTAAAACAGAAATGGATGTGGTTAAAGAATTAGCGTCAGATGACAAAGCGTATCGCTCATTGACATTGAGTTGGTTTAAGAATTCACCATTATTGGAAATCATTCAACAAGCCCAAAAATTAGGATTCAAACTTATTATTACTACAGATCACGGAACTATAAATGTTAAAAATCCTTCCAAAGTGATTGGTGATAAAAATACAAGTTTGAATTTAAGATATAAAACGGGTAGAAGTTTATCTTACGAAGACAAAGACGTTTATTCAGTTAAGGATCCTAGAAAAGTAGGTTTACCTGCTATAAATATGAGTAGTTCTTATATTTTTGCAAAGAATGATTATTTTTTAGCTTATGTAAATAATTACAATCATTATGTAAGTTATTATAGAAATACCTATCAGCATGGTGGAATTTCATTAGAAGAAATGATTGTTCCTTTTTTAGTAATGAATCCTAAATAATAATTGATAATATAAATAAAATGGAAGTTGTTTTTTCATTGAAAGAAATAGATAATGTAGCTCAATTAATACTGGCACAAAACCCAAATAAAGTCTTATTATTTAATGGAAATATGGGTGTTGGGAAAACCACTTTGATAAAAAGTTTGAGTCAGAATTTAGGCGTTAAAGGAAATACAAGTAGTCCAACCTTTTCTTTAGTTAATGAATATCAAACAAATAATAATCAGTTACTTTACCATTTTGATTGTTTTAGATTAAAAAGCGAAGTTGAAGCTTTAGATATGGGAATTGACGAATATTTATATTCTGGAAATTGGTGTTTTATTGAATGGCCAGAAAAAATTGAAAGTTTGATTCCAGAAAAGTATTCTACTATAAATATACAGATATTACCCAATGGATTTAGAAAATTGATTTATAAATAATTTTTATAATTGATTATTTCACATAATTTTTTATAAATTTATATTTTAATTAAAGAATCAATGGCACTTACCCCTTTTTCTAAATCGCAGTTACTTCCGCAAGAGGAAAAACTAGAAATTTCTAAGCAACGAAGTAATCTTTTTATTGGTATTCCAAAAGAATCTAGTTATCAAGAGCGAAGAATTTGCCTTACTCCAGATGCTGTAAATTCTTTAGTGTCAAACGGACATTACGTTATGATTGAGTCAGGAGCAGGATTAACTGCTAGTTATTCAGATCAAGAATTTAGTGATGCTGGGGCTGAAATAACTGCCGATACAAAGAAAGTATTTGGTTGCCCAATGTTATTAAAAATTTCCCCTTTAACATTAAAAGAATTCGATTTAGTCAATCCTGAAACTATAGTAATTTCAGCAATTCAGCTAAAAACTAGAAATAAAGATTATTTTGAGGCGCTTGCCAAGAAAAAAATTACCGCATTAGCATTTGAATATATAAAAGATGAAGACGGCACCTACCCTGCTGTAAAATCATTAAGTGAAATTGCTGGAATTGCTTCGATATTAATCGCATCAGAATTAATGATTAACAATCAGTTTGGAAAAGGACTATTATTCGGAAATATTACGGGTGTTCCTCCTACAGAAGTTGTAATTCTTGGCGCAGGAACTGTTGGCGAATTTGCAGCTAAAAGCGCATTAGGATTAGGTGCAAGCGTAAAAGTATTTGACAATTCTATTACTAAGTTGAGAAGATTACAAAACAACCTAAACCAACGTATATTCACTTCTACAATTCAACAAAAAGCGTTAATAAAAGCATTAAGACGTTGCGATGTTGCAATTGGCGCGATGCGAGGAAAAGAACGTTGTCCAGTTGTGGTTTCAGAAACTATGGTAGAATTAATGAAAAAAGGTTCTGTGATTGTTGATGTGAGCATTGATACAGGAGGTTGTTTTGAAACTTCCGAAGTGACTACTCATGAAAAACCCACATTTATCAATCACGATGTTATTCATTATTGTGTTCCAAATATACCTTCTAGATATTCAAAAACAGCATCGCTTTCCATTAGTAATATCATAACCCCTTTCCTGCTTCAAATTGCTGATGATGGTGGTATTGAACTCGCCATTAGATATAACAATGGACTAAAACACGGCGTCTATACCTATCATGGAATATTGACCAATAAAGCAATTGGAGAATGGTTTAATTTAAATTATAGTGATATCAATTTAATTGTATTTTAAAGCTACTTTTCCTTACATTTGCAAAAATTTAAAAATGAAATTTTACCAACGATTTGCATATTATTTAGTAGGATTAATAATGGGTTGTTTTTTTGTAGCAATGGTTTTAAGCGGAAAAGATACACGATGTAATTATTTTCCAAATGCTAGAGTTTTAAACGATTTAAGTACTAAACCATTTAATTTATCTGAAGAAGCTACTCAAAAACTGAATGAAAAATGGGTTACAATGGCTGATATCAAAAATACATTAAAATATGGCGATGTAGATTTTGATAAAAGCAACATTAAATATGAAACAGGAAATATATATATGATAGAGGGTAAAACCACTACCAATATTCAAATAACCCTTAAATTTATTAATTACCCAAATAAAGTTGTTTTAAAAGACATCATAAAAAAGTAATTTTTATACAATAATAGTTGCAAATACAAATTCTAAATGTA
>SHWW01000032.1 GCA_009693635.1 Flavobacteriaceae bacterium
TTAGAAACTGCAAAAAGAGTATCAACTGTTGCAACTCCTAATAATCATTGGAACGATTTTATTTCGTCGATGGTTCTCAATTTCCAAGATCCGTTAGCTATTTTGTTGGCACAAATTATTACAATTATCATAGTTGCTCGTTTTTTTGGTTGGATTTTTAGAAAAATTGGTCAGCCATCAGTAATTGGAGAAATTATTGCAGGAATTTTTTTAGGGCCTTCCTTATTAGGAATGTACTTTCCTAACTTTTCATTGGCATTATTTCCTGAACAATCATTAGGAAACCTCCAGTTTTTAAGTCAAATTGGCCTAATTCTTTTTATGTTTGTCATCGGAATGGAATTGGATTTAAAAGTTTTAAGAAATAAAGCCAATGAAGCAGTTGTTATTAGTCACGCCAGTATTGTAATCCCTTTTGCACTAGGAATTGGTCTGGCTTATTATGTTTACAATTCTTTTGCTCCTGAAGGAATTCCTTTTTTATCTTTCAGTATGTTTATGGGAATTGCGATGAGTATTACAGCATTTCCTGTTTTAGCCAGAATTGTTCAAGAGCGCGGAATTCATAAAACAAGATTGGGAGCGATAGTAATTACTTGCGCTGCAGCAGATGATATTACCGCATGGTGTTTGCTTGCCGTTGTCATTGCAATTGTAAAAGCAGGAACATTTGATAGTTCATTATATGTAATTGCTCTAGCATTTTTATATGTAATTGTAATGATTTTTATCGTAAAACCATTCCTGAAAAGAGTTGGTGATTTATATGCGGCAAGTGAAAATTTAAGTAAACAAGTTGTAGCTATATTTTTTCTAACATTAATTCTTTCGTCTTATGCTACAAATATAATTGGTATTCACGCCTTATTTGGAGCTTTCATGACAGGAGTTATTATGCCCGATATTTCAAAATTCAGAACTATTTTTATCGAAAAAGTTGAAGATGTTTCGGTAATATTATTATTGCCTTTGTTTTTTGTGTTTACAGGTTTGAGAACACAAATCGGGTTGATAAATGACGTCAATATGTGGAAAGTCACATTTTTTATTATTCTTGTAGCCGTTGTCGGGAAGTTTTTTGGGAGTGCTTTAGCGGCAAAATTTGTAGGGCAAAGTTGGAGAGACAGCCTTACTATTGGGGCGTTAATGAATACCCGTGGACTAATGGAATTAGTAGTTTTAAACATTGGTTTAGACTTAAAAGTGCTTACTCCAGAGGTTTTTACAATGATGGTTATAATGGCATTAGTAACCACTTTTATGACTGGCCCAGCATTAGATATTATAAATTGGGCTTTCAAAACTAAAGATAGATTTGTACCCGAAGAAATTATAGGAGATAGCAAATACAAGATATTATTGTTCTTTGGAAATAATGAAAAAGGGAAGTCACTTCTGAGATTGGCCAGCAGTTTGGTTAAAAAACAAAAGGAAAATGTTAATGTTACTGCAATGCATATGATTTTAAGTGACGAGATGCATTCCAATAATATGGATGAATATGAAACAGATAGTTTCCTTCCAATAATTAATGAATCTAAAATATTAGACCAAAAAATATCCACTGTTTTTAAAGCAACCGTAGATATAGAAAGTGACATTATAGAGATTGCCAATCAAGGAGAATATAATTTATTGCTTGTTGGTCTTGGAAAATCAATTTTTGAAGGAACACTGCTTGGAAAAGTATTAGGATTTACAACAAGGATAATAAATCCAGATCGTTTAATTGATAAGTTTACTGGGAAAGAAGGTTTGTTTGAAAATTCTCCTTTTGACGAAAGAACACGTCAAATAATTTCTAAAACGAAAATGCCTCTAGGTATTTTAATTAATAAAAACTTACAAGAAATAGATAAGGTTTTTATTCCTATTTTTGGAGAGGAAGACATATTTTTATTCGATTATGCTCAAAAATTAATATATAATAATGACTCAAAAATAACTGTTTTAGACTCCAATCTTCACATCAAAAATAATTTTATTAAAAATCTAGTTGACACTTTAGAAAATAATTACCCGAGCAATATGACATTATTGAATGATAAAACAATAGGAAAGAAATTTTTGAACCAATATGATTTAATGATAATTAGCCTTGAAAGTTGGAAGAAATTAGTTGATTCGCAAAGTAATTGGTTGAGCGATATTCCTTCTGTTTTGATTGTAAAACCATAATTTTTTACACCCCTAAATCAAAAACAAAACTCAATTTTACGGCAATATTATCTTCAAATCGAGGTAATTGATTTGGTCCATATCTATAAAAACCGGTTAATCCAATACCTTTATAAATCTGATTTAGTTCAATTCCTGACTCGAAAAATCCCTTATTTAGTGTTTTGTAATTAATGCCGGTGTGCTGCTCGGGATGATCTAAATTTCCCCAAGCCATTCTTGTTACAAATACCAATGAAGGCTTAACGTTTTTAAATAATGTGATTCTTTTTGAACCGTGTTTTAATTGAAGTGAAGCAAATTTATTTGAAAAAAACTCGTTGAAAAACATTGTTTCAAAACTGTTTCTGCTAGAAATTGTAATCCGTTGCTGGATTTTATTTTTCGTTAAATTATTTGGAGAAGTACTGTATAAATGTGTTAACGGAACATCGCCAAAAGCGAATCCGCCTTCAAGTAAAACTTCGGATTTTTGACCGTTTATATATTTTTTTTCAAAAACCGCTCTGAAGTCAATTTTGCTGAAATTAAAATCGTTTTCTATGATTTTTGGCAATGATTGCGTGAATTGAAAAGTGAATTTTGGAAATCTTTTTTCAATTTCTAATCGGCCAATTGGCGTTTGCATATACTCGCTAAACGGATTCCATTGCAAAGAAACAATTGCCGTAGTCATTTTAAATGCGGAATATAATCTGTCATTTACATTGAAAATATAATCAAATTGCGGCTCAATTACAGTGTGTGAAAGTTGCCAAATACTTTCTGTTTTAGGAATAATTTTAGTTTCTATAAAACCTTTCCACATTTGATAACTATAAAAAGTACTAACGTTTATGGGTCTCGGATCGTACAATTTAAAAACCCGTGTGTCAATTGCAAAACCCGTGTGGGCAATTTCATTTACGTCATCAGTATAGGAACCCCCAATCCAAGTATTAGAGAATTTTCCCAATCGTGTTGCCGCGCCTAAATTATATTTGAAATTTCCGTCTTTAGTTCCATAGGCGGAATACCCTTCAATTCTGAATTTTCTTGAGAATTTTTCGCTTGTAATTCCACCCGTTCCAACTCGAAAACCTTCGTAGTTATTGTAACTCAATAAATGACGTAAATCCAAGTCAACTGGACCTAATGGAATATAGCCATTTATGATTTTTCGACCAAAACGCAACCTACTTTCAATTCGATTTATTACAGAAATACTATCTAAAACGCTGAATGTTTTTTGACTTCTGCTGTCCAAACTATCTTTTCGATATGTGTCCCAAAATGCATCCTCTTTATTTGCAGCATCCTCTTTAATGTCAATTAAGATGAATGATTTTTTGATTTTGATTAAAGTATTAAAATCAAATTCCGAATAATAGGTTTCTGATAATAAATAGGTGAAATCCGAAGCTGTTTTTTCTCTTGATTTAAAGTCTTTGCTATCGGCCTCAAATTGAATGGTTCCTCCTAATATTTTTATATCATCATCATTCTTACCCTTAACAATTTTGAATTTTTTTGTGATTGGAAACCAAATATTTTCGTTAGAAATATATCTAAAATCGTGCGTTCCTGTAATATCTAAAATACCTTTAATTCGCATAATGGCTTTGGCAACGGCATAATTATTTTGGTCGATATAAAGCACCCCTTCCAATCCTGCAGCGTTTGCTAGATTTTTATTTTTAAAATAAATCATCAAGGTATTTCTCCCGTTAATAGAAACAGTGTCTAATATTTTATAATTGTAATTTAATAAGCCCCGTTTTGAAATTGGACTCACATAATGCGTTTCAAAAAGTTCATATTTCTTATCATAAATTGAAAACGATTGAAGATTAAATGATAATATTTCATAAATGGGCTGCTTGAAACCTGACATTTTTGATGCTAAAACGGTTTCTTTTAAGCCATTTTCATTAAATTGAAATTTGGATATTTTTTCTGTTTGAAACAAATGATGTTTACTGATTATTTTTTTGAATTTAAAATCCGAAGAATCTATTTTTGAAAGTTGTTTTTTGTTATTTTTATTAATATAAACGGTATTAATTCTTCCATTTATAGAATCCGGGTTTGCGGTAACAATCAATTTATTGTAGGCTTTAAATTGAAAACTGTTGAGTTTTTTTTCAGGATTATTTGATCTTTCAAACTTAATTACGTTTCTTATAATTGAATTGGCGGGGGTTTTATTGCTAATTATAACTTCATTTAAGTCATTGTATTTTTGAGAAATAAAAATCTGATAATAGATTTTGTTTGTTTCTAAAGCAATTAATTTTGGGCTATAGCCTATGTAGGAAACCATAATTTGTGATAGAAATTGAGTACTTTGAAGAATGAATTTTCCATCTACATCAGAAATTGTATTTGCTCCAAGTGGAGAAGAAATAGTAGCAAATGGCAACGGTATATTAGTTAAAGCATCCTTTACAATTCCATTGATTTGGAATTGCGCTTGGAGGGAAAGTGAAAGAAATAATAACAAAAATAGGAGTTGCTTCATTTTAATAATTTGATACAAAAGTAGTGAATCTTGCCTCAATACATGTAACTAAAGGATTTTGTAAATATTAATTTTGAAAAATAAAACCATTCAAAAATCTATTTACGAAAAAACTTCCTTCAAAACATCCAAGGATTTTGGTTTTTTAAAGCCTTCTAAATGAAAACTATAATAATCAATTAAAATTTTTAATAGTAGTTGTCTCTCAATAAGATGAAAGGTTTTCATATCACTATCGAATTTTAGGCTTAGTAGTTTCTTGAAAAGTTGGGTTTCGTTTTCAGACAAGGAACTTATGGCGTTGAATGGCGTGAAAACACCTTCAGTCATTTCGAAAAAAGGCAAATCAATATCAGTATTGTCTGGATAAAATCCTAGATATTTTGTAACCTCTAAAAGAAAAATAAGATGGAAATTTGCCATATCATCGTGAGCGTCCAACCACAATAATGCGGTTTGCAAATAGGTAAACAATGCTTCATTTTCTTCATCCTCATTAATAGAATAATGCATCATTTCTGATAAAAATAACACAATAGTACTTTTTGTTATCGTATTATGAATGGTTTGAAACGTGATTGCCAATTTAATTTCTTTGAAGTTTTCTAAAGTACCTTTATTTTTGTGAACTGCTTCGATTTCAAGTATTGTAAAAGGTTGAAAATAGGCTATTTTTTGATTTGATTTTCTTGAAGAAAATGCATCCCGAACAAAGTATGATTTTAAGCCATCGGAAAGCGTAAAGCATTTTACTATTATGCTTTTTTCTTGGAATTTTAAAGATGAAATTACAATAGCTTTGGTTTTAACTAGCATTTTTTTTAACGTTTAAAATTTAAAGTTACAGATTGTTAAGACAAACCAACTCAAAACCAAATTACCTAATTATCATTACTTTTTTGACTTTTGTTTCTAAACCATCTTGGGCAGAAATAAAAATCATATAAACACCCGAGGCAACTTTGTATTTTCCAAATGCTTTTGTATCCCACTCGATTGTTCCTCCTTCCGAAATTTCTTCATAAACTAGATTCCCTTCGATGTCGGTTATTTTTACTGTGCATTTGTTTAGAAGACCACTTATTTTTACGGTCCCTTCAAACTCTGGGCGCACAGGATTGGGATATATATTTACATTACTCAAATCTGAACTTGCGCTTGTTGCAGTTCCTTTAAAAGATACCATTCCTTTGTCAGTTGCAAAAAAAACTTCCCCAGTAGTTAGGTTAATATCAATGTCATTTATCACGTTACTTGGCAAAGGAGAATTACTTGAAGTGAATCGATGAATAGTTTCTTGTCCATCGGAGGAAAAATGGAATACTCCTGAATCAGCGGTTCCAACCCATTTATTATTAGCGCCATCGACAACAATATCGGTAATAAATTGTTCGTATAATAATTCCTGAGCCAACCCATTTTCTAATATTATTATAGAACTAGATGTTAATTGTGCATCCGTCAAAAAGCGATCTACACTTGAAAGCACCCTTAATCCGCTAGTTGTGCCAATCCATAATTGATTTCTATTATCAATTGCAATTACTCGGGCATCTACAACAGGGAGATTTCCTAAATCTGCTCCCAGAGATATTTTTTTAAAAACACTACCATTTTCATTGTAGCAAATTAACCCATCATAGCTAGATGCCATCCATTTAGTGCCGTTTTTGTCTACTAAAACTTCCCCATAACTATCTTCATAGTAGCGCTGGGAAATGGGCTCAACATTTACACTCGACCAAGCTCCTTGAGGGGTTAGTTTTTTTAGTCCATTTTTAGACCAGCCATTTCCAACCCATAGATTTCCTGATTTATCAAATGCTGCACCATTAATACGTAAATCTTTGTAATTTGGATTTGGAGGATTTAAAACCAAAGACTCTAATGAGCTATTACTATCGTTATATAAAACAACCGGAATATCATTCTCAACCTTCAATAATCCTGAAAAAAAAGAACTGATATAAATCTGATTAATATTACTTGGATTAACCGTGATTTTACAAAGCGCTTTAGCCCCAAAAACAGAAGGATATGTAGTGTTCAACCATCCGTTTTCGGAATATTTACTATACCCATAGGTGGTTAAACCATTAGAATTGTAAGTATATGGATTATAGTCAGAAGAATATCCACCGTAAACTGCCCATACATTTTTAGTAGAAGCATTAATTGCAAAAAGTGCATTTCTAGAAGGTCCATCTGGGCTTAAAAATGTAAACATTGTTGGATTTGCAATTGTGGTTGTTATGATACCATCTTCCAAAGTACCCATATAAACTACCATATTAATAATTGTTGCACAAGTAAATTTAGCTGAAATATTAGGGATTTGAGAACTGTTTATTTGCAAAAAAAAACTTAAATTTTGATTGTAAATATATAAACTTGATTCGGTTGTAACCAATAAATAATTTCCACTAGTTCTTAAATCTTTTGCTACTAAGGGAAGTGCCGTAAAAGAAACAAATCCCGTCCCATTAAATTTAAAAATCTGACCCCAATTTGAGGTTGCAATTAATTCAGCGCCAAAATTTTCAATCCCTGAAAATCCTCCGCTTATTACCTGTGCCCATTGGTTAAAATCATTTAAATTTGGATTTTCAAGTGATGCTCGTCGGATTCCATTTGCAGTGGCCGCATAGATATATCCGTTAAAAATTGCTGTTTGAGATATTTTTATTTCTGTTCCAGAATCTCCTATTCTATAAGTATCACCAAACCCTAGAGTTCCTAAATTATACTGTACAATTCCAAAATCGCATGAAATATAAATAATCCCATCTTTTTCCATAAAATGGTTGATTCTTTTTAAATTTTGGTTCACCCCATTTGTAATAATATCTACAATATTTAACATAGAACCATCGGCTTCATTAATAATTATTATTAACCCATTTTCATATCCAATTATTGTTTTGTTAAACGTGGCACTATGATACATTTTGGTAATTGTCTGACCAGATAGTCCATCAATTGTATTAGTGGTTTTAAGTGTATTTGTTGCTAGATTTTTAGAAAATAGCGCGTTTTCTGCTGCTGCAAAAAAAGAAGTAGGAGATTGTGAAATGTCTTTGATTTCCTTGTATGAAAAATAGCCCTTCCAAAACTGACTGTTTTGTGAGTAGCCAATTTGAAAAGAAAGAAAGGTTAAAAGTAAGGCAAAGAAATATTTCATTTTTAATTGTATTAAATGACAAATATACTATAAAACGGAATTATTTTGATTTTCATATATAAACAAAAAAAATGCCCTTCAAATAGTAGGGCATTCAGCAATTTTATAGATAGTTTTATACTACACCCTGAGCTAACATAGCGTCAGCTACTTTTACAAATCCAGCTATGTTTGCTCCTTTAACGTAGTCAACATAACCGTTTGTATCAGTCCCGTATTTTACACATGAAGCATGAATAGCAAGCATAATATTTTTTAATCTTTCATCAACTTCTTCAGACGTCCAACTTAATCTCAAGGAATTCTGAGACATTTCTAATCCTGAAGTTGCTACACCGCCCGCATTTGAGGCTTTTCCTGGTGCAAATAATATTTTCGCTTTTTGGAAAACAATTACAGCTTCTGGCGTTGTTGGCATATTAGCCCCTTCAGCAACACAGATACACCCGTTTGCAACAAGAGTTTTTGCTTCTTCTTCGTTCAATTCATTTTGAGTTGCACAAGGCAAAGCTACATCACATTTAACTTCCCAAGGACGTTTTCCAACTATAAATTTAGCATTTGGATATTTAGTCAAATAGTCACTAATTCTTCCTCGTAGTTCGTTTTTGATTTCCATTATGAAAGCCAATTTAGTAGCATCAATTCCGTCAGCATCGTGAATATATCCAGAAGAATCTGACATTGTAACTACTTTTCCTCCTAATTGAGTTGCTTTTTCAGCGGCATATTGTGCTACATTTCCAGAACCAGAAATCACTACTGTTTTACCATTAAAGCTTTCTCCTTTAGTTTTTAGCATGCTTTGTGCAAAATAAACGTCGCCATATCCAGTTGCTTCTGGACGAATTAATGAACCTCCAAAAGAAATTCCTTTTCCAGTTAAAACCCCTGTAAATTCATTTCTTAATCTTTTATATTGACCAAACATGTAGCCAACTTCTCTTCCTCCAACACCAATATCTCCAGCTGGAACATCAGTATTTCCCCCAATATGTTTAGACAATTCTGTCATAAATGCTTGACAAAAACGCATTACTTCATTGTCTGATTTCCCTTTTGGTTCAAAATCAGCACCCCCTTTTCCACCGCCCATCGGCAATGTAGTCAAACTGTTTTTGAACGTTTGCTCGAAAGCTAAAAATTTTAAGATACTTAAATTTACTGATGGGTGAAAACGAATTCCTCCTTTGTAGGGTCCAATCGCAGAATTCATCTGAATTCTATATCCTCTGTTTACTTGGGGTTCCCCTTTATCGTTTACCCAAACTACTCTAAATGTAATGATTCGCTCGGATTCAACCATTCTTTCCAAAAGCATTTTGTTTTGGTATTTTTTATTTTCCTCAATAAATGGAATTACCGTTTCAGCAACTTCATGAACTGCCTGCATAAATTCAGGCTCATTTGGATTTCTTTTTGCAACTGCTTCTACAAAAGATTTGATACTTTCTGACATACTTTTATTTATTTAACGATTTAAGAAAACGTTTTCGTATTTATTATACAAATATACATTATAAACAATAATGGGCACTTTTTATTTTTATTTATCAATAGAATTATCTTTTTACTAAGATATATTGAAAATTAGTGTGTTTAATTCAACTTTTTTGACCATATACTTATTTTATTCTTGAGCTAATTAGAATTTATTTGTTATATTATAAATATGATTTTTTATCAAAAGAATGACTTTCAGTCTTGTAATTTCTTTTTTTATTATGATAATGCTTGTTTTAGATCTTCAATTAAATCTTCTACATCTTCAATTCCAACACTCAAACGCACCAAATCATCTGTAATTCCAACTTCTTTTCGTTTGTCTTCAGGAATTGATGCATGTGTCATTAATGCAGGATGATTCGCCAACGATTCCACTCCTCCAAGAGATTCTGCCAAAGTAAATACTTTTAGTTTTTCAAGAAAAGCGATGGAATCTTCTTTTTTTCCCGAAACAAAAGTGAATGAAACCATTCCCCCAAAACCGCTCATTTGCTTTTTTGCAATTTCATGATACGGATGACTTGGTAATCCCGGATAATAAACGGTTTTTATTTTTGCGTGTTTGTTTAAAAATTCAACTACTTTTCCTCCATTTTCACAATGTCTTTGGACTCTCAAATGCAATGTTTTAATGCCTCGTAAAACCAAAAAACTGTCCATTGGTCCCAATGTCGCACCTGTAGCAAATTGCTGAAAATGCAATTGATTTCCAAGCGCTTCATCTTTCACAATTAAAGCCCCTGCAATTACATCGGAATGTCCCCCAAGATATTTTGTGGCTGAATGCATTACAATATCAGCTCCTAAATCCAAAGGCTTTTGTAAATATGGCGTTGCGAATGTGTTGTCAACTGCAAAAAGTATCTTTTTTTCTTTGGTAATTTTTGCAATTTCTTGAATATTCGCCAATTTCATCAAAGGATTTGTTGGTGTTTCAACCCAAACTAATTTAGTATTTTCATTTATTAACGATTTGAATTTTTCAATATCGTTCATATCTACAAAATGAAATTTTATTCCTGAATCTTTATAAATGCGTGTAAACATTCTATAGGTTCCGCCATATAAATCGTCCATTGCGATGATTTCATCTCCCGATTTAAAGGAGCGCAATAGGCAATCTGTTGCTGCTAATCCTGATGAGAATGCCAATCCACGGGTTCCATTTTCAATACTTGCCAAAGCATTTTCCAATGCAGAACGCGTTGGGTTTGCAGCGCGGCTGTACTCGTAATCTGGATTCAATGGTTGTCCTGGGCTCGTTTGCACGAATGTTGAAGTTTGGTAAACTGGAGGCATTACAGCTCCAGTTGCAGGATCGTGGTGTTGTCCACCATGTATAGTTTTGGTATTAAATTTCATAGCAATATTTTTTGTAAAGATAATAAGATAAGTTTTTTAATACGAATTTGATTTCACAAAGATTAGTGAAAATTTAGAAACTAATAAAAGAATTCAGGTGTTATAAAAATTTCATGATTGACATAATCATACCTGTATGAATTGCCTCATGGTAATAATTAAAAGCCAAAGCGTCTTCGATGTTGCTCATTGTGAAACCTGATAATGAAGTAAATTCTTGAAAATTTTGAAATATTCCATCGTTATAATCATCTTCAGTTTTATTGATGGTTTCAAATAAAAGCGTTTGAATTTCGTCAATTTCAGATTGCATGACGTCATGTATTGGCTTGGTTCCCCGCATGTATTTTGCAACCATTTCATCGGAAATCAACATTGGCAAACCTGAGAGTTTGTAAGCTAACATTTGTTATACCACTAAAATATGGGCAATATTCCAAAAGATATTGTTGTTGAATCCATTGGGAATTTTATTGAGTTGTTCTAAGGAAATGATATCCAGAAAATGAGAAAGCGATTTTCGACTGTTTTTGGTAATTGCAAATGTTTGGTACATCTTTAAATTTTTTATAAAAATAGTCATTTTCAGTGTCAAATGAATTTCCTTTGCAAAAATATTAACTGCTATTTATAATGAACAAAATATATTACTTGGCATCGTGTGATACGTGTCGCAAAATCATAAAAACACTGCCAAAAGGAAATGATTTGGTTTTTCGGGACATCAAGCAAAACCCAATTACCGAAGAAGAATTGGAAGAAATGCACGAAATTTCAGGAAGTTACGAAGCGTTGTTCAGCAAAAAAGCAGTTTTGTATAAATCTATGGATTTAAAAAACAAAGCACTTTCAGAAGCGGATTATAAAAAATTAATATTGGGACAGTATACGTTTTTAAGTCGACCTGTTTTTGTGATTAACGGCGGTGTATATATTGGCAACAGCCAGCAAAATATGCTTCAAGTAATGAAAGTTTTAAATAATGTCTAAAAGAAATATTGCCTTAATTGGCGCAACGATTGTTTCCATAATTTACGGTGTAACCTTCACAATTGCAAAAGATGTAATGCCTAAATACATTGATGCTTACGGCTTTATTTTGTTGCGCGTGGGTGGTTCTGTGCTTTTGTTTTGGGCAGTTTGGCTTGTAATGCGTTTGTTGAAAATTGGAACTTTTGAAAAAATCGAAACCAATGATTTTCCTCGTATTATTGTGTGTGCTTTTTTTGGGGTTGCCTTAAATATGCTTTCCTTTTTTAAAGGGTTGAGTATGACTTCGCCCATTTCTGCAGCCGTAATTATGGTGTGTACGCCGTTGATAGTTTTGGTTTTATCGGCTATAATTATCAAGGAAAAAATGCGCAAAAGGAAAGTTTTCGGAATCTTTTTGGGATTATTTGGCACTTCATTTTTGATACTTTACGGAAAATCGGTAGGCGATACTTCATCTGCAAGTTTGGGGAATTTTTTGGTTTTAGTCAATGCTATTTCTTATGGTTTTTACCTCGTAATTGTAAAGAAATTAATGGATAAATACAATGCGTTTACTTTTGTAAAGTGGATTTATTTATTTGGATTTATAATGGTTTTGCCCTTTGGCTGGAGCCAATTTCAAAGTGTTGATTGGGCGATTGTTCCAACAGATATTTTATGGAAAATAGGTTTTGTAGTGGTGTTTTCAACCTTTTTTACCTATTTATTGAATCTGCTTTCTATGCGAGAATTGAATCCAACTTTGGTAGCGGTTTTCGTTTATTTGCAACCTTTATTCGCTACGGTTTTTGCTATCGGATTAGGAAAAGACAAATTGGATTGGGTTAAAATAAGCGCTGCAATTTTGATATTTTCGGGGGTTTATTTGGTAACCGCTAAGAAAAAGGAACAATCACTGAAAAGTTTTTGATTATCTTTGAATACATTTTAAGAAAATTATGATACAATCGATGACGGGTTTTGGGAAAGCAACATTGCAATTACCATCAAAAAAAATAACAGTTGAAGCGAAATCTTTAAACAGTAAAGGTTTAGATTTGAATGTAAGAATGCCTTCGCTTTACCGCGAAATGGAATTGGGTTTACGCAATGAAATTGCTTTGGCATTAGAGCGTGGAAAAATTGATTTCTCCATTTTTATTGAAAGTACTGCCGAACAAACGTCTACAAAAGTGAACGTGCCAATTGTGAAAGCTTATATGAATCAACTTAAAGAAATTTGTAACGAAGGATCCGAAACCGAATTAATGAAGATGGCAATTAGAATGCCAGATGCTTTAAAAATAGAGCGCGACGAAATCGATGAAAATGATTGGGTTCAAATTCAAACTGTCATCAAAGAAGCACTTGCCAATATTTTGAATTTTCGTCAAGCGGAAGGGTTGTCGTTGGAGAAAGAATTTCAGTTGCGAATTGGAAATATCCGTAACTATATGAACGATGCTTTGGCGCTCGATCCCGAACGCGTTCAATTAATAAAAGACCGTTTGCAAATAGCTATTTCTGAATTGAAAGTCAATGTTGATGAAAATCGTTTTGAGCAAGAATTGATATATTACCTTGAAAAATTAGATATTACAGAAGAAAAAGTTAGATTGACAAATCACTTGGATTATTTCTTAGAAACTATAAAAGGAACAGAAGCCAACGGAAGAAAATTAGGATTCATTACACAAGAAATGGGTCGCGAAATTAATACCATGGGGTCCAAATCAAATCACGCACAAATGCAAAAATTAGTGGTGATGATGAAGGATGAATTGGAGAAAATTAAAGAACAGGTTTTGAATATATTGTAATCCCCCTAAACCCTAAAGAGGAAATAAATTAGAGAGATTTCAATATTAAATAGTGGATTCGAATGCGTTCCTCCTAATGACTTTAAAATGAAAAAAGAAAAATTAATAGTATTTTCTGCGCCTTCGGGATCTGGGAAAACAACCATAGTAAGAGATTTATTAGGAAAAAAAGATTTGAATTTAGAATTTTCTATATCGGCAGCTTCACGCGAACCTCGTGGCGAAGAAGTGAATGGAAAAGATTATTATTTTATGTCGACTGAAGAATTTAAAAAGCACATCAAAAATGAAGATTTTTTGGAGTGGGAAGAAGTGTACCGAGATAATTTTTACGGAACTTTGAAAAGCGAAATTGAACGCATTTGGGCTTTAGGAAAAAATGTTATTTTTGATATTGATGTGGCGGGTGGTTTACGAATCAAACATAAATTTCCTGAGGAAACTTTGGCTGTTTTTGTTAAACCCCCAAGTATTGACGAACTAAAAATTCGTTTGAAAAAACGCTCTACCGAAAGTGATGATAAAATCAATATGAGAATTGCAAAAGCCTCAGTGGAATTAGCAACTGCCCCACAATTTGATAAAATTATAAAAAATCACAACTTGGATATCGCGAAAGAAGAGGCGTATCAATTGGTAAAAGCATTCGTGAAAGATTAAAACTATTACTTAAGATTCACTAAAAAAATTCAAAGACTCATAAAATTCTTTTCTTTTCTTCGTGAATTTTTTTCAAATAAAATAATTATGAAAATCGGACTTTATTTTGGAACCTTCAATCCCATTCATATTGGTCATTTGATTATTGCCAATCACATAGCAGAATATTCTGATGTGAAACAAGTTTGGATGGTTGTAACTCCTCACAATCCGCTAAAAAAGAAAGATACTTTACTCGAGGATTCCATTCGGTTGGAATTGGTTCATTTGGCAACAGAAGACTTCCCAAAAATAAAACCCTCGGATATAGAATTCAAATTGCCGCAACCAAATTATACAGTAAATACGTTGGCTTATTTACAAGAAAAATATCCTAAAAATGAGTTTTCATTAATTATGGGCGAAGACAATTTAAAGTCTTTTCACAAATGGAAAAACTACGAAGTGATTCTCCAAAATCACGATATTTATGTATATCCTCGACTTGATGCGAAAGACCACACAAACGAAATAAATAACTATTTGGCTTTCAAAAATCATCCTAAAATTCATTTTATTGCTGCGCCAATTGTAGAAATTTCAGCTACATTTATTCGGGAATCGATAAAAAACAAAAAGAAAGTTCAGCCGCTTTTACCAAATAAGGTTTGGGAATATATTGATCATAATAATTTATATAAAAAATGATGTCGGATAAATTTAGAAAGCCGTTTTAGAAAAGAAAATAGCCCAAAAGATATTTCCAGTTAAAATACAAAAATGAAAAGTCAAATTTACTACTCTAACTTAAATTTGTTGAAATTCTCTTGAAAATAGGTGATTGTATTATTCTTTGATTTTCTTTAGAGATGTCTTGATTCCTTTAATTAATGAAGAGCTAAATCCTTCGTGTTCCATTTCGTTGAGGCCAACAATAGTGCACCCTTGAGGAGTTGTTACGCGGTCAATTAATTGTTCTGGATGGATTTTTTCTACTAAAGCCATTGTTGCTGCTCCTTTTGCAGTTTGTGAAGCGATGGAAAGTGCGGTGGCAGCATCGAAGCCAATTTCGATTCCGGCTTGCATCGAGGCACGAATATAGCGCAAAGCATAAGCGGTTCCACAGGCACCAAGTACCGTAGCAGCATCCATTAATTTTTCATCAATAACGGAAACAGTCCCTAAATTATTGAACAGTTGGATGACTTTTTGTGCGGCATTTTTGTCTTTTTCAAGATGGGAAATGCAGGTTGCCGATTCGCCAAAACGGGCTGCAATATTCGGCATTATATGAATTATTGTATGTGCAGAATTGGTTTTTTTTTGAAGCGATTCAATTGATAATCCGCTTACTGCCGACGCAATGATTTTGTTTTTTATTGAAGGTAGAATTTCTTCTAAAACTAGATCAACTTGATAGGGCTTTATGGTCAATATAATAATATCAGCATCTTGAATTTGGTGCTTATTATCTGAGGAAACTGTGATTCCTTGTTGTTCTAAATATTGAATGCTTCCGGCATTTCGTCTGGTAAGAGTTACTTGATTTCCAGAAGAATATTTGGAGATTCCAATAGCAATTGCAACTCCTAAATTTCCGCCTCCAATGATTTGAATTTTCATTTTATTATTATTTAAAACCCTAATATTAATTTTGCAATAGAAAAATATATAAGAATTCCGAAAATATCGTTACTTGTAGTGATAAATGGGCCTGTTGCTAAAGCGGGATCAATTTTAAATTTATTTAACAATAGGGGTATAAATGTTCCTATTAATGAGGCTATTATTATTACAGAAATCAATGCCGTAGTAACAATTATGCCGATAATAATTTCAACATTTAGTAGGAAATGACTCCCTAAAAATAAAATGGTTGCAAGAATTATTCCGTTCAATAAACTCAAGGAAACTTCTTTTATTAATCTGTTAAATAGTGTGCCACTTAAGGAGTCGTTTGCCAAACCTTGTACAATAATTGCCGAAGATTGTACTCCAACATTTCCAGCCATAGCCGCAATCAAAGGTGTAAAAAAGAATAAATTTCCGTGTAGCAGCATTGCTCCTTCAAATAAACCCAAAACTTTCACAGAGATAAATCCGCCCAAAAGTGCTAATACTAACCAAGGTAATCGCGCTTTTGTATGTTCGATAATGCTATCATCTGCTTCAATATCTTGAGAAATACCCGCTGCCATTTGGTAATCTTGATCAGCTTCATCTTTGATTACATCCACGATGTCGTCAATGGTAATACGACCTACTAATCTATCCAATTCGTCAATTACAGGAATAGCTTCTAAGTCGTACTTTTGCATAATTCGAGCCACTTCAACGTCTTCGGTATTGACCTTTACAAAATTTAATTTACGAATATATACTTCGCTAATAGGCGTTTTAGCCGATGTTGTTAATAAATCCTTTAAAGAAAGGCGTCCCAATAATTTATCTTGTTCATCAACAACATAAATAGAATGTACGCGAGAAATATTTTCGGCCTGGATGCGCATTTCTTTTATGCAGGTAAGCACATTCCAATTTTCGTAAACTTTTACCAATTCTTTGTGCATAATTCCACCCGCAGTGTCTTCTTTATAACGCAATAAATCAACAATGTCTTTGGCGTGTTCAACATCTTGGAGTTCCGAGATTACTTCCTCTTTTTTACTTTGAGAGAGTTCGGCAATAATATCTGCGGCATCATTAGTATCTAACTCATCTAACTCCTCCGCAATTTCTTTTGGAGATAAACGACTAAGAATATTTTCTCTTAAATCTTCATCTAATTCCAATAGGATTTCGGCAGTTTTATCACTGTCTAATACCTTGAAAATATAGGTTGCCTCGTTAAAATCTAGTTCTTCAAGAATTTCAGCAATATCAGCGTGGTGCATATCATTCAATAAAATCTCCAGTTGCTGGATATTTTTGGATTGAATGAGTTGTACTATTTGTAGAATTAAATCTTTGCTGATTTTAAACTGCATTGGCTTCTATTTTTTGAGTGAGTTCGATAAATTGTTGCACGTTCAACTGTTCTGGACGAAGGTCAAAGATAGTATCTTCTCGCAAATTATCGGACAAATTTAGTGTTTTTAAACTATTTCGCAATGTTTTTCGTCGTTGTTGAAAGGCAGTTTTTACTACCGTAAAGAATAATTTTTCACCACAAGGTAAACTATAATCGGCTTTTCGACGTAATCGTAATACTCCCGATTTTACTTTTGGAGGTGGAATAAAAACGTGTTCATCTACTGTGAATAGGTATTCTGCGTGATAAAAAGCCTGAACCAAAACCGATAAAATCCCATACGCCTTAGTTCCTTTTTTCTCACAAATTCTTTCGGCAACTTCTTTTTGAAACATTCCTGCAAATTCGGGAATTTGATGGCGGTATTCTAAAGTTCGGAAAACAATTTGAGTAGAAATATTGTAAGGAAAATTTCCAATTATTCCAAATTGCTTGCCTTCAAAAGTTTCATTGATATTGTATTTCAAAAAATCTTTTGAAATAATTTTATCTTTTAATTTCGGAAAATTTTCGTCTAAATACTTCACCGATTCCGTAT
Source organism: Flavobacteriaceae bacterium (assembly GCA_009693635.1). GTDB lineage: Bacteria > Bacteroidota > Bacteroidia > Flavobacteriales > Flavobacteriaceae > Flavobacterium. The sequence goes on from SHWW01000032.1 coordinate 17,728, forward strand.
CAATTTCAATCACATAAGTAGTTATTAGTTTTTCTAACAAATACTTAGTCAAAACTCCCATTCCTGGCCCGATTTCCAACACGTTCTGGTAGCCCTCAAAATTCAAAGTATCTGCAATTGCTGCGGCGATACTTTCGTCTTTTAAGAAATGCTGTCCAAGGTATTTTTTTGCTTTTACTTTTTCCATAATAGGGATTAAATTTTAAAGATTATAGTCAGATTATGTAACTAAAACCTAAAACTAATGTTCTGAAATCAATTCTAATTCCGTTCTAAATGCCACCATTTTATCGCCAAATAATGCCAGTGCTTCCTGTCTTAATCGTAGCGCATCTTCATCGTAATAACGTTGCAATGTTTCTTTATTTTCGGTAATATATTGAATAGAATAGGTAACTCCGCCCATTTCTTCTTCCATTAAAACCTTTACCATTCTTGCCGATGAAAATTTTCCTGTAGCAAGAACATCATTAATATGTTTTTCTTGCATCCAAGTCATCCATTGGTCGTGAATGCTCTCGTGAATATTGGTGGTTACGTTGTAAATTATCATTTTTAGTGTTTAATATTTGCTATTATCGATTCTTTTGTTTCCCCTTTGGGGTTAGGGGGCAAGGTCTCCTCGTAATTCCCTAAATTTTCTCCTTGCATCTACAAAATAAATACTGTCTTCGTGATGGAACACTAATTTTTCATAAAGCGGCTTTGCTTTCTCTGTATCTTTCTGTTGTTTATTATAAATTTCAGCCGAAAAATAGAATGCTTCGTCCACATAAATTCCATCAGAATGTTTATCTATTATTGTTTGGTATTGGCTTAAAGCCGAAGAATAATCTCCTAATTTTTCGTATGTTTTTCCTAATCGATATAAGGTTACACTTTCAATTTCACTTCCTTTGAAATTTTTCAGTATATGTTGAAATTGAAGTAAGGCTTCTTGTGTTTTATTTTGGTACAAAAGATAATCTCCACGTGCAAATTGTTTCAAAGCAGTTTGTGTAGAATCCGCAACGGTATTGTCATTTATCAGAAGGAAATATTCCAAAGCATCGTTGGCAATTAATTGCGATGAAACCGATTTCAGCTCTTTAAATTGTTTCAATGCCCATACAAAATCAGCCTTGAAATAGCTTGTTTTTGCCGATTTCAAACTTGCTTCGTGTCCAATAACGTCATTTTTCAAATCTTCTTCAATTTGAGAATAATACAAAGAGGCTTGGTTGAATTTTTCTTCAAATAAAAAGATATCTGCCAATTCCATTTTGACATCTGCCTTTTGATATTCGTTCAAAGGAAGGTCTAAAGCGGTTTTCAATATGGCTTTTCCTTGCTCGGGATTTTTCATTTGAAAGGTATCAAAATAGGCTTTCAAAATCTGTAATTTTAAAGAATAAGGCGTAATTCCGAATTGTTTCAATAAGGAATTTAAATCTGTTTCTATTATAGACAAGTCTTTTTCTAACGGATTATTTATCTTCATTTCTGTAAGAAAATAATGCGCCTGAAATTGCAATTCCATATCCTGAGTATTCTCTAAAACAAAAGTCAAGATTTCTTTTGCCGTTTCTTTCTCCTCTTCTTCAATTGCAATTTGAGCCAAATTTACAATATTTGAAAGCGATTCTGGATTTCGTTTGTAAATTGCTTTTTCTTGAATAAAAGCTTTTCCAAATTCTTTTTGTTGTACAAAATACCAACTCAAATATTCATTCCAAAACACATCTTGGTTTTGCTGTGTACGAAGTAACAAGGCTTTTCGCAAGGCATTATTAAAATTCACATCGGCATTTTCCGTCATAAATCTTGAAAACTGATTTTGAATTGCAATTAGGTTTTGAGGATTTTTGAAGGATTCTTCCAGGAATTTTTCAATCATTTTATCCGAATCACCTTTTTGCCCATAAAGCAACGCCATTTGAAAATTAAAATTCATATTTGGATCCATTTCTATTGCCATTTGATAGGCTTGCAAAGCATAATCGATTAATACTTTTTTTTCAAAGGCACCAGCTATTATAAAAGCGGTCATTGGATTTTTTTTGATTTCATTCAATGCTAGCTCATAGTACTTTTTAGCTTTATTTTCCTCTTTTTTTAGTTGATAATTAGACCCTAATTCTACTAAAAGTACTGCTTGTTTATATTTGTCGAAACGATTCAAAATCGCCTTTTCCGCAACTTCATATTGTTTTAATTGCTGATAACAATCAACTATTCTCTGAAAATAATATCCATTAAAGGGCTGCACTATTATTAATTCCTGATATGAAATTAGTGCTTTTTCAAATTCTCCTTTGTCAAAATAATTCTGTGCCAATTGTTCGTTTTGTGAGAAAACAAACACGGAACTGAATAAAGTAAAAAGGAAAATTAATTTTTTCATTTCAAAAATATATTAAAAAAACAATGTACTAAAGTAACACTTTTTGTGCTAATTTAGTACATTGTTTTTCAAAGATTAACGTTATTAGTGAATCAAATCAAAACCAGTATATTTTCTCAAAACCTCTGGAATTACAATTCCTTCTGGCGTTTGATAGTTTTCTAATATTCCAGCCAAAACCCTTGGCAAGGCCAACGAACTTCCGTTTAAAGTGTGCGCCAATTGATTTTTTCCATCTTTATCTTTGAAGCGTAATTTCAAACGATTGGCTTGAAAAGTCTCAAAATTAGAAACAGATGAAATTTCCAACCATCGATCTTGGGCTGTAGAAAACACTTCAAAATCATAGGTTAATGCTGAAGTAAATCCCATATCGCCTCCGCAAAGACGTAAAATTCGGTAGGGTAATTTCAATTCTTGTAAAATCATTTTCACGTGTTCCACCATTCCTTCCAATGCTTCATACGATTTATCAGGATGCTCAATTCGTACGATTTCTACTTTATCAAATTGGTGCAAACGGTTCAAACCGCGAACGTGAGCACCATAAGAACCTGCTTCTCTTCTGAAACAAGGCGTATAAGCAGTTGCTAAAACTGGCAATTCATTTTCGTTCAAAATCACATCACGAAACAAGTTGGTAACAGGAACTTCAGCCGTAGGAATTAAATATAAATTATCGGTCGCGTCGTGATACATTTGCCCTTCTTTGTCTGGCAATTGTCCCGTTCCATAAGCCGAAGCTTCATTTACAAGGTGAGGAACTTGGTATTCTTTATAGCCAGCATCGGTATTTTTATCTAAAAAATAGGTGATTAACGCGCGTTGTAATTTGGCCCCTTTCCCTTTATAAACTGGGAAACCAGCTCCGGTGATTTTATTTCCTAATTCGAAATCAATGATGTCGTATTTTTTAACCAATTCCCAATGAGGTTGCGCCCCTTCGTGTAAAACTGGGATTTCGCCTTCTTGGAAAACGTTTACATTTTCTTCGGGGGTCTTTCCAAAAGGAACACTTTCTGAAGGAAGGTTGGGTAATATATATAATTTTTCTAGTAATTCGTGCGCCAAAATATCTGCTTTTTCAGCTAAATCTTTGCTTTTTTCTTTTAGAATTAGCGTTTTTTCTTTTAAAATAGCTGCTTTTGATTTTTCGCCACTTTTCATTAGTTCACCAATGTCTTTGGATAATTTATTAGATTCGGATAAGATGTTGTCTAATTCTACTTGTGTAGCTCTTCTTTTTTCATCTAATTGGACTACTTCATCAACAACACTTCTGGCGTCCATATTTCTCTTGGCCAATGCTTTGATTACTATTTCCTGATTTTCTCTAATAAATGCTATTTGTAACATATCATAATTTTTATGAATCCTGAATTTATTTCATGATTAAGTGGCAAATTTAATCATTTGTTTCTAAAGTTGCTATTTATTGATAATTGTTATTTACTAATAAATAAAACCAAAAAAAGACTGTCTTTCGAACAGTCTTTTTTATTATTGTAAAAAAATACTACTATCCTTTCAAGCTTGCCGATAAATATTCTCTGTTCATTTGAGCAATATAATCAAGCGAAATTCCTTTTGGGCATTCTACTTCGCAAGCTCCTGTATTCGTACAATTTCCGAAACCTTCCGCATCCATTTGTGCAACCATATTCATTACACGGTCGGTTGCTTCAACTTTCCCTTGAGGTAAAAGTGCAAATTGAGATACTTTTGCAGAAACAAATAACATTGCAGATGAGTTTTTACAAGTAGCAACACAAGCGCCACAACCAATACAAGTTGCCGCGTCAAAAGCTCTGTCGGCATCCTGTTTTGGTATTGGAATGGTATTGGCATCAATTGTATTTCCTGAGGTATTTACCGAAATAAATCCCCCTGATTGTTGGATTCTATCAAACGAACTTCTATCGACAACTAAATCCTTAATTACAGGAAATGCTTTTGCTCTAAAAGGCT
>SHWW01000033.1 GCA_009693635.1 Flavobacteriaceae bacterium
GAATTTGTTGCTACAAATGCACGTGTGGTTGAATATTTAGCTAAGAAAAACGAAATTTTGGCAAGAATGGCAAAATCTTTAGGCGATGAAAACCTTGAAGATGTGAAAGCCTTAATTGAAGAATTAGAAATTGCGTGTCCTGAATCGGGATCAAGAAATTGGACCGAAGTGCGTCAGTTTAACTTGATGTTTGGAACCAAATTAGGTGCTTCGGCAGATACCGCAATGGACTTGTATTTGCGTCCGGAAACTGCTCAGGGAATTTTTGTTAATTTCTTGAATGTTCAAAAATCGGGAAGAATGAAAATTCCTTTTGGAATTGCACAAACGGGCAAAGCCTTTAGAAATGAGATTGTTGCACGACAATTTATTTTCCGTATGCGGGAGTTTGAACAAATGGAAATGCAGTTTTTTGTAAAACCAGGCGAAGAAATGAAATGGTACGAACATTGGAAAACTTCCCGTTTGAATTGGCATTTATCATTGGGTTTAGGAAAAGAAAATTACCGTTTTCACGACCACGAAAAATTAGCTCATTATGCCAATGCTGCGGCAGACATTGAGTTTAATTTCCCTTTTGGATTCAAAGAATTGGAAGGAATTCACTCTCGTACGGATTTCGATTTGAAAGCACATGAAAAATTCTCTGGAAAGAAATTACAATATTTTGATGCCGAAACCAATGCGAATTATACGCCATATGTTGTGGAAACTTCAGTTGGATTAGACAGAATGTTCTTGGCTGTTTTTGCAACTTCCTTAAAAGAAGAAACGCTAGAAGACGGATCTATAAGAACGGTTTTGCAATTACCATCGGTGCTTGCCCCAACAAAAGCAGCCGTTTTACCATTGGTAAAAAAAGACGGCTTGCCAGATATAGCTCATAAAATCATTGAAGATTTGCGTTGGGATTTCAATGTGACTTATGACGAAAAAGATGCGGTAGGAAGACGCTACAGACGACAAGATGCATTGGGAACTCCATTTTGCATCACGGTTGACCACCAAACGATAGAGGACCAAACGGTAACAATTCGTCATAGAGATACCATGAAACAAGACCGCGTGAATATTTCTGATTTAAAATCTATTATCAAAAATGAAGTTTCAATGAAAAATTGGTTGATGAAAATGTAAATAAAGTTTCTTCGGATTTTAGTCAATAAAAAAGGGCGCTTCAATTATATTGAAGCGCCCTTTTTAATATTTTGGAATGGTTAAAACCTATAACCAATACTTAAATCTCCTCTAAAAACAGCATCCGGTCTGCTATCTGCTCCACCAAGAGTTCTTCCCACACCAACTAATGTCTCAAATATGAATCCACTTGAATTTATCCATTTTTTACCAACTCCAATTCCTAATGCTGCAGCTGTAAATGTTTTTTGAGTATCACCAAATTGGTTGTATTGATCATATTTTCCTGAAAAATATTTAGCAAACCCTTCAACAAAAAATCCTTGTGCGCCATATTCTTTAGTTTCTTGAAAATAAAATCTCGCAAATGGAGTTACTGAAAATTCTTCATTATAATAGTCTGTACTGTCTAAACTCAATAGAATTGAACTTCCGAATGTAAAGTCTTTTGAATAAATATATTCATAGGTCCCTTCTAAAATTGGACCCGCAAGAAGATGTATTGTACCAATCTTTATTTCATTTTTTCTATTAAAAATTGAGAAATTATCCTTTGACTGTCCAAAACCAAAAGTCGAAACAATTAATACTCCAGTAAGTAAGAAATTTCTCATAAAATGTTTTTTTATTTCACAAAACTAATTCCTTTTTGATTACAAACTGTTAAATTGAATGTAAATTTTCAATAAAGGCTTTTGAATAGTCTTTTATTTGATTGCGCACTTTTCGGAATTCGGCGATTAATTCTTTGGCCGTTCCTGATGCTTTTGAAGGATCTTCAAAACTGTGGTGAATGGTTTTGGTTTGCGTTGTGAAAAACGGACAGGCTTCTTTGGCATTGTCGCAAACGGTGATTACATAATCGAAAGTGATATTGGAATATTCATCCACGTGATTGGAGGTGTTTTTTGAAATATCTATTCCATTTTCTGACATGATTCCAACGGCAAAAGGATTGAGTCCGTGAATTTCTAGGCCGGCGCTATAGACTTCTACATTGTCTTTTCCGAAGTGTTGTAAGTAGCCATGAGCAATTTGGCTTCGACAGGAATTTCCTGTGCATAATACTAGGATTTTTTTCATACGAGTAACCATAATAAATTAATAATTGTGAATCGTGCGTCGAATCCAAAGATTACATTTAGTATAGTAATCCCAATAGTGATAACAATTGGTTTTTTATATTTAATAATTAATTTTTTCATGTTTTTATCCATCAGTTTTTAAATTTATTTCTGTCAAAATCGCTATTCTTTCAACAACATTCTGAACCATTGATATTGAGTTGTATGATACTTATGAAGTTTTGAAGTTTTTTGATGGTGTTTTCGTCCAAACAATAGCAAATAGAATTGCCTGAAATAGCTCCTTTTATAATCCCCGCTTTTTTCAAATATGATAAGTGTCTGGAAACGGTAGATTGAGCTAAAGGAAGAAGTTCTACAATATTGCCACAGATGCAATTTGGGGACTTCATTAGAATTTTCACAATTTCCAAACGGGCAGGATTTCCTAATGCCTTGAGTATTTCTGCCATTTGGTTTGTTTCTTCCGAAAAACCGATTGTTTTTGTTATTCCCATATCGCAATATTACGATTTAGTTTTTAATAGAGAAAACTATAAACAGGATTTAACAATTATTTAATTTTGGATTAAAAAATCCTGATGGTTAAATATCAGGATTTGTATAGATTTTTATTCTTCTGCAATTGCATCCCAACCCCTAGCTTTTAAAGGGATTTTTGTATTAGCTCGAGTTACCAAATGAATTCCTTCGCTTTCTTGCGTCATATGACCAATAATAGTAAAGTTTGGATTTCCTTTAATTTTTTCAAAATCTTCCATTGCAATGGTAAAGAGCAATTCATAATCTTCACCACCGTTGATTGCTACAGTTGTTGCGTCGATGTTGAATTCTTCGCATACATTTATCAATTGTGGATCGAGTGGCAATTTGTCTTCATATAAATTACAACCTACTTTTGATTGTTTGCAAATGTGCATAATTTCCGATGACAATCCGTCTGAAATATCAATCATTGCAGTTGGTTTTATTTCTAAAGCGTGCAGTAAAGTACGCACATCTTTTCTGGCTTCTGGTCGCAATTGACGCTCGATTAAATAGGTATAGGCTTCTAAATCAGGTTGCGAGTTTGGGTTCACCTGAAAAACTTGTTTTTCACGTTCCAAAACTTGCAATCCCATATATGCGGCACCAATATCGCCAGAAACTACAAGCAGATTCGTTTCTTTAGCGCCCTTTCTATAAACCAATTCGGATTCATCGGCTTGACCAATTGCAGTAATGCTAATAATCAATCCTTTTTGCGATGAAGTCGTGTCGCCACCAATAACATCTACATTATATTCACGAGAGGCAACTGTAATTCCATCAAATAAATCTTCCAATGCTTCAAGAGGAAATCGGTTTGAAACTGCTACTGAAACTGTGATTTGAGTTGCTTTTGCATTCATCGCACAAATATCTGAAATGTTTGCTACGACCGCTTTGTAGCCCAAGTGTTTCAGGGGCATATACGCCAAATCAAAATGTACGCCTTCGATTAATAAATCTGTGGAAACGACAATTTTTTTATCACCAAAGTCCAAAACCGCAGCATCGTCTCCAATTCCTTTTAAGGTAGAAGGTTGGTTGATTGAGAAGTTTTTGGTTAAATGATCAATCAAACCAAATTCGCCTAATTGTGCAATACTTGTTCTTTGTGGATTTTTGTCTTCAATCATTTTTATGTTTCAAGGGTTTTAGAATTGCAAAGGTACAAAGTTTGAAGGTTTATACTAAATTAAAATTGTCTGGATTTTTTGAGTTTGTTTGATAAAAATAGGACTAATAATAGCTGATAATTGTTCGAATTCTATTAAAAACGCATCGTGTCCGTGAATGGATTTGATTTCGTGATAAAAAACATTTTCTTTTGTAGTAACCAATTTTTCATACGTTTCAAGGTTTTCACTTGGTATAAAAAACAAGTCAGAATCAACAGAAATAATGTGAATATTTGCTGTTATTGTATTGGCAACAGCCAGTAAAGTGCTTCTGTTTTTCGTAATATCAATCGTTTTTAACAAGTGATTCATTAATTTATAGGAAGAGAGATGGAACCTATTTTGTAATTTCTTCCCGTGATGACTCAGCCAATTTTCTATTTGGAAACCTTTGGCAATTTCAGATTCTTTTCGATTGAATTTTAATTTTAATGATTGCGGTGTTCTATACAAAAGCATTGCGTGCAATCGGGCATCTGCAATCGGATTTTGGGAATTATTTAATATTTGGTTTTGCACCAAAACATTCGCAATTACCCAATCCGTAGCTTTCCAATCGGTAGCAATTGGAATTAAATTCTCAATTTTATTGGGTTCTAATGCTGCCATTTCCCAAGCAATTCCTCCGCCCAAACTTCCTCCGATTACAGCAAAAAGCGACTCAATTTCAAGTGTTTTTATTCCTTCCCAAAAAATAGCAGCAATATCTTTAGCGGAAAAATCTTTGTAATTAGAAACTAAATTTTTAAAAGCTCCATCATATCCATTTCCTGGAATGTTGAAAGCCAAAACCGTATAAAAATAAGTATCTATTGTTTTGTTTTCCCCGATTAAGTCTTTCCACCAGCCATTTTTTCCAGCTACTTTAGAATTTCCAGTAAGTGCGTGATTTACTAAAACAACTGGAGCATTCCCTAATTTTTGTCCAAAAATATGATAGCAAAGGGAGACTTCCTTCAGAATTTTACCGTTTTCTAATGTCCAATTTTGAATAACTATGCGTTTCATTTCTGTATATATTGAAAATTAATTTTTAAAACTGCCTATAATTTTATAGCATTTCTAGACAGTTTTTAAACAATATTATGCCAATTGCGTTATATTTATAGTTGCAAAAATAGCTACCAAATCGGCTTTCAAATCTTCAATATCTTCAATTCCCACAGACAAACGAATTAAATCTTTAGTTACGCCCGTTGCAATTTGTTCCTCTTGAGACAATTGTTGGTGCGTTGTGCTTGTTGGGTGAATAATCAGTGATTTGGTGTCTCCAATATTCGCCACCAATGAGAATAATTTGGTTTGATCTGCTACTTTTTTAGCCGCTTCAAAACCCCCTTTTAATCCAAAAGTCAGAATTCCGTTTTGTCCTTTTGGCAAATATTCTTTCGCTAAAGCATAATATTTACTCGATTTTAATCCCGGATAATTAACCCAAGCCACTTCTTCTTGCGTTTCCAACCATTCGGCTAAAGCCAATGCATTTTCGCTGTGTTTTTGAACTCTAATAGGTAAAGTTTCTAAACCCTGAATAATTTGAAATGCATTCAACGGACTCAAAGCAGCACCATAATCGCGCAAACCTTCAATTCTAACTTTAGCAATAAAAGCTGCATTTCCTAAAGCTTCGTGATAAATTAATCCGTGATAACCAGCCGATGGTTCCGTAAATTCCGGGAACTTTCCGCTACTCCAATCAAAAGTTCCAGCATCAATAATTGCACCTCCCAACGACGTTCCGTTTCCAGAAATATATTTCGTCAAAGAGTGAATTACAATGTTAGCGCCAAATTGAATTGGGTTCAATAAATACGGTGATGGAACTGTATTGTCAACAATAAAGGGCACTTTGAAGGCTTTGGCAGCAGCCGAAATGTTCTTTAAATCGAGTACGTCTAATTTTGGATTTCCTAAAGTTTCTGCAAAAAACACTCTCGTATTTTCTTTGGCGGCCGCCGTAAAATTATCAGGATTTGAAGGGTCTACAAATGTAGTCGTGATTCCTAATCTAGGCAAAGTGACTTTTAATAGATTATACGTTCCGCCATACAAGCTGTTTGAAGCTACAATATGATCGCCCGATTTTAGCAAAACCAATAATGCTGTTGCTATTGCCGATGTTCCAGAAGCGGTTACCACTGCCGCAATTCCTCCTTCTAATGTAGCTAAACGTTGCTCCAAAATGTCGTTTGTAGGGTTGTTCAAACGGGTATAAATGAACCCTGCTTCTGCAAGTCCAAATAAATTGGCAGCGTGATCCGAGTTATTGAAAACATAGGATGTAGTTTGATAAATTGGCACGGCTCTCGTTCCTGCGTGTTTCGAAACGTCGTGTCCTGCGTGTAATGCGTTTGTTGCAAATTTTTGTGTGCTCATGTTTAATTGATTTAATGGTTGTTTGTAAAATTTAATTGTTACTTGATTTAAATAAAAAAACCCTTTTGGTTGGTTCCAAAAGGGCTTATAGTTTGAACTATAATTGAGATTTTCTCTTTCACTTTTGGCAATATTTGTGTGGTGCGCAGAAGCACATCATACAACACATCATCATTTTATTTGAAATCGAATTTTTCATATTAGTATTTTAATTTTAGTGTTAAAAAAAAACCTCTGCGATTTGCAGAGGCTTTAATTGATATATTTTAAGAATTTAAAATTACACAATAGCTGTCTCTGCGGAAAATTCCGGCATCATACAACACATCATGCAAATAGTAAATTTCATTTTGTTCATATTTGAATTGCAAACTACCGAAATAAATTTCATTCTACCAAATTAAAATTAATATTTAACAATAAATTGATTTTTGAAACTATAAAAAAGTACGATTTTCTCATTGATTTTTAAAAATTGATTAATAAAACATAAAAGTATCCAAATTATTTAATATTATATTTCATTTATTGTACTTTTGCATAACTATTTTACAAATCAGGACATTCAATAAATTATGGATAGGTTTTCCTTTTTAAATGCAGCACACACGGAATTTTTTGCTCAACTATACGATCAATATATAGAAAATCCCGATAGTGTTGAACCGTCTTGGAGAAGTTTTTTTCAAGGTTTTGACTTTGGAATTAGTTCTTCTAATGGGAAAAGCACTTCAGATATAACACTGTCATCTTCTTCTGAAGGGCAAGATTTTAGTGAAATTTCAGCAAAACTTCATAAAGAATTTCAAGTATTAAAATTAATTGAAGCCTATAGATCAAGAGGCCATTTGTTTACCAAAACAAATCCTGTTCGCGACAGAAGAACTTATTCCCCTACTTTAGAAATTGATAATTACGGTCTAAGTCAATCGGATTTAAACACTGTTTTTGACGCTGCAAAAGTAATTAATATCGCCCCTTGCAGTTTATCTGATATAATAATTCACTTGGATAAAATCTACTGCCAATCTATCGGAGTAGAATATATGTATATCCGAAAACCAGAAGTAATTGATTGGATTCAAAAGAAATTAGGCCACAATGACAATACGCCAACGTTCACTTCTGACGAAAAGAAAGTTATTTTAACCAAATTGAACGAAGCGGTTTCATTCGAAAACTTCTTACATACTAAATATGTAGGTCAAAAAAGATTTTCACTTGAAGGGGGAGAATCTATAATTGCAGGATTAGATGCTTTAATTGAAGCTGCTGCCGAAAAAGGCGTGGAACAATTCGTAATGGGAATGGCACACCGTGGTCGTTTGAATATTCTAGCAAATATTTTCGGAAAATCAACTCAGGATATTTTCTCTGAATTTGATGGAAAAGATTACAATCAAGAATATTTTGACGGAGATGTAAAATACCATTTAGGATTAACTTCCGATAAAAAAACAAGAACTGGGAAACACATCAATTTAAATTTAGCGCCAAATCCATCACACTTGGAAACTGTTGGGGCTGTAATTGAAGGAATTACCCGGGCAAAACAAGATAAATATTTTCCAAACGATTTCTCGAAAGTATTGCCAATTTCCGTTCACGGTGATGCCGCAGTTGCTGGACAAGGAATTGTGTACGAAATTATTCAAATGGCACAGTTGGACGGCTACAAAACTGGCGGAACCATTCACATTGTCATCAACAATCAAGTTGGTTTCACAACCAATTATTTAGACGCACGGTCTTCTACCTATTGTACCGATGTTGCAAAAGTGACGTTATCACCTGTTTTACATGTAAATGCAGATGATACAGAAGCTGTTATTCACGCTATGTTATTTGCATTGGATTACAGAATGCAGTTTGGAAGTGACGTATTCATCGATTTATTAGGATACCGAAAATATGGGCATAACGAAGGTGATGAACCTCGTTTTACGCAACCTTTATTATATAAAATCATTGCAAATCATAAAAATCCAAGAGATATTTATACGGCAAAATTAATTGAAGAAGGTGTAATTGACGACAATTTCATTAAAAAATTAGAAACAGAATACAAAGCAAAATTAGAAGTAAATTTAGAAGAATCTCGTAAAAAAGATTTAACTATAATTACGCCATTTATGCAAAACGAATGGTTGGGGTACAAGCAAGTTACCAACATTCAGATGCTTGAAAAATTCGATACTTCCTATCCAAAAAAAGGGCTTACAAACATTGCAAATGCCGTTTGTAATTTACCCGCTGACAAAAAGTTCATTAGTAAAATTCAAAAATTAATAAACGATAGAAAGATAATGTTCTTTGAAACCAACAAGTTAGATTGGGCTATGGCCGAACATTTGGCTTATGGTTCCCTTTTACAAGAAGGTTTTAACGTTAGGATTTCAGGGCAGGATGTCGAACGTGGAACATTCTCCCACCGTCATGCTGTTGTGAAAGTAGAAAACTCTGAAGAAGAAGTCATTTTACTCAATAATATCAAAGGAAAAACAGGAAAATTCAATATTTTCAATTCTCATTTGTCAGAATATGGGGTTTTAGGATTTGATTACGGATATGCCTTAGCAAGCCCAAAAACATTAACTATTTGGGAAGCACAATTTGGGGATTTCAGTAATGGAGCGCAAATTATGTTAGACCAATACATCTCTTGTGGCGAAGACAAATGGAACAATCAAAACGGAATTGTACTTTTGTTACCGCACGGATATGAAAATCAAGGTGCCGAACATTCATCAGCAAGAATGGAGCGTTATTTGCAACTTTGCGCACGAAATAATATATATGTTGCCGATTGTTCAACCCCTGCAAACTTCTATCATTTGCTAAGAAGACAAATGAAAACAACGTTCCGCAAGCCATTAATTGTGTTCACACCAAAAAGTTTGTTACGTGATCCAAGAGTAGTTTCGCCAATTGAAGATTTCGAAAAAGGAAGTTTCCAAGAGACTTTTGACGATGAAACCGTAGAAAAATCAAATGTGAAAACATTGGTTTTCTGTACCGGAAAATTCTATTATGACATCACTGCCGAAAGAGAAAATAATGGTCGAAAAGACGTTGCCGTTGTTAGAATTGAACAATTATTTCCATTGCCAGTAGAACAATTAAAAGCTATTATTGCGAAATATCCAAACACCGATGATTATGTTTGGGCGCAAGAAGAGCCAAAAAATATGGGAGCTTACAGCTTTATGTTAATGAATTTTGACTTGGTAAAATGGAGATTAGCCTCATTAAGAGCCTACGCCGCACCCGCATCAGGAAGTTACACAAGAGCAAAACGCCGCCACGCAGATGCAATACGAATGGTCTTTGATAAAGATTTATTTAGATAATAATTAGGAGCGAATTGTTCCCGCATTTCAGGAATTGCAATTCCCGCTTTCGCCTTTATCTCTTCACTTCGTTACGAGGATATCGGCTTAATCGGGACTAATAAAGTTTTTTAAGTCCACAACATAAAAAGTTGTTCACAGAGCAATTTAAAATTTAAAATTCATAATTTAAAATAATAAAACATGATTTTAGAAATGAAAGTTCCCTCACCGGGAGAATCAATAAAAGAAGTTGAAATTGCAACTTGGTTAGTAAAAGATGGCGATTATGTAGAAAAAGACCAAGCCATAGCTGAGGTAGATTCTGATAAAGCTACCTTAGAATTGCCAGCAGAAGCAAGTGGAATCATTACATTAAAAGCCGAAGAAGGAGATGCTGTTGCCGTAGGCGCAGTAGTTTGCCACATCGATACTGATGGAAAACCATCGGGTGCAACTCCGCTTGTAGAAAGCCCCAAAGTTACCGAAACACCAAAAGCGGCTCCAGTACCCGCTGCAACTTCGTATGCATCAGGAACGCCTTCGCCAGCAGCAAGAAAAATATTAGACGAAAAAAACATCCAACCTTCTGATATTAATGGAACCGGAAAAGATGGAAGAATTACTAAAGATGATGCTGTAAATGCCTTACCATCAATGGGAACGTCAACAAGTGGTTCTCGTGGTTCTGAAAAAACAAAATTATCAATGTTGCGTCGTAAAGTAGCGGAAAGATTGGTTGCTGCCAAAAATGACACGGCAATGTTAACTACTTTCAACGAGGTAAATATGACGCCAATTAACACATTGCGTAATGAATACAAAGATGCATTCAAAGCAAAACACGGTGGAATTGGACTTGGTTATATGTCATTTTTTACAAAAGCGGTAACCAGAGCTTTGGCTCTCTTCCCAGACGTAAACTCAATGATGGATGGTGATTATAAAATTGCTTATGATTTTTGCGATATTTCAATAGCCGTTTCTGGTCCAAAAGGATTGATGGTTCCTGTAGTTCGTAATGCCGAAAACTTAACTTTCAGAGGAATTGAAGCAGATATAAAAAGATTGGCCATAAAAGCACGTGACGGTCAAATTACTGTTGACGATATGACTGGCGGTACATTTACGATTACCAATGGCGGTGTTTTTGGAAGCATGTTGAGTACTCCAATTATTAATCCTCCACAATCAGGAATTTTAGGAATGCATAATATTATTGAGCGTCCAATTGCCCTGAATGGTAAAGTAGAAATTCACCCGATGATGTATGTTGCTTTATCGTATGACCACAGAATCATTGACGGACGTGAGTCGGTTGGGTTTTTAGTTGCGGTTAAAGACGCTCTAGAAAACCCCGTGGAATTATTATGTGATAACAATCCTAAAAAAGCGTTTGAATTGTAATAGCTTGCAATTATTTAAAATTTAAAATCCCGTTTAGTATCAACTAAACGGGATTTTTCGTTAGCAAATAGAAATCAAACGAATCAAAGTGCTAACTTTGCTTCTTTCAATTTATTTAGATGATAATCACCGATACGCACACCCATTTATATTCAGAGAAATTCGATATTGATCGTGACGAAATGATTCAACGTGCAATAAATGTTGGTGTAAGCCGTTTTTTTATTCCCGCAATTGACTCTTCTTATATTCAAAAAATGTATACATTAGAAACTAATTATCCCGAAAATATGTTTTTAATGATGGGCTTGCACCCAACATATGTAAAGGATAATTATCTCGAAGAATTGCAAATTGTAGAGCAGGAATTAGCTTCAAGAAAATTTGTTGCTATTGGCGAAATCGGAATTGATTTATATTGGGATAAAACCCATCTCAAAGAACAACAAATTGCTTTTAGAAGACAAATTCAATTGGCAAAACACTATAAATTACCAATAGTCATTCACTGTCGCGATGCTTTTGATGAAATATTTGAAATCTTGGAAACAGAGAAAGCAGAAGATTTATTTGGAATTTTTCATTGTTTTTCTGGGACACACGAGCAAGCGGTTCAGGCGATTTCCTACAATATGAAACTTGGAATCGGGGGAGTATTAACATTCAAAAACGGAAAAATTGACCAGTTTATTAATCAAATCGACTTGAAACATATTGTTTTAGAAACTGATTCCCCTTATATGGCACCTATTCCATTTCGAGGAAAAAGAAATGAAAGCAGTAATATTGTAACTGTTGTTAATAAATTAGCTGAACTTTGTCGCGTTTCGCCTGAGGAAATAGCAAAACAAACCACCGAAAACTCCAAAGCTATTTTTGGGATTTAATCAGATAAAAAGAATGAAATCGATAAAATTTTCGTTCTTTTGTGAATTAAAATAAAAAAAATGTCAAAATTCGATTCTATACGTCCCTTTTATGATGCAGAGATAAATGCAGCCATTCAAGACACTGTGAATCATCCGATGATGAAGGCATTAATGAATTTTACATTTCCAGAAGTTGACGATCCCGTTTGGAAAGAGCAACTCAGAAAAACACATTCTATCAGAGATTTTCAATGTAATTTCATCTATCAATCAATAAAAAAAGTATTAGAAAAAAGCTCAAATGGAATAACGACCTCTGGTTTTGAAACCTTAAAAAAAAACACTTCGTACCTTTTTATTTCTAATCACCGCGATATTATATTAGACACTTCATTGTTGAACGCGTGTTTGTTTGACCATGGATTGGTAATGACGGCTTCTGCAATTGGAGATAATTTGGTTAAAAAAGCATTTATGAATACGCTGGCCAAAATGAACAGAAACTTTTTGGTTCAAAGAGGTTTATCTCCAAGAGAATTATTACAAAGTTCTAAATTATTAGCTGAATATATAGGACAGTTATTATTGCGAGAAAACCGATCGGTTTGGATTGCACAGCGAGAAGGACGAACAAAAGACGGAAACGATGCCACTCATCCCGGGGTTTTAAAAATGCTCGCAATGGGTTCGGATCAAGAAAATTTTATGATTTATTTTAAGAAAATTAAGATTGTTCCTGTTTCAATTTCTTATGAATATGACCCTACCGATGCTTTAAAAATGCCTCAATTATTAGCTGAAGCCAACAATGAGGTTTATGTTAAAGAAAAAAATGAGGATTTCGTGACACTTTTAAGTGGTATTATGGGGCAGAAAAAACGCATCCATATTCATGTTGGAAAAGTTCTCGATACTGAATTAGATGATATAGCAGTAGAACTAGACAATTCAAACAAACAAATTCAAGCTTTGGCACAAACTATAGACCAATCGATATTGAAAAGCTATAAATTATGGCCTACCAATTATATTGCCTATGATATTTTGAATAAAACCATCGAACATGCTCATTTGTATTCAGAAAACGAAAAATCTCTTTTTGAACGAAGATTAGAGATGCGTATTGATAATTCAAATGCAATTGAATTAGAAAATTTTTTAGCTATGTATGCCAATCCTGTAGTCAATAAAATGAAATCTTCATATGCAATCTAAGGCCAAAATACTTTTGATTTATACTGGTGGAACGATCGGTATGATGAAGAATTTTGAAACAGGTGCTTTAAAGGCTTTCAATTTCAGTAAGTTACTCAACAAAATTCCAGAGTTAAAGCAGTTGGATTGTTATATAGAAACTATTTCATTTGAAAAACCTATGGATTCATCCAATATGAATTCAATTCATTGGGTTAAAATCGCCAAAATAATTGAAGAAAATTATGCTTCTTTTGACGGATTTGTGGTTTTACATGGTTCGGATACCATGTCGTATTCTTCTTCAGCATTGAGTTTTATGCTCGAAAACCTGAATAAGCCTGTAATTTTTACAGGGTCACAATTGCCTATTGGAGATTTGAGAACAGATGCTAAAGAAAATCTTATTACGGCAATTCAAATTGCCTCATTACAGTCTAAAAACAGAGCAGTTATTTCCGAAGTTGGACTTTATTTTGAATACAAATTATACCGTGGCAATAGAACAACAAAAATAAATGCGGAACATTTCAATGCTTTTGCCTCACCAAATTATCCTGAATTGGTAGAATCGGGAGTACATTTGAAAGTTAATATTCCATTTTTATTGCCTAAATCAAGCTCTAAAAAACTGAAAATAAACACCGCTTTAGATAATAATGTAGCGGTAATAAAAATGTTCCCTGGAATCAACGAAACGGTTTTGGCTTCAATATTAAATATTCAAAACCTCAAAGGAATTGTTTTAGAAACATACGGTTCGGGAAATGCTTTAACTGATGAATGGTTTATCAAGCTGCTTAAAAAAGCAATAAAAAGCGGATTACATATTATAAATGTTACTCAGTGTTCTGGCGGGAGCGTGAGTATGGGCCATTATGAAACAAGTACATTACTCAAGAAAATTGGCGTAATTTCAGGAAAAGACATCACCACAGAAGCGGCAATTACGAAGTTAATGTATATGTTAGGGCAAAATGTAGCCCCCAATGTTTTCAAAACCATCTTTGAAACATCAATTCGAGGAGAATTATCATAATATGTAGCTTTTAATTTCCATAACCAACAATTTTTTTAGTTATTTGCAAACCTAAATAGAGAGGTGGCCGAGTGGCTGAAGGCGCACGCTTGGAAAGCGTGTATATGGCAACATATCGAGGGTTCGAATCCCTTTCTCTCTGCAATAAAAAATCCTAATAACTTTTAATTTAGTAGTTATGATTTTATTTTTTAACAGCCGAAAGATTTAAAAGCAAATCTATTCCTTTTTTGTATCTTTAAACCACAAAAATAAGTTTATGCGTTTTCTAATTAATTGTATTTTTTTTTTATCCTTTTACTCTATTTTTTCTCAGTCAAGCCTCGATTTTGAAGCGGTAGATTCTTTGTATCGTGAAGATCAATTTTATTTCGGAATTACCTATACTACCCTTCAAAAAAGACCAGCTGGAGTTACACAAAATAAATTTACGCCAAGTTTTTCTATTGGATTTCTGAGAGATATGCCATTTAATAAGGCCAGAAACAAAGCGTTTGCTGCAGGATTAGGGTATTCGTGGAATAATTATAATCAAAATATATTGATTTATGAAGCCAATGGAATTCCTGAATACAGTACAATTATATCCGCTACTAACTTTGATAAAAATAAATTAATGCTTCATTCCATAGACATTCCCCTAGAGTTTAGGTGGAGAACGTCAACAGCTGAAAGTCATAAATTTTGGAGAATTTATTCGGGTTTAAAGTTTAGTTATTTGTTTTATACTCAATCTAACTATAAGGATCATCAAACCAGCATAAAAGTTATTGGCAATCCAGACATCAATAAATTTCAGTTCGGAACCTATTTGAGTATTGGTTACAACACCGTAAATTTTAATGTTTATTATGGTTTAAAACCTATTTTTAAATCAGGCGTTTTGAATGGAAGTTCACTCGATATGAATACCTTGAATTTTGGATTTATGTTTTATATTCTTTAACCAAAAATAAGTTATAATAATTTGAAGAAGCGTCCCCGAAAAGAATCCTATAACTAATTCTTTATTTATATGCGCTTGCATTTCTAATCTTAAAGATGCTACAAGTCCATTCATTCCTAGAAGAATCGCAATGGTGTAAATTGCATTACTGTGATAGTGATAACTCAACGCAATTACAAAAATGGCTTAAGTAGTAATTCCTACCATGTGAATACTGGCTTTTATTTTCAAAATTAATAAAATCAAAAAAAAGTACTGATTAATCCTCCTAAAAAGTAGTAATACAACTCTGGAATTACTTCGGCGGTAATGCTTTTTGTAATCAAAAAAAATTAAAATAGCTTGCAGTAACAATGGTATTTTACGTTATGACAATTGGGAAACCATCACTGAATCTACTTTTCTAAAAGAGCGAAATAAAAAATAAATAAAAATCGGAATTAAAACACTAATTATACTGATTTGTAGTAGAATAAGATACTTCTGTTGCTCCGTAAAATAGTAATTACTGAATAAAAAATAGAATAGTGTTCAGAAAACGGGTACGAATATCGGATGAAAAAGATACGAGAAAAAGGAAAGAAATTTTTTCAAATCAGAAGTGTTTTACATTTTCTTTCTCATTCTGGCCACAGGAATATCCAATAATTCTCTGTATTTTGCAATCGTTCTTCGCGCAATTGGGTAGCCTTTTTCTTTTAATATCTCTGCCAATTGATCGTCTGGAAAAGGTTTGTGTTTGTCTTCTTCGGCGATTACATTTTGCAATATTTTCTTGATTTCAAGGGTAGAAACATCTTCGCCTTGATCGTTTTTCATAGCTTCAGAAAAGAATTCTTTAATGAGCTTTGTTCCATAAGGCGTTTCAACATATTTGCTGTTAGCCACGCGCGAAATAGTTGAAATATCAAGACCTACCATATCGGCAATGTCTTTTAAAATCATTGGTTTCATTTTAGTTTCCTCTCCATCAAGGAAAAATTCTTCTTGAAAATGCATAATGGCATTCATAGTTACAAAAAGGGTCTCTTGGCGTTGTCTGATTGCGTCTATAAACCACTTTGCAGAATCTAATTTTTGCTTGATAAACTGAACCGCTTCCTTTTGTGAATTGGATTTATCTCTAGAATCTTTATAGGTTTGCATCATTTCCTGATAGTCTTTGGAAACGTGAAGTGAAGGCGCATTTCGTCCGTTTAAGGTAAGTTCTAATTCGCCATCTACAATTCTAATAGCAAAATCAGGAACCACATTTTCAGTAATTTTATTATTTCCAGTGAAAGACCCCCCTGGTTTTGGATTCAATTTTTCGATTTCGTGAATAGCTTTTTTGAGTTGCTCATTCGAAACATTGAATTTAAGAATTAATTTATCGTAATGTTTTTTTGTAAAAGCATCAAATTGTTCTGACAAAATTGATGTCGCTAGCCCTATCGATTCTGTTGGCGTTTTGTGTTTCAATTGCAAAAACAAACATTCTTGTAAATCTCGTGCGCCAACTCCAGAAGGTTCTAATTCATGGATGACGTGCAATAAATTTTCTACCGTTTTTTCATCGGTGTAAACCCCTTGGGTAAAAGCCAAATCATCAACAATATCCTGAATGCTTCTTCGAATATAACCCATATCGTCAATACTCCCAACAAGAAACTCAGCAATTTCACGCTCGCTATCATTCAAAATAAAGGTATTTAATTGATTAATTAAATCCTGATGAAAACTCACTGGTGATGCCAATGGCGATTCTCTATTAGAATCTTCATCTCCATAATTATTAGCTTGGGTTTTATAATCGGGAATTTCGTCATTGCTTAGATAATCGTCAATATTGATTTCTTCGGCATCAATTCGGTCAGATTCAGAATCATCGAAATCATCATTTTCATATTCGTCCTTTTCAAACTCATCCTCGGTTCCTATTTCTAAAGCCGGGTTATCATTCATTTCCTCTAATAATCGTTGCTCAAATGCTTGCGTAGGCAATTGTATTAACTTCATCAACTGGATTTGTTGTGGAGATAACTTTTGAGATAACTTTAAATTTAGAAATTGCTTTTGCATTTTTGTTATTTAACCGGTTATTTGTTTGATCGGTTAATCGAATTAACAATTAAATATCGTCTAAAACTCTGAACTTCCCGGGGTTCTTGGGAAAGGGATTACGTCACGAATATTTGTCATTCCGGTTACAAAAAGAACCAATCTTTCAAACCCAAGTCCAAAACCAGAATGCACAGCGCTTCCAAATCTTCGGGTGTCTAAATACCACCACAATTCTTCTTCGTCAATTCCTAAAGCTTTCATTTTTTCAACCAAAACTTCATAGCGCTCTTCTCTTTGAGAGCCTCCAACAATTTCGCCAATCCCGGGGAATAAAATATCCATTGCGCGAACAGTTTTTCCATCTTCATTCAAACGCATATAAAATGCTTTAATATTAGCTGGATAATCAAATAAAATTACTGGGCATTTAAAGTGTTTTTCAACCAAATACCGCTCATGTTCCGATTGTAAATCAGTACCCCATTCGTCAATAATATAGTTAAATTTTTTGTTTTTATTAGGTTTGCAATTTCTTAAAACGTCAATTGCTTCAGAATAGGAAACTCTTTTGAAATTGTTTTCTAAAACAAAATTTAATTTCTCAAGCAATTTCATTTCACTTCGTTCTGCCTGTGGTTTTAGTTTTTCTTCTTCTGTCAAACGCCCTTCTAAAAACTTCAAATCGTCTTGACATTTATCCATTGTATATTTAATTACATATTGAATAAAATCTTCCGCCAAATCCATATTATCATTCAAATCATTGAAAGCCACTTCTGGTTCAATCATCCAAAACTCAGCTAAATGGCGAGAAGTGTTCGAGTTTTCAGCACGGAAAGTAGGGCCAAAAGTATACACTTGGCCCAAAGCCATTGCATAGGTTTCCGCTTCCAATTGTCCAGAAACCGTTAAATTGGTTTCCTTGCCAAAAAAATCTTCTTTATAATTAACTTTTCCTTCCTCAGTTCTTGGAGTATTTTCAAATGGCAATGCCGTAACTTTGAACATTTCTCCGGCACCTTCTGCATCCGAACCAGTTATAATTGGTGTGTTTACATATACAAACCCTTTATTTTGAAAATAAGTATGAACCGCATACGACAAAACTGAACGCACTCTCATAATTGCCCCAAAAGCATTTGTACGAACTCTTAAATGCGCATTTTCACGCAAAAATTCCAATGAATGTTTCTTAGGCTGCATCGGAAATTTCTCAGCATCAGAATCTCCAAGAATTTGTAATTTATTAACTTGAATCTCAAATTTTTGACCAGCACCTTGGCTTTCCACCAAATTTCCAGTTACAGAAATCGCAGCTCCAGTAGTAATACGTTTTAAAGTTTCTTCTGGAGTATTCTCGAAATCAACCACACACTGAATATTATTTATAGTCGATCCATCATTTAAAGCAATAAATTGATTGTTTCTAAACGTGCGCACCCAACCCTTTACATTTACTTGTTTCAGCGCCGAGGCGCTATTTAATAAGTCTTTAACCTTGGTATGTTTCATTTGAAAATGTAATAATATTAAAAATAACCATTGCAATTAAATGCAAATATAAAGGATTTAGAGTAATTTTCCTCTAGTGTTTTAAAGGATTTTAAGCAATTTATGATAAAATACTCACATTAAAAGATTAGGAAAACGTATTGGTCTATTTCTGACTGATGGTTTTTAAGGCTCTAACTAATTCTAAGGGAGAAGCATTCTTCAATATTTTGGGAAATGCTTTACCTATTAATTTTTAGGCATTATAAATGTATTTTAACCACTTCTAATATCCTTCTTAAATTCTTTGCTTTGCTTGATTTGGTTTGGGCAATTTCTTGTTTTTTAATAAGCATTTACATAATAATTCTTTTAAATGTTAGTATTATAATTATATAATTTATAAGCAGAATAAAAGTAGCTAAAATATTTTTAAATCATATTTATCAACTATTTACAATTAGGAATACTTCGGCTTAGTGTAAATTTAATAATTAAAAAGTGCATATAAAGTTGAATCGTGAGTTTTCCGAGAACATTTTTAGCCCTGATAGCAGCGATATCCTACCTTTTTAGCGCAGATATAGTGAATAGCAGGAAATCGCTCCTAATAAAAAGTCAAAAGATTTCGAATACAGAAAATATAATTGTTAATTTGTGACTTATAATTTAGACCCGCATTTTGAAAAACAAAATCAGATATATTTTTATTTTGTTGGCACTTACCGTTATTGGTTGTGCCAAACGCGGATCGATTTCTGGCGGGTTGAAAGACACGATTGCCCCAGTTTTGAAGGCGAGTTTTCCAAAAAATTTCAGCGTTAATTTTAAAGGAAAAGAAATTGATTTGACTTTTGATGAATATGTAAAACTGAAAAATATAAACAAACAGCTGATTGTTTCGCCTCCAATGAAATACAATCCTGAGGTTTCTCCGCTCACTCCGAGCAAAATGATTACTATAAAAATTAAAGATACTTTACAAGAAAATACAACTTATAGTTTCAATTTCGGACAAAGTATTGAGGACAATAATGAGGGAAATCCTTACAACCAGTTCAAGTATATTTTTTCTACAGGCAGCTACATCGATTCGTTAAAAGTGGGCGGTGCCATTAAAGATGCGTTGAATAAAATAGAAGATTCGTTTGTTTCGGTGATGCTGTATGAGGTGAATAATAAATTCACAGATTCGTTGATTTATAAATCGGTTCCGAGATATATTACGAATACATTAGACAGTTTAAAAACGTTTAAGATTGATAATGTAAAAGCTGGGAAATACTTGTTGGTTGCAATGAAAGATGCCAATAGTAACAACAAATTCAATCCTAAAGACGACAAAATTGGGTTTAGAAAACAGTTGGTTACTATTCCTACAGATAGCGTTTTTGAATTGAAATTATTCAAAGAAATGTTGGCATTTAAAACTATTAAACCTGTTCAAACCACAGGAAATAAATTGCTTTTGGGATATGAGGGAAATCCGAAAAACATGAAAGTAGTGCTAAAAAAAGGCAGTGAAATTATTCCAACTATTGTAACCCAATTCCCTTCTAAAGATTCCGTTCAGGTTTGGTACAACCCGATAAAAGCCGATTCTTTAAGTTTGGCTATTGCCAATGGGAATTACAATAAATCGTATACTTTCAAGAAAACGGGACAGAAGAAAGACACCTTGATTTTTTCTCCAAAAACAAGCCTGGGATTATCGAAATTAGATCAATTTACAGTTTATTCCTCGCGCCCTTTAGTGAAATTTGATTCCTCTAAAATTAAGGTTACCGATAAAGATTCTGTGAATGTAAAGTTCACTACAAGTTATGATGTTTACAAACAAATATTGATGTTTGATATCCCAAAAGAGCCTTTGCAAACGTATAAATTTCATTTGCTTCCTGGCGCATTAACCGATTATATTGATCAAAAAAACGATACGTTATCGTATAAAGTGACAACCAAAAACACAACTGATTATGGAAATTTACGAGTGAATTTATCCAATGTAAAACAGTTTCCGGTTATCGTGCAATTGACCAATGAAAAAGGGGATGTTGTCGCTTCTGAATATTCTGATAAAGCCACTTCGGTAGATTTTATGTTTTTGGACCCCTCAAAATTTACCCTTCGTGTGATTTATGATGCCAATGGAAATAAGGAATGGGATTCAGGGAATTTCTTAGAAAGACGACAACCCGAAGAAGTGATTTATTTTCCTAAAGAAATCGACGTTCGCAGCAATTGGGATGTGGATCAAATTTTTGATTTATCCAGATAAACTAAATTGTAAACGCATCGCGATCGTTCAAAAACCCAAACTTTTTTCGGGTTTCTAAAAGTGCAGTTTTATCTAAATTGGCAATGAATACCCCTTCTGCTTCTTGAGGTTCGATAAGGAAATTCCCGAGAAAATCTATTGCTTGAGAACGACCAGGATAAATGTGTTTGTTTGGGTCTTCACCTATTCTATTCACGCCAATGGTATAACACATATTTTCGATAGCGCGCGCTTTTAGCAAAGCATCCCAAGCGTTTATTCTTGGTATTGGCCAATTGGCAACATAAATTAATACGTCATAATCTTCGGTATTTCTTGCAAAAACTGGAAAGCGTAAATCGTAGCAAATGAGCGGACAAATTTTAAATCCTTTGTATTCAAATAGCATTTTTTG
>SHWW01000034.1 GCA_009693635.1 Flavobacteriaceae bacterium
ATTACGCAACAATTCCAATCGTTTCAAAGAACCAATCGTTTGAATCATCGGCAACGCTTTGGCAAACATTTGCGAACGCAAATTATATTTTAAGTAATCAATTATCTCTTTGTCAGCAGCTACGAATGCACCAATATTTGCCATCGATTTAGCAAAAGTCGAAAAGTAAACATCAATTTCATCCTGAACACCTTGCTCCTCACCTGCTCCAGCACCTGTTTTTCCAAGTGTTCCAAAACCGTGAGCATCATCAACTAACAATCGGAAATTATACTTTTTCTTCATTTCCACAACCTCTTTCAACTTCCCTTGTTGTCCTCGCATTCCGAAAACACCTTCCGTGATAAATAGGATTCCTCCACCCGTAGTTTCAGCTAATTTTGTGGCACGTTGCAAGTTTTTCTCCATACTTTCCACATCATTATGACGGTAGGTAAAACGCTTTCCACTATGCAAACGAACCCCGTCAATAATACAAGCGTGCGCATCCACATCATAGACAATTACATCATTTCTAGTCACCAAAGCGTCAATAGTTGACATAATTCCTTGGTAACCAAAATTCAATAAATAAGCTGATTCTTTCATTACAAAAGCCGCCAATTCTTCTTCTAATTGTTCGTGATATTTCGTGTGACCGCTCATCATTCTTGCTCCCATCGGATAGGCAGCACCATATTTAATGGCCGCATCTGCATCTGCTTTTCTAACTTCTGGATGATTTGCAAGCCCCAAATAATCGTTCAAACTCCAATTCAAAATATCTTTTCCTTGAAATTTCATTCTTGGTCCTAATTCTCCTTCTAACTTTGGAAACACAAAATAACCTTCCGCTTGTGAAGCCCATTTACCTAAAGGCCCTTTATTATTCTGAATTCTTGCGAATAAATCTTTTACCATCTTGTAATTTGAAAAAATTATTAATCTTATAGTAATGCAAAAATAAATATTTATACCTTAATAAAGTACTTAATTTTACTTTTTTTAGGAGCTATTTCGAGCTATTCATTGCAATCTGCGTTAAAAAGTGCAGGATTTCCATTTCTATCTAGGCTAGGGCATCCAATTAATGAGAAACTTTGTACCTTTGATTTAAATTGCTCAAACTTAACAACAATGTCAATAGCAATTTCAATACAAATATAATAAGAAATGAATCAAAATAAAGAATTAAAACTCGCGGTACTCATTGATGCCGACAACGTTCCGTATAGCAATGTGAAAGGAATGATGGAGGAAATCGCAAAATACGGAACACCGACAACCAAACGAATTTACGCCGATTGGACAAAACCTAATGCAAATGGCTGGAAATCAGTTTTATTAGAACATGCTATCACTCCTATTCAACAATACAGTTATACCGTGGGTAAAAACTCCTCGGATTCCGCTATGATTATTGACGCAATGGATTTATTGTATTCCGATAAAGTAGATGGTTTTTGTATTGTTTCTAGTGATTCCGATTTTACGCGTTTGGCAATTCGTTTACGAGAATCGGGCATGAAAGTCATTGGAATCGGAGAAAAGAAAACACCAAATTCCTTTATTGTTGCCTGCGATCGATTTATATATATCGAAGTTTTACACGGAGCAGTCAAAAAGAAAACACCAAAACAAGTCACAACCGATACTAAAAAAGTAGTTGGTAATGGCTCTGTTGAAAGAGAAGTTGTCGAAAAAGAAGTCGTTCAAAAAATAGATTTACAAACCATCGAATTAATCGAAGCCACAATCGAGGCCATTTGCGACGATGATGGCTGGGCATTCCTTGGAGATGTTGGAAACCTTATCGTAAAGAAAAAACCCGAATTCGACCCAAGAAATTATGGTTTCAACAAATTAACTCCAATGCTGAAATCGCTGACCGATATTCTTGAAATCGACGAAAGAGAATCCGACAAAAAAGGAATCAAACACGTATTTGTGAGATTGCGTTATAGTTAATATACTGAATTAAAAACAAAAAAGTAGGATTTTTAAGTACTCCAATTTATATTTTGATTTACAATTATTTACTTCAAATTACACTTTAGTTAATTAAGGGCACCTCTAAAAACTAATAGTTTTAGAGATGCCCTTAATTAAAAAACAGAAATAGACACAAAAAAGCCATCTAAATACAGATGGCACTTTATTTTGTTTTATAAGATTAAGCTTTTGTAAAAGTAATATTTAAAATATATGTTACTCCGTTTTCCGTTTCTGTTTGTTTTACTTTTAGTGTTGAACTAGTAACACTTACTAATTCTAGAGTGGATACATCAGTACCATCTGTAATTGCAATAGTGCTTCCGCTTAGAGCCCAAGTCGCAGGGTCTATATCTAAAATACAAGTAGAACCCTCATAAGTACCTGCATTACATACCCCTCCTGTTTTAAATTCAACATAATTTTTGGGACAATTTGGTGTATTCGGATAATCCATTTCTGGAGTTGTAACTCCACCCTCTGTGACCTGAAATTTGCTGAAATTCCATTTTCCTACAATCAAAGATGTTGAGGAAGAATCATTGTCGCTACTGCTACAAGAAGTAAAATTCAAACCTAAAAATAGGACAAAAACAAATAAAATAATTAATTTTTTCATGGAAATTTGTATTTAAAGAGTTAGTAAAAATTTAAAATATATACCCAAATTTAAAATTTTTATTTAATATTTAATAGCACTTACTAAATATTATTTAAAATGGTAATGATAATTCAATAAATTAATCAAATTTAAGCTTGTCGTACATAATAAATAAAGAAGTTTTTTTTTATAGACCAACTATCGTAGATGTTGCTTTACCATTATCAACTTTACCTATTGGCAGCTGATTATTGAATAAACTTCTCTGTTCCGATTGATATTCTCCAGTAATTAATCAAAACCACAATCGAGGCCATTTGCGACGACGATGGTTGGTCATTTCTTGGAGATGTTGGCAACCTTACCGTAAAGAAAAACCAAATTTGAATCAAAAAATTATTGCTTTAACAAACTGACACCTATGTTAAAATCCCTAACCGATATACTTGAAACGAACGAAAAAGAATCTAACAAAAAAGGAATCAAACACGTATTTATGAGATTAAAGTTTAGTTAGCGAATAAAATTGCCCTAACTGCACTTTAAAACACTTAAAAATTTAAATTTCCAAACAATAAATTGCTATTTTTGCTAAAATAAAAAGACTAAACTATGCTGATTATTGGAATTGCTGGAGGAACAGGGAGTGGAAAAACTACAGTTGTTCAGCAAATTATGAACGAATTACCAGAAACCGAAGTTGGAATTATTTCGCAAGATTCTTATTATAAAGAAACCCACAACCTAAATTTTGACGAGCGTTCCCTAATAAATTTCGACCATCCACGCGCCATTGATTTTGAACTATTAGTTGCTCACCTCAAAGAATTAAAAGAAGGAAATAACATCAACCAACCTGTATATTCTTTTGTCACGCACAACAGAACTCATGATACCATACTCACACATCCACGAAAAGTTATGATAGTTGAAGGAATTCTAATTCTAGCTAATACCGAATTAAGAGACCTTTTTGATGTTAAAATATACGTACACGCCGATTCTGACGAACGCTTAATTCGAAGATTGCGAAGAGATATTGCAGAACGAGGACGAGATATGAACGAAGTTCTAAACAGGTACCAAAACACACTAAAACCAATGCACGAACAGTTCATTGAGCCTACAAAAGCTTTTGCCGACATCATCATTCCAAACGATAAATACAACACCGTAGCAATAGATGTGGTAAGAGCAGTAATAAATCAGCGGATTTCATAAAATTTTTATTAATTTTATACCATTATTTTTTGGACCTATTTACTGCTGCAGACTAAATCCTCGCTAAAAAGCGAGAGATACCGTTTACGTCAGGGTTGAAAAACATTTCTTTATTACTATGAAAAATCCTTTAAAAAAAACAATTGAAAAAAAGCCTTGGCTCAAAATAGTGAGTAATAAGTACTTTTTAATTTTACTATTATTCGGAACTTGGATGCTTTTTTTAGACAACTATTCCTATATGGATCAGCGAGTACTAAACAAACAAATTGACGAATTACAAGACAATAAAAAATACTACCAAGACGAAATCAGAAAAGATAAAGAAAACATCAAATTACTGAAAAATCAAGACCAAGTCGAAAAATATGCCCGCGAAAAATACTACATGAAAAAAGATAGCGAAGATATTTATATAATTGAATTTGAAGGTGATACAATAAAAAAATAATATAAAATAAACCCAAAATGGATACTGCATTATTCTCTGAATTTGAATCCGTTTCTTCAAAACAATGGAAACAAAAAATACAATTTGAACTCAAAGGCGCCGATTATAATGACACACTTATTTGGAATTCACCTGAAAATATAAAGGTAAAACCATTTTACCATCAAGACGATTTACAAGATATTTTACCTTTAAATACAAAAGCTACCGAATTCAAAATTTGCCAAAATATATTTGTTTACGACCTCGAAAAATCTATAGCAAGAGCATTAGAATCAATCAAACGAGGTGCCGAAAGCATACGATTTTCTATAGAAGATGAAACCATTGATATTAAAAAACTATTAGAAAAATTACCTTTAGAAAGCTGTACAATTTACTTCAATTTAAATTTTATTTCAATCGATTTCGTATTCAAAATAGAAGCAATTGCCCAAAAAAGGAGCTCAAAAATATATTGCAACTTAGACCCAATTGGTCAATTAGCAAAAGAAGGGAACTGGTTTAAAACCAAAGAAAAAGATAATTTTGAAACCCTAAATTTGATTTCAAAACAAGTTTCACAAAGTTCAATTATTAGTATAAATAGTTCTTTATATCAAAATGCCGGTGCAAATATGGTTCAAGAACTAGCGTATTCACTAGCTCATGCCAACGAATATTTAAACCGCATTTCAATATTAAACCAACCGATAGTTTTTAAAATTTCTGTAGGAACGAACTACTTTTTTGAAATCGCCAAATTGCGTGCTTATAGAATTTTATTTAATAGTATTGCTAAAGAATACCACCCAAATTTGGAGTGTCATTTAATTGTTACACCAACTAAAAGAAACAAAACAATTTACGATTATAATGTAAATATGTTGCGCACCACGACTGAATGCATGTCAGCGATAATTGGTGGTGCCGATGCAATCGAGAATCTACCTTACGATGCGTTATACCATAAAGACAATGAATTTGGTGATAGAATTGCGAGAAATCAGTTGTTAATTTTAAAAAATGAAAGCTACTTCGACAAGGTTAATAATCCTGCCGATGGAGCTTACTATATAGAAAGCCTAACACATCAATTAGCTGAAAAAGCATTGATTTTATTTAAAGATATTGAAGCAAATGGGGGTTTTCTGAAACAATTGAACGAGGGAATTATTAAAAGAAAAATTCAAGAAAGTGCCCATAAGGAACAAGAATTATTTGATTCTGGAAAAGAAGTTTTATTGGGAACTAATAAATATCCTAACAAAGACGACAAAATGAAACACGATTTAGAATTGTTTCCATTTGTTAAAGTAAAGCCAAGAAAAACATTGATTACACCAATAATCGAAAAGCGATTATCCGAAAAAATGGAGCAAGAACGATTAGGTTCAGAATAACAAGCGATATAAATTAGTGTAAATATTCACTTTAAAATGAAAAGAAAAAACTTACAACATATTACTTTAGACGAAAGTCAAGAACCTAAATTTAAAAATAATTTAGTGCATTCATCAGATAATTTTATTACTGCAGAACGAATTGAACTAAAACCAACCTATTCAAAAACTGATATTAAAAATTTAGAACATCTGGATTTTGCGGCTGGATTTGCACCCAATTTGCGTGGTCCGTATGCTACAATGTTTGTCCGAAGACCTTGGACAATTCGTCAATATGCAGGATTTTCAACTGCCGAAGAAAGTAACGCATTCT
The DNA here is from genome assembly GCA_009693635.1 of Flavobacteriaceae bacterium. Taxonomy (GTDB): domain Bacteria; phylum Bacteroidota; class Bacteroidia; order Flavobacteriales; family Flavobacteriaceae; genus Flavobacterium. The sequence continues at coordinate 5,943 of SHWW01000034.1, forward strand.
ATAAAAGAAATTTAGCTGCAGGTCAAAAAGGACTTTCTATTGCGTTTGATTTACCAACGCATCGCGGTTATGATTCAGATCATGAACGAGTGGTTGGCGATGTTGGAAAAGCTGGTGTTGCTATCGATTCTGTTGAAGATATGAAAGTATTATTCGACCAAATCCCTCTGAATGAAATGTCGGTTTCTATGACAATGAACGGAGCAGTTTTACCAATTATGGCTTTTTATATTGTTGCTGCAGAAGAACAAGGCGTAAAACCCGAACAACTATCTGGAACAATACAAAACGACATTTTGAAGGAATTTATGGTTCGTAATACCTATATTTATCCACCTTCGCCTTCAATGAAAATTATTGCTGATATATTTGAATATACAAGCAAAAAAATGCCGAAATTCAACTGTATTTCAATTTCTGGTTACCACATGCAAGAAGCTGGAGCTACTGCCGATATTGAATTAGCTTATACTTTGGCAAACGGATTAGAATATATAAGAACAGGACTTTCAACTGGAATGAAAATTGATGAATTTGTCCCTCGCCTATCCTTTTTCTGGGCAATTGGAATGAACCATTTTATGGAAATTGCAAAAATGCGTGCAGGACGAATGATTTGGGCTAAATTAGTAAAACAATTCAATCCAAAAGATGAAAAGTCATTGGCTTTAAGAACCCACTGCCAAACATCGGGTTGGAGTTTAACAGAGCAAGATCCTTTTAATAACGTGGCACGAACTTGCATTGAAGCAACAGCAGCAGCTTTTGGAGGAACACAATCTTTGCATACCAATGCCTTGGATGAAGCAATTGCATTACCAACGGATTTCTCTGCTAGAATTGCAAGAAACACACAAATTTATTTACAAGAAGAAACTAAAATTACCAAAACAGTTGATCCTTGGGCAGGAAGTTATTATGTAGAAAGTTTGACCAATGAAATTGCACAAAATGCTTGGAAACTAATTGAAGAAGTAGAAGAATTAGGCGGAATGACCAAAGCAATCGAAGCTGGAATTCCAAAACTACGAATCGAGGAAGCAGCAGCCAGAAAGCAAGCGCGAATTGATAGTAGCCAAGATGTAATTGTTGGAATTAATAAATACCGATTAGAAAAAGAAGACCCTTTGCATATTTTAGATGTTGACAATCAAATGGTTCGCAAGCAACAATTGGAACAATTAGATGAAATAAAAGCATCAAGAGATACAAAAAAAGTAAAAGAAACATTAGATAAATTGATTGCAACTGCAAAAACTGGAGAAGGAAACTTACTGGAAATTGCTGTTGAAGCAGCACGTTACAGAGCCACTTTGGGCGAAATTAGCGATGCCTTAGAAACTGTTTTTGGTAGATATAAAGCTCAAATTAAATCCTTTAGCGGCGTGTATAGTAAAGAAATTAAAGACGACAAAAGTTTTGAAAAAGCAAAACTGATGGCTGACGAATTTGCAAAGCAAGAAGGTCGCCGTCCAAGAATTATGATTGCAAAAATGGGACAAGACGGTCATGATCGTGGTGCAAAAGTAGTTGCAACTGGCTACGCTGATGTAGGTTTTGATGTAGATATAGGTCCATTATTTCAAACACCTGCGGAAGCTGCAAAACAAGCCATTGAGAATGACGTGCATATTCTTGGCGTTTCTTCCTTGGCAGCTGGACACAAAACGTTGGTCCCTCAAGTTATTGAAGAACTAAAAAAATATGGTCGTGAAGATATTATGGTAGTTGTTGGTGGTGTAATTCCTGCACAAGATTATCAATTTTTATTCGATGCTGGAGCCGTTGCTGTTTTTGGGCCTGGAACAAAAATTAGTGATGCAGCGATAAAGATTCTAGAGATTTTGATTTAAAATAATTGAAACTGAACTTCTTTTTATACCTATATTTACATAAAAAATAACCTATGAATTTTTCAGCAAAAATGCTTCGTGACGATGCTTTATTAGGCAAAGTAATTTTGGTTACAGGGGGCGGAAGTGGTTTAGGAAAGGCTATGACTAAATATTTTATGGAATTGGGTGCTAAAGTAGCCATAACATCCCGTGATTTAGAAAAACTAAAAACTACAGCAACCGATTTAGAAGCTGAAACTGGAGGAACTTGTCTTCCTGTTCAATGTGATGTGCGGCATTATGAACAAGTGGAAGCAATGTTGCAGGAAGTTTTAAAAGCTTATGGAAAAGTAGATGTTTTACTCAATAATGCAGCAGGAAATTTTATTTCTCCAACGGAACGCCTTTCGGCAAATGCGTTTGATACGGTAATTGATATTGTTTTGAAAGGGTCAAAAAACTGTACACTTGCCTTTGGAAAGCATTGGATTGATAGCAAGCAAGAAACATCAACCGTGTTGAATATTGTTACAACTTATGCGTTTACTGGATCTGCATATGTAGTTCCAAGTGCGACCGCAAAAGCTGGAGTTCTTGCAATGACGAGAAGTTTAGCAGTTGAATGGGCAAAATACGGAATTAGAACCAATGCCATTGCTCCCGGACCATTTCCTACAAAAGGAGCTTGGGACAGATTATTACCTGGAGATTTGAAAGAAAAATTTGATTTATCCAAAAAAGTACCATTAAAACGTGTTGGCGATCATCAGGAATTAGCCAATTTAGCTGCCTATTTAGTTTCTGATTTTTCCGCGTATATAAATGGAGAAGTGGTAGTTATTGATGGTGGTGAATGGCTAAAAGGTGCGGGTCAATTTAATTTATTGGAAGCCGTTCCAGATGAAATGTGGAACATGCTTGAAATGATGATCAAGGCTAAAAAGAACATTTAAAAATATAATTTTGGAAACAACATGAAATAGAGAACGTAATAGTTCTCTTTTTTTTAGCCCTGATAGAAGGGAAAATCCCGAGCTTTTTAGTGAGGATTTGGAATGACAGCAGTATTAGCTCCGAATAAAAAAAAAGGTTTTAATTATGGAGAAACAATTATTTAGTAAATTTACAAAAATGAAATTCTTTGGAATCAAAAAATAAGATGTCGGCACTTCACGAAAAAGCTGGAATTTCGCCTCCCGAAATTGTCAGTGAAAAAGCAGCGAAAAAAATTCATACATTTAGGAAGATTCAACCCTCTGCAAAAGAATTAGTTAACGGCATTCTGAATGCAAATATCACTGCTTTGAGCAGGTCAATTACCTTGGTTGAAAGCATGAATAGCGAGCATTTAGAACGGGCAAACGAAGTGATAAATGCGTGTTTACCTCATGCCAATAAGTCGGTTAGAATAGGAATTACTGGTGTTCCTGGAGTTGGAAAAAGTACATTTATTGAAGCTTTCGGAAAATATTTAACGAGTTTAGGGAACAAAGTTGCCGTTCTTGCAGTGGATCCGAGCAGCACTATTTCACACGGGAGCATTTTGGGTGATAAAACCAGAATGGAGGAATTGGTGAAAGACAAAAACGCCTATATCCGACCTTCGGCTTCGGGAGAAACGCTAGGTGGTGTTGCTCGAAAAACACGAGAATCGATTACGCTTTGTGAAGCTTGTGGATTTGATATAATAATAATTGAGACGGTAGGAGTTGGGCAAAGCGAAACTGCAGTTCACAGTATGGTAGATTTCTTTTTGTTATTGAAAATTTCGGGCGCTGGCGACGAATTACAAGGTATAAAACGTGGTATTATGGAAATGGCAGATGCAATTATCATCAATAAAGCCGATGGAGATAATGTTCGAAAATCAAATTTAGCTAAAGTAGAATTTAGTCAGGCTTTACATCTATTTCCTGCAAAAAAATCGGGCTGGATTCCTACATGCTCAACTTGTAGCGCCATTACTCACGATGGAATTCCTGAAGTTTGGGAAACGATTTTAAAGTTTTTAGAACTCACAAAAACGAATAATTATTTCTTTGAAAAACGCAAAGAGCAAAATCAATTTTGGATGTTGGAAACCATAAATGAGCAATTGAAAACTAATTTTTTCAATCATCCTGAAATTCAAAAACTATTGGAAAAAAACAAAAAAGCGGTGCAAAATGACGAGATATCACCTTTTGCAGCCGCTAAAATATTATTAGAAAAGTATCTTGAATAATACTTATTCTATTTTAATTATTGTATCTTTTTGATTAGATCATCTTTAATATTAAATGCTTTTACAACTGCATTATAATCATTGAAATCAATTGCTTTATTGTTTTTATTTGATAAATATCCTGGGATAATCACGACTCTAAAAACCTGGTTTTGAGTCCATGTAGCACCTAATGTATTTAAATCAAAGTCAGATTCAAGAAATAAATTGATATCATTTCTTGTGAAATCAAAATTATAATCCAACTCTCCTTGGACTAAGTAAACTGCCTGCGGCAACTGTCTCCACAAACTTTGACCATTAATAACGTCAAATAAACGATAAACTAAAACCATATCCGAATTGTAAATTGGTGGATTTAGGGTAATTAGTTTAGAATAGTTATTCGCTGCAGTAAATGAAGTTCTTACTTCAAAAACTTCTGCTAAAAGATCAACATGGATTTCTTCTTTTGAAGAACAACCATGAAATAAAAAAGTTGCTGAAATTGCTAAAAGTAAAATTATTCGTTTCATAATATATTTATTTAGTTACTTCAAAAGTATTCCAAAAATCAATCCAAAAAAAATAATTATGATTTTTTTAATGAAAATAATTTAAAGTACTTTTGTAAGTATGAAATTATATATGATAATGATTGGTTGTAGACCAAAAGGAAGGTTTACTGAACAACATGATATTTTTTTTGGAATAGGAAATTCTTTATCAGAATTGGTTCCTCAAATGAAAGCTTTCTGGCCTGAAGCCAAAGGCAAAATCCATATTGATGCTTGGAGAAAGGTTACCTTTATTGACAACCATAAAATAGAAATTGTTTCTAAAGTTAATGCTGTTGCAAATGCTTCTCAACTTTTTTTCATCAATCTTGGTGGTTATAAGGAAAATGAATTTGAGGAATACCATTATAAAATTTTGGCAACTGGAACTTCATTGGCAGAAGCCACAAAAAAAGCAAAAGCTACAAGTTTCTGTAAACATTACGGTTTTAAAGGAGCAACATCACACATTGACGATAAATTTGGAATCGATGTAGATGATATATTTAACGTGGCAGATATTCTTGCGCCTGAATTAAAAGAAAAATTTGCTTTGAAAATTACTGAAACTAATAGTGCTTTTAAAGATGAATTGCATATTGGGTATTTGAAATTGGAGAAAATTATATAAAAATAAGAGACTTTTCGTTCTGAAAAGCTTATTATTTAATTAAATAAATTCCTTTAAAAATCGATTCTCTGCTTACATATTGCGTCTATACTGACCACCAACTTCAAATAATGAACTTGTGATTTGCCCTAAAGAGCACACTTTTGTAGCTTCCATTAAATGCTCAAACAAGTTTTCGTTTTTGATAGCTGCTTCTTGTAAATCATTCAAATGTAGGTTTACTTTATCTTGATTGAACAGGTGCAAATTGGTTAGCATATCAATCTGAAATTGCTTTTCTTCTTCTGTAGCACGGATAACTTCTGCTGGAATAACCGTTGGTGAACCCTTAGAACTCAAAAACGTATTTACCCCAATAATTGGAAATTCGCCCGTGTGTTTCAAGGTTTCGTAATACAAACTTTCCTCTTGGATTTTTGATCGTTGGTACATCGTTTCCATTGCGCCAAGTACGCCACCACGTTCCGTAATTCTATCAAATTCTTCTAAAACTGCAGCTTCCACTAAATCGGTTAATTCCTCAATTATAAAAGCACCTTGAATTGGATTTTCGTTTTTGGTCAATCCCAATTCTTTATTGATAATCAACTGAATTGCCATGGCACGTCGAACTGATTCTTCTGTTGGCGTGGTAATAGCTTCGTCATAAGCATTGGTATGCAATGAGTTACAGTTGTCGTAAATTGCATATAAAGCTTGCAATGTTGTTCGAATATCATTGAAATCTATTTCTTGAGCGTGCAAAGAACGTCCTGAAGTTTGAATGTGGTATTTCAACATTTGCGCTCTTTCATTCGCACCGTATTTATTTTTCATGGCTTTCGCCCAAATTTTTCGAGCTACACGACCAATAACCGCATATTCAGGATCTATACCGTTTGAGAAAAAGAAAGATAAATTTGGTCCAAAATCGTTAATATCCATTCCACGACTAAGATAATATTCCACGTAAGTGAAGCCATTAGAAAGAGTAAATGCCAATTGCGAAATTGGGTTTGCCCCTGCTTCAGCAATGTGATAACCCGAAATGGAAACCGAATAAAAGTTTCTTACATTGTTTTTTATAAAATATTCCTGCACATCGCCCATCAAACGAAGAGCAAATTCTGTAGAAAAAATGCAGGTATTTTGGGCTTGGTCTTCTTTTAAAATATCTGCTTGAACGGTTCCACGAACTTGCGAAAGGGTTCTAATTTTTATTTCATTATAAACTGAAAAAGGCAAAACTAAATCACCTGTTACTCCCAAAAGTAGTAATCCCAAACCGTTATTTCCTTCGGGCAAATCGCCTTGGTATTTCGGTCTAGTTGTTCCTTTTTGTTTGTAAAGTGTAACTATTTTATTCTCAACTTCTTTTTCTAATCCGTTTTTTTTGATGTAATATTCACATTGCTGGTCGGTGGCAGCATTCAAGAAAAAACCGAGCAACATTGGTGCAGGCCCGTTAATAGTCATACTCACCGATGTTAATTCATGAACTAAATCAAAACCCGAGTACAGTTTTTTAGCATCGTCTAAACAGCAAATTGAAACACCAGCATTTCCTATTTTTCCATAAATATCTGGTCGGATATGTGGATCATTTCCATATAAAGTTACGCTATCAAAAGCAGTAGAAAGTCGTTTTGCTGGTAATCCTGCACTCACATAATGAAACCTTTTATTGGTTCGTTCCGGTCCACCTTCTCCTGCAAACATTCGCGATGGATCTTCGCCTTCTCTTTTAAAAGGGTACAAACCAGCGGTAAATGGAAATTCTCCTGGTACATTTTCTTGTAAGTTCCAACGCAAAATATCGCCCCAAGCTTCGTATTTTGGTAAAGCAATTTTTGGTATTTGCGTGTGCGATAAACTTTCGGAATGTGTGGCAATTTTTATTTCCTTACCTCTTACTTTAAACTTGTAAAATGGATTTTTATATTTATTAGCTTTTTCATTCCAAGTTAAAATGATTTCCCAATTGTACGAATCTAAATCCATTTTTATTTTCTCAAATTGGTTTAACAAAAGAGAAATAAAAACCTTGTCTTCGGATTTTTCATTAGCAGCATTCAATATTTCAATACCCGATTTATTCAAGGTTGGTTCATGTCCAGAAACACTTTCAACAGTTTTGAAAATACCATATAATTTTTGAGCTACTTTTTGTTGTGTTAATGAAGTGTCGTCATATTTACGATTGTTTTCTGAAATTTCAGATAAATAACGGGTTCTATGAGGTGGAATAACGAATATTTTCTCGCTCATTTCACGAGTGATTTTGAACGTTGATTTCAAATTACTTTCCGTTTTTTCAACAATTTTATCCATTATCGCTTTGTAAAGCGTATTCATTCCTGGATCGTTGAATTGAGAAGCAATGGTTCCAAATACTGGCATTTTATCTGGATTTACGTCCCAAAGATTATGATTTCGTTGGTACTGTTTTTTTACATCTCGAACCGCATCAATTGCACCACGTTTATCAAATTTATTCAAGGCTACCAAATCGGCAAAATCAAGCATATCGATTTTTTCTAATTGGGTTGCAGCACCAAATTCTGGTGTCATTACATACAATGAAACATCAGAATGATCCATAATTTCAGTATCCGATTGTCCAATACCAGAAGTTTCTAAAATGATGATGTCGTAATTTGCAGCTTTTAATACTTGAATGGCATCGGCAACATATTTTGAAAGGGCTAAATTGGATTGTCTTGTTGCCAATGAACGCATATAAACTCTAGGATTATTGATGGCATTCATTCGTATTCTATCGCCTAATAAGGCACCTCCAGTTTTTCTTTTTGATGGATCTACAGATATTAATCCGATGGTTTTTTTGGGAAAGTCAATTAAGAATCGACGAACCAATTCGTCAACTAAAGATGATTTTCCAGAACCGCCTGTTCCTGTAATTCCAAGAACAGGAGTTTTAGACGTTTTGTTTTTTTGTTGGATTTTTTCTAATATTGGCTTTGCAATTTCAGGAAAATTCTCAGCTGCTGAAATTATTCTCGCAATTGCTTTTGGATTTTTTTCTTCAAGATGATTGATTTCACCATTTAAAATATCTCCGATTGCGTAATCTGATTTTTGAACTAAATCATTAATCATTCCTTGCAATCCCATTTCGCGACCATCGTCTGGTGCATAAATACGTGTGATTCCGTAGGCTTGTAGTTCGGTAATTTCAGAAGGCAAAATAACACCTCCCCCGCCACCAAAAATTTTGATATGCTCTGCTCCTTTTTGTTTAAGTAAATCATACATATATTTAAAATATTCATTGTGTCCTCCTTGATATGAAGTTAGTGCAATTGCATTGGCATCTTCTTGAATGGCTGTATTTACAACTTCTTCAACGCTTCTATCATGCCCGAGATGTATTACCTCAACTCCTGTAGATTGGATAATTCTTCGCATAATATTTATAGCTGCATCGTGTCCGTCAAAAAGGGCGGCAGCAGTTACAATTCGAACTTTATGAACTGGTATGTAGGGTTTTTGAACTTCCATTTATGAATGTGATAATTTTAAAGGTGCAATTTACGTGTTTTTTAAAAATAATTTATCAAAAATAGTGAAAAACATACTTTATGATAATGTGAAATTTAGCGCGTAAAAATTACTATTTGCAAAATATCAAATTTTATACTGAAGTCATAGCCCTGATAGCAGGGATATCGAACGCTTTTTAGCATGGATATAGTGAGAAGTAGGAAATAGCTCCAAAAAAAATGGAATAGATTTTGTGTATCTTTATAGAAATTAAAAGTTATGAAAAAAATTATTATTCTCCTTTTATTTGTTCCGATAATTGCAAATGCTCAAATCGATCAATTAAAAAACATTTTAAAGATTAAAGTTCCTGTAATTACAAATTTGGCAATAATTCCTGATATCAGTGCGGGTTTAAAAGAAGCTTTGAACAATGGAATTACAAAACAAGTTTCAAAATTAACTGCCGAAGATGGTTTTTATAAAAATGATCTTGTGAAAATAGTATTGCCAACAGAATTACAAAAAGTAGATAAAACCCTGCGAAGTTTAGGAATGTCTAGTTTGGCCGATGAAGGATTGAAATTACTGAACAGAGCTGCCGAAGATGCGGTAAAAGAAGCTACTCCAATATTTGTTGATGCAGTTAAAAATATGACTTTTACGGATGCCAAAACGATATTAATGGGGAAAGAAAATTCCGCGACAACCTATCTAGAAATAGCAACTTCAACCGCATTATATGATAAATTTAGCCCCCTAATTGCAACTTCATTAGATAAAGTGAACGCAGATAAAATTTGGGGACAGATGATAAATAAATACAATTCGATTCCGTTAGTAAAGAAAGTTTCACCAAATTTGAAGGATTATGTGACCAAAGAAACGATGAAAGGGGTTTTTAAAATGGTTGCTGTTGAGGAAAAAGAAATTAGGGTGAATTTAAAAGCGAGAACTTCGCCTTTATTGCAGAGTATTTTTGCAATGCAGGATAAAAAATAAAGGTTATCTGTTAAGAATCGATAACATAGGAATAACATCAACTTAACATCAAACAGAAAATTCTTGCAAACCTTTGCAAAGAGTTTGAAGTTAGTTTAGTTTGGGTAAATAAGCCATTACTTTCTAGTAGTGGTTTTTTTTATTTTTGGCTGTTTATAAAGGAAAGCACTGTGGTATTAAAAGTGATGGGTTGCTCAATGTTCACAACGTGTCCGCATTGTTGAACTACAAATAATTGCGATGATTTAAAGTGTTTTTCGACTACTTTCCTAACAGAAGGCAGAAACATATAATCTTCTTCTCCCATAATATATAAGGTAGGAATATTAAGTTCTTCTTGACGAAACCATTTCAAAATTGGATTGATTTCAGCGGTAAGTTTGAACCATTTTATAAACTCCTTTTGATAAAGTTTTTTGGCTTCATTGATAAATAACAAACGGGATTGTTTGTGGTTTTTATTGGGCATTATTACAAAAGCAAAGAACTTATATAAAACTAAATATGGCAATACATATTTAAACATATTTCCCAATTTCATTAGAATTTGTGAACGAAAATTCATTTTCAGAATCGCACCTCCAAGAATCATGCTTTGAACCCGATTTGGATGCATTTCTGCCAATTGACGAATTAAAATTGTACCTAAAGAAATTCCTACAAAATGTGATTTTTCAATTTTCAGATGGTCTAAAACTTCAAGTATATCAATAGCTAAAGCCGAAAAAGTATATTTTTGTTTGAAAGCAATTTTAATTTGCTGATTTGAATTGCCATGACCCCTCAAATCTAATAACAACACATTATAATGCTTCTGAAAATCTCGAATTTGCTTGAACCAAATAGAGGAACTTCCACCTGCACCGTGAACGAAAGTAACCCATGGTGCGCTTTTTTTATTTTTGTAAATGGTATAATGTATCACTCTTTTTTTGTAAATGTAGCTGATTTATGTTGAATTACATAAATAAAACAGTAAAACTCAAATCGAATTTTGTAAAATTTTGAAATATTCAAAGGCTTTCAACAAGCGGCTTCCGTGCCACGAAAACATTTCTCCATCTACAAAAATAGTGGTTGCGTGGTTTGTTTGTTTTACTATTTCGAAAGCATCTTCAGGCTTAAATGGAAATGGCTCTGAAGAAAGTAATACAATATCTAGATCGCCTTCTAATCGTATTTTTTTAAGTTCAATTTCAGGATAACGCCCTTTATTCTCGTAGATATTTTGAAAGTTATTGAGCTTCAATAATTCATCGATAAAGGTATTGGAGCCTGCAACCATATAAGGATTTTTCCAAATGAAATACGCAACTTTTTTTAGTGTTTTATCTTTTACAAAAAATTTAAAATCGATCAAGGCAAAAGACAATTTATCGTTCCATTTTTGTGCCTCGGTTCTACAATTAAGCAATTGACCAAAGTCGGAAATCATTTTGAAGTTGTCTTCAATTGTAATAATATCTGTGACCCAAACAGGACAAATTTTGCTCAATTCTTCAACAATTTCTTTGGTATTTTCTTCTTTATTTGCAATGATTAAATCGGGTTTCAATAATCTAATCTTTTCAAAGTGCACATTTTTAGTGCCGCCAATGCTCTTTTTTATGGTTTTAAAATGATACGGGTGCACACAAAATTTAGTGATACCCACAATTTTATTTTCCTGACCTAAATCAAATAACAATTCCGTTTGAGAGGGAACAATTGAAATTATTCTCTTTGGAGAAGTTTCAAAAATATGCTCAATTCCTATTTGGTCAATCAACTTCAAAGCCATAAACTCAATTATTATAAAATGTAAATTTATTACTTTTTAAATAATTAAATTCAGTAGTGTATAGTTTTTATATAGGTGTTTTAAACTTCATTAGTATTATTGTTCATTAAATTTGTTTAGATATTATAATTAAACCAAATCCTGATTAATGCGCAATGTTATTTGTTTAACAATACTTTTTTCATCCTCACTATTTTATTCCCAAGTTCAAATTTCTCAAGATAATTTTGAAGGAAATAGTACCATCAACAGCTGGTTTGGTGATAATTGTGGGATGAATACTAATTTTATAAATCCATATCAAATTGGAATAAACACCTCTCCAAAAGTTTTGAAATATTCTGATATTGGTGGACTTTATGCTAATGTTCGATTTGATGCTGGTTTTAATTATAACTTGAATACGAGTAGCGTATTTACCCTAAAAATATATGTTCCTTCAATTGGAATTACAGGAGCACTAACCAATCAAATTTCTTTAAAATTACAAAATGGCAGTGCTATATCTCCATGGGTAACACAATGTGAAATAATAAAACCAATAGTATTAAATCAATGGCAAACAATTACATTTAATTTTGCTAGTGATCCCTTCATAAATTTAGATCCTACCTCTCAAAACCCATTGTATAGATCTGATTTTAATAGAGTGATTCTTCAGGTTAATGGTGAAAACAACATCTCGCAAGTGACTGCTTATATTGATGATTTTTACTATTCAGGGGCCGCAACTATTTTTAATACATTAGTTTGGAGCGATGAATTTGAAACTAACGGAGGAATAAATACTACAAAATGGTTTCCGCAAACTCAACTTCCAAATGGAAATAGCTGGTATAACGGAGAACTTCAACATTATACCAATCGTCAGATAAATTCTACTATTAGTAATGGAATTCTAAGTATTGTCGCCAAAAGAGAAACATTTACCGATCAGGGAAAAACTAAGCAGTTCACCTCGGCTCGATTAAATTCAAAATTTTCTTTTAAATATGGTCGTGTAGAAGTGCGAGCTAAACTTCCTATTGGCGCAGGAACATGGCCAGCAATTTGGATGCTTGGAAAAAATATTATTGAGCCAGGAAGTTATTGGACTAGTACGTTTGGAACTGCAAGTTGGCCTGCATGTGGAGAAATTGACATTATGGAACATTGGGGAACCAATCAAAATGTAGTATCTAGTGCTGTTCATCATCCTATTAATGGAAATTTATCAGTGGGTGAATATGTATCTAATGCGCAGAATAAGCCCGGCGTTTCAACCGATTTTCATATTTATGCATTGGAATGGGATGCGCAACGATTAACTTTTAGTGTTGACGGGATTAATCATTTAACTTACAGCCCATCGGTAAAAAACCAATATACATGGCCATTTAACGCCGAGCAATATATATTATTAAATGTAGCTATTGAGCCAAGTGTAACCTTAGGCTTTGTTCAATCGGCAATGGATATAGATTATGTAAGGGTATACCAACAAACGGCCTTAGAAACAACTAATTTATTAAAAGAAAATAATTTGGTGCTTTTTCCAAATCCTGTTTCAGATGAGCTAACATTAAAAATAAATGGAAATCTTTTGGGTGCTAATGTTTCGATTAGTTCCCTATTAGGACAAGAATTGGATACTTTTATATTAAATTCTGAAGAAACAACTTTGAATTTAACCCATTATCAAAGAGGGATATATATCATAAAAGTAAATTCTCAAGCGGGAATTCAAAACTACAAGTTTATTAAAAAGTAGCCGATTTTAAAATCACTGCCATTTCTTCTTGCATTTTTAATGCTTCAGCCCGAGCCTTTTTAGCAAAATCAATTCCGTTAGAAGCATAAATTATCGCTCGAGATGAATTAATTAGCAATCCAACATTGGAATTCATTCCATATTTGCAAACTTCAGAAAGGCTTCCCCCTTGCGCACCTGCACCAGGAACTAGCAAGAAACTATCAGGTATAATTTTGCGTATTTCTGTAAAATATTCTGCTTTTGTAGCACCAACAACATACATTAGGTTTTCAGAATTTTTCCAAGTTTTAGATGTTTCCAAAACCTGTTTGTATAATTCTACTCCATCAACTTGCAATGTTTGAAAATCAAAAGCACCTTCATTAGAAGTCAAAGCCAACATAATCGTATGTTTATTCTCGAATGCCAAAAAGGGTTCTACTGAATCTTTTCCCATATACGGCGCAACGGTTACACTATCAAAATTCAAATCTTCAAAGAAAGCTTTGGCGTACATCGATGAAGTATTTCCAATATCCCCGCGTTTTGCATCGGCAATTGTGAACATTTCAGGATGTTTTTCGTTGATGTATTTGATAGTTTTTTGCAAAGAAATCCAACCTTTAATTCCATACGCTTCATAGAAAGCCGTATTGGGTTTGTAGGAAACTGCCAAATCGTGCGTTGCATCAATTATTGCTTTATTAAACTCGAAAATCGGATCTTCTGATTCTAATAAATGAGGTGGAATTTTATTCAAGTCGACGTCCAAACCAATACAAAGGAATGATTTTTTAATTTTGATCTGTTGGATTAATTCTCTGGTAGTCATTGTTGTGTGTTTAGCCGCAAAGTTCGCAAAGTTTTTCGCAAAGTTCGCAAAGTTTTAAAAAAAATACCAAACTTAATTCAGTATGGCATCTTTTATCTATTAGTCTATTATGTTTTATATTTAAAATACTTCACTCGCTTCTTTCAATTTCTCCATGTTATTCACCAATTGCAATTCATCTACAATTTTCTGAATATCACCATTCATAATATTTCCTAAATCGTATAATGTCAATCCCACTCGGTGATCCGTAACACGTCCTTGCGAATAATTATAGGTTCTAATTTTTGCCGAACGGTCTCCTGAACTCACTTGAGATGTACGTTTTGTAGCATCTTCAGCTTGTTTTTTGGCCAATTCTTGTTCGTATAAACGAGAACGTAGAACGGCCATCGCCTTATCTTTATTCTTATGTTGCGATTTTTGATCCTGACATTGTGCGACCAATCCTGTTGGAATATGCGTCAATCTAACTGCTGATTTCGTAGTATTTACTGATTGTCCACCAGGTCCTGATGAACAGAAAAAATCTACACGAACATCATTCATATCAATTTGTACGTCAAATTCTTCTGCTTCTGGAAGCACCATAACCGTTGCTGCCGAAGTGTGAACTCGTCCTTGCGTTTCTGTTTGTGGTACTCGTTGCACTCTGTGAACACCCGCTTCAAACTTCAACGTTCCATAAACATCCTCGCCTGTAACTTCAAAAATCACCTCTTTGAAACCACCAGAAGTTCCCTCATTCATATCCACAACCGAAGTTCTCCAACCTCTATTTTCGCAATATTTAGTATACATTCTAAACAAATCACCTGCAAAAATACTCGCTTCATCGCCACCAGTTCCTGCTCGAATCTCCACCATTACGTTTTTCGCATCTTCCTCATCTTT
>SHWW01000035.1 GCA_009693635.1 Flavobacteriaceae bacterium
AAATTGTTTTTTAATATGTAATCATTATTATAGATAATTACATCTTCATTAGTAATTTCAGCAACAGGTTTTTCTCTATAGTAAATCAAGAATGATTTTAAAGCTTCGCTGTAGGTTTTAATAGTACTTGGACTGTAGCGCTTTGAAAGCAGCCATTGTTTGAATTTTTCAATCTGTTCTATTCCCTCTGTCGAAGGAATGGAGTGGGAAAGAGGTTCGATTTTTAATTGAATTCTATTTTCTTCAGTATCAGGAATGTGCCACACACCCAATGATTGGCTCCATCGAGAGCCTTTAACTGTTTTTATCCGAGCAATTAACTCGGCATTTTTTTCAAAAATAATGGCTATTCTAAACGTTCCATTGTGCTTTATTAATTTTGATTCCCATTTCATGGCGTTAAATTTTTATAAAGATAGGGAATGTTTATTTGGTAATTTGCAGATACGTTTTTCGGGAAATCGTATTTCTTAAATCGAGCTTCGCGCGAAGGATGGCATATTTTTATGTTTTTGTGTCGGATTAAAAATAAATCCTATCTTTAACCAAACCAAAAACAAAAGTATGCAAGAAAATAGTCCAGAAGATTTTAAGAGAGAATTAGGTTTGTTAGACGGAACGATGCTGGTGGTGGGTTCCATGATTGGCTCGGGGATATTTATTGTGAGTTCGGATATGGTGCGCCAAGTTGGTTCTGCTGGGTGGCTGATTGCGATTTGGGTGCTCACGGCTTTGCTGACTATTGTGGCTGCTGTGAGTTATGGCGAGTTGAGCGCAATGTTTCCCAAAGCCGGCGGTCAGTATGTTTATCTGAAAGAAGCCTACGGAAAATTGATTGGATTTTTATACGGTTGGAGCTTTTTCGCGGTAATTCAAACGGGGACAATTGCCGCTGTGGGTGTGGCATTTTCTAAATTTGCAGCCTATTTATATCCGCCTTTGAGTGAAAAAAATGTTATCTATGAAGTTGCTAATTTTCAACTCCATGCGGCTCAAATAGTTTCTATAATTACCATTGTTTTACTCACGTACATTAACAGTCGTGGCGTAAAAAATAGTAAAATTATGCAAACTGTTTTGACAATTATCAAGATTTTATCGCTTTTGGGATTAATCATTTTTGGATTTGCCTTGGGCGCCAAAGCGGAGATTTGGAATGCAAATTGGGCGGATGCTTGGGCAACAAAATCGTTTGCAAAAGAGTCTGGCTCTTGGATTCCAATTGGTGGAATGGCTTTGATAACTGCGGTTTCGGCAGCTTTGGTAGGGTCTATATTTTCGAGTGATGCATGGAATGGCGTGACTTTTATTGCTGGCGAAATTAAAAATCCAAAGCGAAATGTAGGATTGAGTTTGTTTTTGGGAACTCTAATTGTAAGTGTTATTTATATTTTGGCGAACTTGATGTATTTGGCCGTTGTGCCGCTTAAAGGAATAGCAACTGCCGAATCAGACAGGGTTGCCGTTGTAGCTTCCCAAAGTATTTTTGGAGAAATTGGTACATTAATCATCGCCGTGATGATTATGATTTCGACTTTTGCTTGCAACAATGGTTTAATTATGGCAGGTGCTCGCGTATATTACACGATGGCAAAAGACGGGTTATTTTTCAAAAAAGCTGCGGTTTTAAATGAGTCAAGCGTGCCTTCGTGGTCTTTGTGGGCGCAATGTTTTTGGGCTTCTGCCTTGTGTTTAACAGGGAAATATGGCGATTTATTAGACTTTGTTGTGATTATCGTTTTGATTTTTTATATCCTTACTATACATGGAATATTTATCCTTCGCAAGAAAATGCCCGACGCCGAAAGACCTTACAAAGCTTTTGGATACCCATTTTTGCCAATGTTGTATCTTATTATTGCAACCGCAATTTGCGTGGCATTACTATTTACAAAAACGAGTACCTGTGGTTGGGGCGTTTTGATAATGCTAATTGGAATTCCGATTTACTTTTTTACAAAAAAGGAAGAGGTTTAAAGTTGTAGGTGTAATAAAAAATCCGTTTCATTAGAATGAAACGGATTTTTTTATGCTTATTCTAAATCTTAGATCTATAATCATTTTCTAGTAATACGTAAATCGTCTTACTTTAGCAATGTATTTTGCCAATCGAATTACTTGGTGGCTGTAGCCGTATTCGTTGTCATACCAAATGTAAAGGACAATATTTTTTCCATCAGCTGAAACAATCGTAGCATTACTATCGTAAATTGAAGGTGCCGAAGTGCCTACAATATCAGAGGAAACTAACTCATTATTCAACGAATATTTTATCTGTTCTACCAATTCACCTTCCAATGCATATTTTTTCATTATTGTATTAATCTTGGCAATGGTAGTTGCTTTTTTGACTTCTAAATTCAAAATTACTAATGAGCCATTTGGTACAGGAACGCGAATGGCATTGGAAGTTAATTTCCCAGTAAGGCTTGGTAATGCTTTTGCAACAGCTGTTCCAGCTCCAGTTTCAGTGATTACCATATTCAAAGCTGCTGCTCTTCCACGACGGTATTTTTTGTGCATATTATCCACTAAATTCTGATCGTTGGTATAGGCATGTATGGTTTCCAAATGACCTTTTACAACTCCTAACGTATCTTCAACTGCTTTCAAAATTGGTGTAATTGCATTGGTTGTGCATGATGCGGCAGAGAAAATATCAATTTCGTCTGGATTGTATTCGTTTTGATTTACTCCGTGAACAATGTTTGGAACGCCTTTTCCAGGTGCAGTTAGCAATACTTTATGTGCTCCTTTTGAAGATAAATGGCGGTGTAGTGCTTCTTCAGTTGTAAATGCACCCGTGTTATCGATGATTAAAGCTTCATTTATACCGAATTGAGTGTAATCAATTTCTTCAGGTCCATTTGCCGTAATTACGTGAACGGTTGTTCCGTTAATTATCAAGGAGTTATTTTTCACATCGGCAACTACAGAACCCATAAAATCGCCGTGAATAGAATCATAACGCAATAAAGAGGCTCTTTTTTCAAGAGAAACTGCATCATTTTTATCACGAGTTACAATTGCTCTCAATCGCAATTGTTCTCCTTTTCCCATTTTCGACATTAATTCTCTGGCTAACAAACGGCCAATTCTCCCAAAGCCATACAAAACAACATCTTTGGAATTTAATTCTTCTGAATTTTTAGCATTTTTTAATTTGTCAATAACGAATGCTTTGGCATTATTGTACTTATTTTCTTTGGAATGGTATTCGTATGTTAGTTTTCCAATGTCTAATTTTGAAGGGGGTAAATCCAATGATAAAATGGCTTTTGCAATTTCTACAGAGTCAAAGATTGAAATTGGTTTGCCAACAAATTCTCCCGCATATTCATGAAGGTTGATAATTTCGCTTACATTTTTATCGATCAATTGATTCCTAAAAAGTACCATTTCAATGGATTTGTCATACCATAAATCACTGATTATTTTGATGAATTCTACTCCAGCTCTTCTTCGATTTGCTTGAAAAGCAACCTCTTTTTCATAAGAAATTATCATAACTATTTTAATTAAATTGTATTAATTTTTTTGCAAAAGTACCCATTTCAATCGATTTCGTAACTTTTTTTTGAATTAATTTATACAAAAAAAGTCGATTAATTTAAATCGACTTTTAAAAGTAATTAGTAGGATGACTTTTTTATAATATTAATCGAACAACTTGTCCATTTACGGTCAACATTTCTATTTGAACTGTTTGATTTTCATCTAAATTTGAAAGTGCTTTTGATACTGTTTCAACGTCAATAGCTTTAACATTTCCAATACTCAAAATAATTCCGCCTTTCAAATCATTTGCATAAGCATTTAGTCTTTCATTGTTAACTTCTTTAATTTTTACCCCATAATCAATCCTGAATTTTTTTTTGTCAGAAGCGTTTATGTTTTCTAAATCTATCCCTTTAAATTGAGTACTAAAAACATCACTTTTGGATAATGTAACAGCAACGGTCATTGTTTTTTCATTTCTAATAAAGGTAACTTGAATCTTGTCATTTGGTCTTTTAGTGCTTATATAGCCATTTAATTCTGCAAAAGAAGAGATTTTTTGAGCATCTAATTGTATAATAATATCGCCTTTTGTCAATCCTGATTTTTCAGCTCCCGAATTCTTATTGACTCTTTTAATATAAAAACCTTCTGTTTGTTTTATTCCCAATTCTTTTGAAGCAGAACTGTTTAATTCGCCACCTTCAACACCAAGAATACCTCGCTGAACGTTTCCAAATTCCATGATATCTTCAATTATTTTGCGAGTAATATTTGATGGAATTGCAAAGGAATAACCAACGTAAGAACCTGTTTGCGATGAAATCATCGTGTTGATCCCTATTAATTCCCCGCGAGTATTTACTAAAGCACCTCCGCTATTTCCAGGATTTACGGCTGCGTCCGTTTGTATAAAAGATTGAATACCAGTGATGTCTAAATTTCTAGCCTTTGCCGAAACAATTCCTGCCGTTACAGTAGAGGTGAGATTATATGGATTTCCAACGGCTAAAACCCATTCGCCCACTTTCACAATATCTGAATCTGCAAAAGTTGAATAGGGTAATTTTTCTTCGGTATCAATTTTTAGTAAAGCAATGTCCATTTTAGAATCTGTTCCAATTAATTTTGCCGTATAAGATTTTTTATTATTTAGTGTGATTTTTATTTCTGATGCGTCTTTCACCACGTGATTATTGGTTACAATATAACCATCTTCAGAAATAATTACACCAGATCCAGATCCAATTTGTTCTTGTTGTTGTGCTCCTTTATAGCCATAAAAAAACTCCATGATTGGATTTGAAATCGAAGTATAAGAAACATTTTTTACGTGAACTACTGTGTGGACTGCTTTATCTGCAGCTTCAGTAAAATCAAACGTTTCGGATGATAATCCAACTGTTTTTCCGTAATTATTTGGCGCAAGAGTAATAATCGAATTTCTATCCTTCGAAAAATAGCCATTACTTTCAAACAATAATTTGTAGGCTCCAATAGTTGTAACACTGCTCAACAGTGCTACTAAAAAAAGATTTGTGAAATTTTTCATAGTAATTAATTTTCAAGTAAAATTAAAAAAGTATTAGTTTCAAAAAAATAGTTTAACGCCTGTTTAACAATGATTAACTTTTCATTAATAGTTTGTACTTTTGTAGTAACGCAATTATATATGGAAATTAACTTTTATAAATACGAAGGAACGGGAAATGATTTTGTGTTGATTGATAATCGGATCGATATTTTTCCAAAAGACAACATCAAACTTATTGCGCATTTGTGCGACCGACGATTTGGCATTGGCTGTGATGGTTTAATTTTACTAGAAAATGATGCTAATTCTGATTTTAAAATGGTCTATTTTAATTCCGATGGTAATCAAAGTACAATGTGTGGAAACGGGGGAAGATGCTTGATGGCTTTCGCCAATAAGTTACAGATTATTGATAAATCAGCGTCTTTTATGGCAATTGACGGATTGCATTATGCTAAAATTTCTGAAAACGGGATCGTTTCTTTACAAATGAAAAACGTAGATATGGTAATAAATTCTACTGATTATGTTTTTTTAGATACAGGCTCACCACATCACGTTCAATTAGTTTCTGATTTAATTCATTTGAATGTAAAAGAAAAAGGAGCTGCAATTCGTTACGGAGATTTGTATGGAAGTTTAGGAACCAACGTAAATTTTGTGAAACAAATAAATCCAGATACTTTTTCGATTAGAACCTATGAAAGAGGGGTAGAGGATGAAACTTTGTCATGCGGAACAGGTGCTGCCGCTGTAGCAATTGCTATGAAAACCATTGGAAAAACAACTTCCAATGATATTAAAATAAATGTAGAAGGAGGAAATTTAGAAGTTTCTTTTGATAATTATGATGGTAAATTTTCGAATATTTTTCTAAAAGGACCTGCAAGTTATGTCTTTGAAGGAAAAATTAATATTTAAATTAAACTCAATTGATAACATTAAAAGGTAAAAATATTTATTTGCGCGCACTCGAACCAAACGATTTAGAGTTTGTTTTCGCAGTCGAAAATGATGAATCAGTTTGGGAAGTCAGTCACACTCAAACACCTTACAGCAGGTTTTTGATTAGTCAATATCTGGATAATGCCAATCAGGATATTTATGAAGCCAAGCAATTGCGTTTGGCAATATGTACTTTTGATAATGATTGCGCTATTGGATTGATAGATATTTTTGAATTTGACCCAAAAAACAATCGAGCAGGAATAGGAATTCTCATAAAGGATAATGAAAATAGAAGTAAAGGTGTTGGTTCTGAAACATTAGAATTATTGATAAAATATACTTTTGCGCATTTGAATTTACATCAATTGTATGCAAATATTTCTTCAGAAAATGAAGCAAGTGTTTGTCTTTTTACTAAATTTGGGTTCCAAAATATTGGGACTAAAAAGGAATGGAATTTAGTAAAAGGAAAATACAAAGACGAGACTTTATTCCAATTAATAAATAATCAATTTTAATTTATATATTTTGAATTTCAAAAAAATAACGTCTATAGTTTCAGTTGTTTTAATTGCTGCCTTATTAATTTATGGCATCAAGTTGTACAGAGATATTTTTTCTGATAACACAAAGTTTACGGAAAATGAATTTTTTGTTCATATTCCATCAGATGCAACCTATGAAGATGTGAAAAAGATAATCAGTCCATTTATTGAAAATATGGATCGTTTTAAAATGGTAGCCTCTAAAAGATCCTATATCGATAATGTGAAATCGGGTCGTTTTTTATTCAAAAAAGGAATGAATAGCTTTGAATTAGTTTCTACTTTGCGGCAAAATGTCCCAGTAAAATTAGCTTTCAACAATCAAGAACGTCTGGAAAATGTTGTTGGAAGAGTTGGTTCTCAAATTGAAGCAGACAGTATTTCATTGATAAAAATATTCAAAGATTCAACTTTCTTAAAAGAAAATGGTTTTACAGAAGATAACGTTATAAGTATTTGCTTGCCAAACACGTATGAGTTTTATTGGAACACCAAGGCAGATAAATTTCGTGATAAAATGATTAAAGAATACCGCAAATTTTGGAATACCGAAAGAACATCAAAAGCGTTAAAATTTGGATTAACTCCAGTTCAAGTAATGACTTTGGCTTCAATTGTGCATAAAGAAACCGTAAAAAAAGACGAAAGACCAAGAGTTTCCCGTGTTTATTTGAACCGATTAAAGTTGGGAATGCCTCTTCAAGCCGATCCAACGGTAATTTTTGCTAAGAAAAAACAATTATCAAATTTTGACACGATTATTAAAAGAGTATATTTCAATGATTTAAAAATTAATTCACCATACAATACCTATTTATACTTAGGATTGCCTCCAGGGCCAATCGCAATGCCTGACATCACTGCTATTGAAGCGGTATTGAATCCTGAAAATAACGATTATATTTATTTTTGTGCCAGCGTTTCAAGATTTGGGTATCATGAATTTGCATCGGATTTAAACCAACATGCCGCAAATAGAAAAAAATATATTGCTTGGTTGAAAAAACAAATCCAATTCAGTAAATCTAAATAGATTTTTACTAAAGTAATAATTTTAATTTGACTTTTCCTTATAAATAACTATCTGAAAATAGTTATATAATTTAGGATTACATTTTATGGATAATGAATATTGTTGGGCGATTATGTAAATCAACCTTTGCTTTTTTCCAATTTACAACTCGCATTGTTTTGATGAATTCTGATGGTAATGTTATGTCTGCGGCTATGCAAAGATCTGTTTCAGGATGCAATGTATTTAATATATCTTCAAGCATTTTGTTATTTCTATAAGGAGTTTCAATGAATATTTGAGATTGGTTTTTGTCCATTGATAATTTTTCTAATCCCTTAAGTGCTGCTTTTTTTTCTAAAGCATTAATGGGAATATAGCCATTGAAAGCAAAACTTTGTCCGTTCATTCCTGAGGCCATTATGGCTAATAAAATTGATGATGGACCAACTAAAGGCACTACTTGAATTCCTTTTTCATGAGCTAATTTGACTATTACAGCTCCAGGATCTGCTACTCCAGGGCAACCAGCCTCTGACATTAACCCAACATTTTCTCCTTCTAAACAAGCTCGTATCATTTCAGAATGTTCGGATTTTTGAGTGTGTTTGTTTAATACACTTAGTTTTAGGGAAGCTTGAACTTTATCTGGAGATAGACTTTTTATGAATTTCCTTCCTGTTTTTTCGTTTTCAACAATGAAATAATCTAATAGCTCAATACTTCTTTTTATAGTTTGAGGAAGCACGTCAAATGGGTTTTCTGTTTCGCCAAGGGTAGTTGGAATAAGATATAATTTTCCTAATTGAACCATTTTTTATTTATTATTGTTAGGAATGTTGAGAAATTAATTTACTTGCAATAATCTCACAAGTAGAATCTAGCATTTCAAAAACATTGTCAAATCCGTTTTCCATACCAAAATATGGATCAGGAATGTCTTTATTTTCATTTGGGTATAACTCATTTAGAATTAATACCACTTTGTTTTTTTGTATTTTGTTTTTGGACAATGCTACAATATCATTATAATTATTTTTATCCATTGCATAGATATAATCAAATGTATCAAAGTCGGATGGAGTAAATTGACGGCATTTTTGATTTGAAATGTCTATTCCGTTTTTTTTACAAACAGTAATAGATCTTATGTCAGGCTGGCTTCCAATGTGCCAATCTCCTGTACCACAAGAATCGATAAAAAAAAGATTTTTTGGAAGTTTTGAAGACATGATTCCTTCCGCAATTGGCGATCTGCAGATATTTCCCAAACAAACCATTAAAATTTTAATGGACATCTTTTATAATGACAATTTTTTGTGAATGTCTTCCATGTATTTTTTGAACTGCTTGTCTGTTGCTACAAGGTTGTCAACAGTTTTGCAAGCATGTAATACAGTAGCGTGATCACGATCTCCAATTTGAGAACCTATATTTGCTAAAGAAGCTTTTGTAAATTTTTTTGCAAAAAACATTGCCAATTGCCTAGCTTGAACAACATGGCGTTTTCTAGTTTTTGATTGCAAAGTTTCTAAATCTAATTGGAAGTAATCTGAAACTGTTTTTTGAATGTAATCAATAGAAACTTCACGTTTCACATTTTTTACAAATTTCTCTACAACATGTTTTGCTAAATCTAGGGTTACTTCTTTTTTATTAAATGATGATTGAGCTATTAATGAAATTATTGCTCCTTCAAGTTCGCGTACATTGGTTTTAATATTTCTAGCTACATATTCAATTATTTCTTCAGGAATTTCAACCCCATCACGATAAAGAATATTTTTCAAAATTGAAATTCTAGTTTCGTAATCTGGTTGGTGCAATTCAGCAGAAAGACCCCATTTGAATCGAGATAATAAACGTTGTTCAATATCTTGCATATCAACCGGTGCTTTGTCCGAAGTCAAAATCACTTGTTTTCCATTTTGGTGTAAATAGTTGAAGATATGAAAAAACACGTCTTGAGTTCCAGTTTTTCCTGAAAGAAATTGTACATCATCAATAATTAATACATCTATTAATTGATAAAAATGAATAAAATCATTCCTGTTATTCTTCTTTACAGAATCTATATATTGTTGAGTAAAAATTTCAGCAGAAATGTATAATACTGTTTTTTCAGGATATTTATCTTTGATTTCAACACCAATTGCGTGGGCTAAATGTGTTTTACCCATTCCAACGCCTCCAAAAATTAATAATGGATTAAATGATGTTCCGCCTGGTTTATTTGCCACAGCCATCCCTGCTGAACGAGCAAGTCTATTTGAATCGCCTTCTAAAAAATTGTCAAAACTATAATTTGCATTTAACTGAGATTCTATTTTTAAGTTTCTAATACCAGGTATTACAAATGGATTTTTTAATTCTGGATTTAAATCTTTAAAAGGGGCGTCAACTTCTTGAGTTTTCAAAGGGCTTCTATGGGCACTCGGCAATTGTTCCATAAATGGTTGTTTATTGCCATAAGTGTTCTCCATTTTAATTTTATATAGTAACTTTGCATTTTCACCAAGTTCTTTGGTTAGAGCAACTTTTAATAATTTTACATAGTGTTCTTCTAACCATTCGTAGAAAAATTTACTCGGAACTTGAATATATAGAGCATTATCAGTTAGTTCTACTGATTTAATTGGTTCGAACCAAGTTTTAAAAGCTTGGTCTTGAATATTATCTTTAATAAATAATAGACAATTTTCCCAGACTGATTGCGCAGTTTTGCTCATAGAATTACATAAGTTAAATTTTTAAAAATAGTTGCTCAAAAAAACGATTAAGGGATTGTTTTTTTAGGACTACAAATATGTGATAATAAATCGTTTAAAAAAAATTTTTTTTGATTAATTTATTTAAAATTTTTTTCGTATAGGGATGATCTTATTTTAAAAAAAATACTAAATTAATAAAATGCATAAACATCAAATACAAGTTCGCGTCCGCTATTCAGAAACAGACCAAATGGGAGTCGTTTATCACGGTAATTATATCCCTTACTTTGAAATGGGAAGAGTTGAATGGCTAAGAAACAAAGGGGTTTCTTATAAAAAAATGGAAGAAAATGGGGTGGCACTTCCTATAGTTTCTATGAATATTAATTATAAAAAATCAGCGCGGTATGATGAATTATTAACAGTAACTACTGTTTTTAAAAGTCAAACTTCATTAAAAGTTGAATTTGATTGCGAAATTCATAATGAAAAAAAGGAATTGTTAACAACTGCTCATTTCATCTTGGTTTTTTTAGATTTATTAACAGGAAAACCAATCCAGCCACCTCAATATATTAAAGATATTTTAGCGTAGTTTATATGTAAAACTAAATCACAATTTTTCTAGGGAAAGTTCAAATAAAGTTTGAAAAATGTTGGATATTTATTCGGTATTTTTTTGCGAGTTGTAATTTCAATTTCACAATTCAATTCCATTTTTGAAAAATCACCTGCAGTTTTTCTTTGATATTCTGTTTTACTTTATTTATGTTTATTTAATTTTGATAAATGTGTTTTTATTTCTTCCTAAAAACTTACCGGAAAACCATATCCGAAAAATTTACTGTTATTCTGTCAATAAAACTTCTTCGGAAGGATTTGCAATTGTTTTATAAGCGTCTCTATTTACAATTTCAGTCTAAATTATTTTATTAGCAAATAAATCGATAACATCTTCGTTTCCTTTTTGTAAATGCCAAACCTGAAGACCTAATTTTTTGGCACTTTCAATATTTTCAAGATTGTCATCTACAAATAAAGTATTTTTAGGTAACAAATTATGTTCTTTAATTAAAAATTCAAAAATGGAGGTTTCGGGTTTTCGCATTCCTATTTCGAAAGAAAAATATACTTTTTCAAAACATTTATAAAAATCTCTGTAAAAAGTAATTCCCGATTTTTCCCGGAACTTTTCAATGTGAATGGAATCGGTATTACTCAATAAATAAAGTTTGTGTTTTTGAGCTAACATTTGAAGAAACTCAAGTCGATACAATGGGAAGTCTAATAAAATTGAATTCCAAGCTTCTCTAATTTGATTAATTGATGCATTTGGAATATAGCTTTGTAAACCAACAATGAATTCCTTTTCTGAAATATTTCCTTTTTCAAAGTCTAAATTCAAGGCGTTCAAATTTGAATTCCATTCTTTTAAACCCAATTTTTTCAAAGCCAAAGGAGTTGCTTCTTTATCAAGGTTGATAAAAACATCCCCAAAATCAAAAATAATACTATCAATCATGGTTCCGAAAGATCAAAAGGGTATCGTTTTTAATAGTCTTTTTTGTGCTATTTTTTATATTTAGAATTGGAGCTTTTGTTCCATTTCCTAAATAAATATCTCTCTGAAAAACCCTAGCTTCATCCCAAAGGTTAGCATCTATAAAGGATTGTATCGTATGTCTTCCGCCTTCAATAATTACCGATTGAATTTGATTTTCATATAAAATAGCAACTATTTGCTCGGTACTATTTTTATTAAAATCTATATTAATATATTTAGTATTTTCTGATTCTGAACTGATTTTCAGATCTGTAAATACAATTGTTTGTGCTTGATTATTAAAGATATGACTTTCTTTTGATACATTATTATTTCTATCGATAACAATTCGAACAGGATTTTTTCCAACCCAATCTCGAACAGTTAAAGCTGGGTTGTCGTCAATAACGGTTTTCGTTCCCACAAGAATTGCTTGTTCCTCACTTCTCCATTTATGAACCAATTGGCGAGAAAATTCATTCGTAATCCAAACGGGTTTTTGTTCTGATTTAACTTCGGGGCTTATAAAACCATCGCTACTTTCAGCCCATTTTAAAATTATAAACGGACTCTTTTTTTGATGAAATGTAAAAAAACGTTTGTTCAATTCATTGCATTCGTTTTCAAGTATTCCCACGGTAACATTTATTCCTGCTTCAAGTAGTTTTTTAACGCCAGTTCCAGCCACTTTGCTATTTGGATCAATTGTACCAATTACAACATTTGGGATGTCATATTTTACAATTAAATCAGCACAAGGTGGTGTTTTTCCAAAATGACTGCACGGTTCTAAACTAACATAAATCGTAGCATTTTTTAATAAATCTTTATTTTCTACAGAATTTATTGCAACTACTTCTGCATGAGCTTCGCCATATTTTTTATGCCATCCTTCTCCAATAATTTCATTTTTATATACAATAACACTGCCAACAAGCGGATTTGGATAGGTAGTTCCTAAGCCATTTTTGGCTAATTCAATGCACCGCGTTATATATTTTTCTTGTACCTTCACGCCACAAAAATACGATTTTAAAAGTTATATGAAAAGCATAACAATTAGAGAAATTCAAAAGAACGATAATGCTGAAATTGCAGCTATTGTCAGAAACGTTTTAATGGAATTGGGTGCGCCAAAAGTTGGTAGCGCTTATGCTGATCCCTATTTGGATTCCTTATTTGAAGTTTATGCTGTTCCAAATGCAATTTATTTTGTAGTTGAGAATAATGGAAAAATTATTGGTGGGGCAGGACTGAAGCAATTGGACAACTCAGACGAAAATATATGTGAACTTCAAAAAATGTATCTTCTTTCTGAAGCTCGCGGACTTGGTTTAGGGAAAAAACTAATTGATATTTGTATTGAAAAAGCTATTGAATTTGGTTTTGAAGACTGCTACATCGAAACCATGACCTACATGGAAGACGCTCAAAAATTATACAAAAAAGTAGGGTTTTACAATTTGGATAAACAAATGGGAAATACAGGTCATTCCTCTTGTCAAGTTTGGATGCTTAAAAAATTGTAAGAGAATATGAAGATAGATTCTATAAAAATAAAGGAATATAAAATCAAATTTATAGCAGAATTATTGCCATTTTATGATGAAATGGAAGTGGAAAGTTTCTTTTATTTGATTCTTGAAAACCAATGCCAATTGCGAAGAATTGATTTGGCTTTGAATACAGATTTACAATTTTCTGATGAAGAAATTTTAGTTTGGGATGCGATTTTAGAAAACTTAAAACTTGAAATCCCAATTCAATATATATTAGGTACAACTCATTTTTATGGTTTAGAATTTAATGTCAATGAAAACGTTTTAATTCCAAGACCTGAAACCGAAGAATTAGTGGAATGGATTATTTCATCAACTTCAAAATTACCAAAATTCAAAAATATAAAGATTTTGGATATTGGAACAGGAAGCGGTTGTATCTCAATTTCATTGGCGAAAAACATTCCTAATGCCGAATTTTCTGCAATTGATATTTCCAATAAAGCATTGGCTACAGCCAAAAAAAATGCAGATTTAAATAAAGTTACGATTACTTTTATTGAAAAAAATATTTTGGAAGTTACTGATTTAAAACAACAATTTGACATCATTGTTTCAAATCCTCCGTATGTTCGTAATTTAGAAAAAGCAGAAATAAAACCTAATGTTTTGGCAAACGAACCACACTTGGCGTTATTTGTAGAAGATAATGATGCCTTAATTTTTTATAGAAAAATAGCTGAACTGGCAACCAAAAATCTATCTGAAGAAGGAAAATTATTCTTTGAAATTAATCAATATCTTGGAAAAGAAACCTGTGAATTGTTAAAGAAAATGAATTTCAAAAACATTGAACTTCGCAAAGATATTTATGGAAATGACAGAATGATTGCCTGTAATTTTTAATTTATTCGTATCGTAATGCTTCAATAGGATCTAATTTCGAGGCTTTCAAAGCGGGATAAGAACCCGAAACTACAGCAACTATAAAAGTGGTAATAACAGCTGCAATTACAGCACTCCAAGGAATTACAAAACTAAAATCGATGGCAGTTGAAATTCCATATCCTATTAATATTCCAAAAATAATTCCAACTAATCCGCCCAATTGTCCAATGATTAAGGTTTCTATAAAAAACTGAAATGCAATGGTACTTCTTTTGGCGCCCAAAGCTTTTCGAACTCCAATTTCACGGGTTCTTTCGGTAACTGAAACCAACATAATATTCATTAATGCAATCGAAGAACCAAAAATAGTGATGATTCCGATTAGCCAAGCTGATGTACTCAAAACCCCTGTCATTTCTGAAATCCGATTGATTAAATCATCACTTCTGGAAACCCCAAAATTATTTTCTTGAACGGGATTTAACTTCCGAACCCGGCGCATTATATTATTGGCATTGTCAACCGCTTCATTCAATAATGCCTCTTTTGTCACCATTACACTCATTGTATAATTGATGTTTGGGGCGGTAAATAAGGAACGCGCTACTTGAATAGGGATTAATACTCGCAAATCTTGGCTATTTCCAAAAGTAGAACCTTTTTCTTTTAAAACGCCAATAACTCTAAATTTTGCCCCTCGAACAGATATAACCTTGTCAATTGGATTCACATCTTTCAACAATCCTTTTTTAAAATCGGAACCTACAATACAAACATAGGCATTATTATCAATGTCAAATCCTGTGAAGTTCCTTCCTAAAGTAGTTTCCAAACCTGAATTTCCTATAAAATGTTCGTCAACACCAACAATTGAAATTTCGGGATCAGTTTTTTGGGATTCAAATTTCACTTCTGCTCTTGATGTTGCTGTAAATGATAGTGAGGTTTCTGTGAATGGATATTGGTAATTTTCTTTAAATGTTTTGGCTTCAGGGTAAGAAATTATGGGGTTTACTTTGTCAATTTCACCGCCACCGCGTCTTCTCGTGCTTGTTTCATATTGACTAATATTAAAAGTATTAGAACCCATCGAAGCAAAATTGGTGGACAAGGTATTTTTCAATGCCGAAACCACTGTTAGAATCCCAACCAACGCCGTAATTCCTATTGCAATAATCAAAATAGTAAGAATGGTTCTCAACAATTGTGTTTTGATTGAACCAAGAGCAATTCGGATATTTTCTCTCGTTAATTTGAACATCATTTATAATTTGTCACGAAAATACAATTTTTGTTACAAGTTTACTTTATAAGGTGGATTATTTAGTATAAAAATAAGATATTTGCAAAAGATAAACTTAATTTTCAATTTAAATTAATCTAATTTTACTTAAATCACCTAAATCATTAAATATGAAGAATATATTTTTCACTCTTTTCTGTATTCTATTTATCGTTAATGTTGGAAATTCTCAGAATAATAAAATCAGCAAAACTATTGCCGATAGAACGACAAAATTGCCCTTAGAAAACGTTAGAATTTTTAATGAAATCGACAATTCTATCACAAATCAAGAAGGAGCATTTGTATTTTTTTCTAATAAAAAAGAAATTAATTTCGATTTGTTAGGTTATAATTCCTTGAAATCTACTTTTGAGGAAATAGAAAAGAAAGATACCATTTTTATGGAAGTCAAAGTTTTTGAATTGAAAGAAATTGTAATCCCTAATTTAGAACTATTTGTTAAAAAAGTGTATGACAAAATTGGAGAAAATAATATTTCAAATAATACTTCCAACTTCTTTTTGAGGAATGTACTAAAGAAAGATGATGATATCATTATTTTACAAGATATTTACGGAAAAAGGGAAAAAAATGTAAGTCTTAAAAATCCTATAGAAATAGAAGTTTCTAACATGAGAAAAACTAGTTTATTCCAAAAAAAGAATTTGATAGATTTTACATTTCCTAATTTTAATGATCTTTTCGAAGTAATTATTCCATCAATAGATAAATGTATTTTTACAGAAGTAGAATATTATGAAGTTGATTATAAGAAAATTTTGTTTGAAACTAAAGAGAAAAGTACTTGGGGACAAACTCTTAGAGGTTATTTTATTATAAACAAAAAGGATTATGCTATTGTTGAAATTTTTGAATCCATGTATGATAATCCTGAAGTTGCACCTTATAATAAAATAATTTTTTCGGATACTCAATACAGAACAGTAAAATTTGAAAAATTTTTAAGGTTTTCTAAAAACAATGCTTTGAATAAATATTATGTGAGTATTTTAAAACTTAATGCTCAGATGGAAGTGCTTGCAGATAAAAGAATAGAAAAAACATTTTTTTTTAACTTAGCAATGGACTATTTTACATCTAGCGTTACGACTAACGAAAAAGTTAAATCTAATTTTGCAGTTGATAAAGATATTTTCAAAGCCAAGTTCCCATATTCAGCAGACTTTTGGAATAATCAAAATCAATTGCCTTTAACGAATGAACTAAAAGATTTTTTGAAACTAGTTTCCGAAAATAAAGACAAAAAAAAGGAATTTGAGATAATTGGAAATTTCTAATTTTTTTTATTTTTAAAATAAGATATTTGCAAAAGAATTAATAACTATTGTATTGTGAATTCGTAATTTTTAATTAAATAAAATGGCTCAGAAACCAAGTATTCCTAAAGGTACTCGCGACTTTTCACCAAGTGAAGTGGCAAAACGGCAATATATTATTTCGATTATAAAAAGCAATTTTGAGAAATACGGTTTTCAACCAATTGAAACGCCATCTTTTGAAAATTCGGAAACCCTTTTGGGAAAATATGGGGAAGAAGGTGATCGATTAATATTCAAGATTTTGAATTCGGGTGATTATTTGGCGAAAGCCGATGAAAAGGCATTGCAAAATAAAGAAAGCAACAAATTAACGTCAAGTATTTCCGAGAAAGCACTTCGTTATGATTTAACGGTTCCTTTTGCAAGATACGTGGTGCAATACCAAAACGATATTGAATTTCCATTTAAAAGATACCAAATCCAACCCGTTTGGAGAGCCGATCGTCCGCAAAAAGGGCGTTTTAGAGAATTTTTTCAATGCGATGCCGATGTGGTAGGTTCAAAATCCTTGTGGCAAGAAGTGGAATTAATACAATTATATGATGCTGTTTTTACCGATTTAGGGTTAAAAGGAGTTACCATTAAAATAAACAACAGAAAAATATTATCAGGAATTGCTGAGGTTATTGGTGCTTCAGATAAATTAATAGATTTTACGGTTGCCTTAGATAAATTAGATAAAATAGGTGAGGATGGTGTAAAAACTGAAATGATTGAAAAAGGTATTTCAGCGAAAGCAATCCAGAAAGTGCAACCTCTATTTAATTTTACGGGAACTATTTCCGAGAAAATCGAAAAATTAGCACAGCTTTTGGCATCTTCTAATGAAGGAATGAAAGGCGTTGAAGAATTGCAATTTATTTGCGATAACGTTTTTAAATTGGGTTTAACCAGTGCAAAATTAGATTTAGATGTTACGCTAGCTCGTGGTTTGAATTATTATACAGGCGCCATTTTTGAAGTTGCCCCACCAAAATCCGTTGCGATGGGTTCTATCGGAGGTGGCGGCAGATACGATGATTTGACCGGGATTTTTGGGCTGAAAGACATGAGCGGAGTGGGAATTTCGTTTGGATTAGATAGGATTTATTTGGTAGTTGAAGAATTGGATTTATTTCCTGTTACCGTGACTTCCACTACAAAAGCGTTGTTTATTAATTATGGCGAAAAAGAAGCTTTCTATTCTATGAAAGCCATAAAAAAATTACGAAATTTTGGCATAAAAGTAGAATTGTATCCTGATCCAGAAAAAGTGGGAAAACAATTTATGCACGCCGATAAACGGGCTATTAAATACGCTATTATTGTTGGCGAAACTGAAATGAATGAAGGTAAATATGCTCTAAAAAATCTTGTTTCTGGAGAACAAGAAATATTAAATTTTGAAGAATTGAAAAACACACTTATTAATAATTAATAAAAATCAATAGTTATGAAAAACACATTCTTAAAAAATATTTTTTTTATTGCCGTAGTAATCGGTTTATTATTTTCTTGTAATCAAAAAGCGGAATCAGAATCAGCTTCAAATTATTTAACAGATACTGAAACTGGAATTAAAACAGGCGGAATAAAAGTAGTTACTATTTCAACTCCAAAAGGAAATTTTAAAGTTTGGACAAAGAAAATTGGTAACAACCCAAAGATCAAAGTTTTATTATTAAACGGAGGTCCAGGGGCTACCCATGAATATTTTGAATGTTTTGAAAGTTTTTTACCAAAAGAAGGCGTAGAGTTTATTTATTACGACCAATTGGGTTGTGGAAATTCTGATAATCCAAAAGATACCACAATGTGGGATTTGCCAAGATACGTAGAAGAAGTAGAGCAAGTTCGAGTAGGATTAGGACTTAACAAAGACAATTTCTATTTGTTAGGACATTCTTGGGGCGGAATTCTCGCCATGGATTATGCGGTGAAATATCAAGATAATTTGAAAGGATTGATCATTTCCAATATGATGTCTAGTGCTCCATTATATGGAAAATATGCTGAAGATATACTTTCTAAACAGATGAAGCCTGAAGTTTTAAAAGAAATTCGAGAAATTGAGGCTAAAAAAGATTTCTCCAATCCGAGATATATGGAATTATTGATGCCTAATTTTTATGCTGAGCACATTTGTAGAATCCCGCTTCAAGATTGGCCGGAGCCAGTAAACAGATCGTTTTCTAAAATCAATCAGTCGCTTTATGTAACTATGCAAGGTCCTAGTGAGTTTGGTCTTTCTGGAAAATTAGAAAAATGGGATCGTTCTCAAGATTTAAAGAAAATCTCAACTCCAACGCTAGTTGTAGGAGCTAAAAACGACACGATGGATCCTAAACACATGCAATGGATGTCATCACAATTCCAAAATGGCAGTTATTTATATTGTCCAAATGGCAGCCATATGGCTATGTATGACGACCAAGACGTATACATGAGCGGACTTATTAAGTTTGTAAAAGAAGTAAACAACGGCAAAAAGAAAGCCATTTTATAGCCCGTTATTCAAACAATTTAAAGCCTTTACATTATGTTAAAGGTTTTTTTGTTCAAATACAGCAGACGAGTTATCCAGAACCTGTTGTTCCTATTGCGATATCTGATTAGGATGAAAATCACACCAAACAGCAAGTTCTGATAATGTCCCTCACTCTTTTAATGATTCAATAGCAACTTTGGGTTTTAATGCTGAATCAAATTTTCTTCTACTTTTTTTCATAATTTTCACTTGATTAAATTAATAATTTTCAATTAATCATGTGGTTCTAATTTGTAGAGGTATTATAAATTATTTTTATATTAAACTATTCAATTAAAATTGAGTCTATAAAATATATCAAAATTGATTATGGATAAACACACACTTTGGTCTTTACGACTAGGATATTCTGCTAAGCATGCAAAAGTGATTGAGAAAATAGGTTTGAAAAGTTTCTTGGAGCAATCATTTAATACTACGGTTTCTTCAGAAATCCCTAAATTTATTCAAGATAGCCCTAAATCATTTAAAGAATATCAGCTCCTTCGCAGAAAAATAAAATCCTCGAATCCTGAAGAACTCAAACAAGTAATCAAAAAAGAACAGCAAACTAATTTAGATTTAAGAGCGTGGTGGATTGCTAAAATGATTGAAGAAGAATTTCCCCTTCGTGAAAAAATGACTTGCTTTTGGCACAACCATTTTGTTTCCACGTATCAAAAAGTAAAAGTGAATTATTGGATTTTTCAGCACAATCAGATTCTAAGGGAAAACGCCTTTGGAAATTTTAAAACGTTGACCAAGAAAATTATCCAGACCAATGCGATGGTGTCTTATCTTGACAATACCGACAACAGAAAAGGCAATCTCAATGAGAATTTAAGTCGGGAATTACTAGAACTTTTCACACTTGGAATAGGGAATTACTCGGAAGATGATATTAAAAATGGTGCAAAAGGTTTAGCAGGACTGGGAATTGGTGAAGAAAGTGCCATGTATCGGAAGATTTTTGAAGATGATGATTCCTTTTCATATTTAGGAGAAACTGGGAATTTAAAAGTCGACCAAATGATTGACGCTATTTTTCAACACCCAAAAATTCCCTATCTAATTACCCGAAAAATCTTAAAATGGTTTATTTATGATAACCCGACTGACGAATTGGTTCGCTACTATGGCACCTATTTCAAGAAAGTCGATTTTGAAATCAAACCGCTTTTGACTAAAATTTTCACAGAAGAATTTACGAAAAACAATGCGGGTTCGAAAATAAAAAATCCGTTGGAATACCTTTTACAGTTAATTGACGAACTCAATATACCCACT
>SHWW01000036.1 GCA_009693635.1 Flavobacteriaceae bacterium
TTCATCGTATCTAAAACTACTAATTTAGGTTGTACTTCCATTTGATCCAAAACACTGCTTTGAACTAATGGATGAAGGTTTCCCAACATGACAACATCGGCATTTTTAAAATTTTGAGGCACTTTAGGCTGAAAATCAGCCAATACATTTAATTGTGTATCAAGTGTATCTCTTGAATTTAAATCGTTATTGTAACGTCCACTCCAGAAAAATGTTTTACCGCCTTTTACGATTTCAAGTCCTGAAATATCTATATTTCTATCAGTTAATAAGTCTAAATATTCTTGTGGGAAATCATCTCCAACTACAGAAACAATAGCCGATTGAAGGTTAAAATGGGAAGCTGAAAGCCCAATATAAGTTCCTGCGCCACCTAAAATTTTATCTGTTTTTCCATAAGGAGTTTCAATAGCGTCGAAAGCAACTGTTCCAACAATTAGTAATTTATTCATATTCTGAAGATCTAATTAAGGGGCAAAGATAGCTTATACGATTGTAAGTTGCAACGTTTATAAAAAGCCCCTTTTTTACAAAAGTTTAGCTTCTTCAAATTCATAAAACGCATCCACAGAAAGTATTTTTTGCATTGATGCCATTACGGCTAATTCGTCGCAACGTTCATTTTGGATGTGGTTATTATGACCCTTTATCCATTTGAAGTCAACTTGGTGTTTTCTGTAAATAATCAGAAAGCGTTTCCACAAATCAGGATTTTTTTTTCCCACAAAACCTTTTTTTTCCCAACCAAAAACCCATTGTTTTAAAACAGAATCAACAACATATTTAGAATCTGAAATCACTAAGACTTTGGTATTTTCTGTTTTTAATTTTTCTAACCCTACAATCACCGCCAATAATTCCATTCTATTATTGGTAGTATAACGAAACCCTTCGTAGAATTCCTTTTTATGAGGCGTTCCCGCCAATTCCATTACAACGCCATAGCCTCCGGGGCCAGGGTTTCCTTTGGAAGCACCGTCGGTAAAAATATGTACTTCGTGTTTCAATTTTAGATTTTAGATTTTAGAATGTTTTCAATAATTTTAGGAAACCACTTTTTCTCTAATTTATATACTTTTGCAGCAATATCTTCAGGGGTTTCATTTCCTGATAAAGGTACGCTTTTTTGAAAAATGATGTTTCCTTCATCATAATTTTCATTTACATAGTGAATTGTAATGCCTGTTTCGGGTTCGTTATTTTCAACAACAGCCCTATGAACATTCATTCCAAACATTCCTTTCCCACCATATTTTGGTAAAAGCGCAGGATGAATATTGATTATTTTATTTGGAAATGCTGCAACGCAATTTTGCGGAAATTTTAATAGAAAACCTGCTAAAATTATCAAATTGGGTTGAAGATTATTTAATTTTTGTAGTACTTTATCCCTATTAAAATCTTCTTTAGAGAAAACTTCGGACGGAATATTCAATTTTTTTGCGCGTTCTATAACTTTTGCATTCGCATTATTAGAAAAAATATAAATTACTTTAGCATCTTCGATTTTTTTAAAATAAAGCACAATGTTTTCGGCATTTGTCCCCGAACCTGATGCAAAAATCACGATTTTTTTCATTTTGTACTTTTTAATATCACGCAAAAAAAAGAATAAAAATCGATAATAAATAGAAATTTAGGTTCTTTATTAAAATAATTTTTTAATTTCGTCGTCTTATTTATTAACTAAAGCGTGGAATTAAAATAAAGTTTTTTATTTTTGCCAACAAATTAAATTTTAAAATTAAAGATTATGTCAGACATTGCATCAAGAGTAAAAGCGATTATCGTAGACAAATTAGGCGTTGACGAAAACGAAGTTGTAACAGAAGCAAGCTTCACAAATGATTTAGGAGCTGATTCTTTAGATACAGTTGAGCTAATTATGGAGTTTGAAAAGGAATTTGATATTCAAATACCAGACGATCAAGCAGAAAACATTGCTACTGTAGGTCAAGCTATTTCTTATATCGAAGAAGCTAAAAAATAATAAAATTTGCACCCGTATGCTTTTTGGTTTACGGGTGTTATTATTTTTTTAAATTAAAATTTATGATTGTTCTTTCAATCAAACAATATATTGTAATACCTATGTCTTTTTATGATTTACACATAGAAAAAAGCATAGGTATTATTTTTTAAATTCATAACTATAAATTTATACTATGGAATTAAGGCGAGTTGTAGTAACAGGTTTGGGTGCACTTACTCCTATTGGAAATAACGTACAAGAATACTGGAACGGACTTATTAACGGAGTTAGTGGGGCAGCTTCAATTACTTATTTTGATGCTTCAAAATTCAAAACACAATTTGCTTGTGAGTTGAAAGGTTTTAATGTTGAAGACTTTATAGACAGAAAAGAAGCTCGAAAAATGGACCGTTATGCTCAATATGCAATGGTTTCGTCTGATGAAGCTGTTAAAGATGCTAATTTTGATTTTGATACTTTAGATAAAGATAGAATTGGCGTTATTTGGGGTTCAGGAATTGGAGGGTTAGAAACTTTTCAAATCGAAATGTTAGAATTTGCAAAAGGTGACGGAACGCCAAGATTCAATCCGTTTTTTATTCCAAAAATGATTTCTGATATTGCTTGTGGTCATATTTCAATAAAATATGGTTTTAGAGGCCCTAATTTTGCAACAGTTTCTGCGTGTGCTTCTTCTACAAATGCAATTATTGATGCTTTCAATTATATTCGTTTGGGTCACGCAGATGCAATGGTAACAGGTGGTTCAGAAGCTGCAGTTGCAATTGCTGGAATGGGTGGTTTCAATGCGATGCACGCTTTATCAACAAGAAATGACGATCCAAAAACTGCTTCTCGACCAATGGACAAAGACCGTGATGGTTTTATTCTTGGAGAAGGCGCTGGAGCATTAGTTTTAGAAGAATACGAACACGCAATTGCGCGTGGCGCAACCATTTATTGTGAAATTGGTGGAGGCGGAATGTCTGCCGATGCGTATCATATTACAGCGCCACATCCTGAAGGATTGGGGGCAAAAAACGTAATGATTAATTGTTTGAGAGATGCTGGTTTGAAACCTACAGATGTTGATGGTGTAAATATGCACGGTACTTCAACGCCACTTGGAGACATTGCCGAAAGTAAAGCTATTCTTCATGTTTTTGGAGATCACGCCTATTCAATGAACTTGAATTCAACGAAATCAATGACAGGACATTTATTGGGTGCCGCGGGAGCAATTGAAACAATTTCTTCAATACTTTCAATCAAATATGGAATAATTCCTCCAACAATAAATCATTTCACAGATGATGAAAATATTGACAACAAATTGAATTTTACTTTCAATACTGCTCAAAAAAGAGAGGTAAAAGTATTGATGAGCAATACATTCGGGTTTGGCGGTCACAATGCATGTGTATTAGTTAGAAAATTAGAACTTTAATAGTATTATGAGTATAATCAGAAAAATATTTCAAAAATCCCGATCTGAAGAAGACGGGATTTTTTTTACTGATATTCAAAAAATACTTAGTTTTAAACCTATAGAAATTAGTTATTACAAAAAAGCATTTATCCATCGTTCTACATGTAAAATTGATACTGAAGGAAATCCTATTAATTACGAAAGATTGGAATTTTTAGGTGATTCGATGCTGAGTTCTATAATTGCCGCATATCTATTCGATAAAGCGCCGGCTGGAGATGAAGGTTATTTAACAAAAATGCGTTCCAAGATTGTAAGTCGGGATCATTTAAATGAATTAGGTCGGGATTTAAATTTAGTTCAATTTTTAGACAGCAAAGTTCCAATTCAGCATTTTGGGGAAAATATTCACGGTAATCTTTTTGAATCACTTGTTGGTGCCATTTATTTAGACCGCGGTTATATCTATTGTGAAAGATTTATTCAAAAAAGAGTTATTGTCCCTTATATAGATATTGCAAAACTGGAAGGAAAAGTCATTAGCTATAAAAGTTTATTAATTGAATGGTGTCAAAAAGAAAAAAAATCCTTTCATTTTGATATTTTTGAAGACAATGATAGCTCTGGGGAAAAATTATTTGGGGTAAAATTTAGCATTGACGATAAAGTGATTGCAAAAGCAAGAGGATCATCCAAAAAGAAGGCAGAGGAAAAAGCATCTCAAAGAGCGTACTTTGCATTTCAACATAAAATCGACAAAAAATAAATCATAATTTTTACAATCTATAACGTTTTCGTTAGAAAAATAAAGGTTACATCTTGTTTTTGTGACTATTTAATTACTTAGAAATAGTATATTTACAACTTATTTAATCGGAAATGGCAATTCATAAATTATATATCGATGAATTTGACGAGGTTGATTATGACCTGATTGCAATTCATACTTCATTAGAAGATTATCGATTGGCGTATTTTTTGAATCAGAAATTACGTATTTTATTAGGCAAAAGTAAAAGCGAAATCCAAATAAATATTAGAGAAGGGGTTACTTATTTTGCGAGATTTATTTATGAAAATAATGCTACCGATAGTTGTTGGAGCTTAATCCAAAATAAAAATGAAGTTAATACATTAAAATCTGATAACAATCAGAATTTATTTACCAATTCCTCATACGAGTTAGCCACCAAAGCCTATCTTTTACCAGAATTCAAAAAAGTAGATTACTTTCTGAAAGTTGAAAATAGTGATAATGACATAGGAAAAATCATTGCCGAAATTAACACAATCTCAAGAATATCAACCGTTTATTCGGTAGATACAAATAAAATAAAATCAAAAAATAATTTAATTTTTTAATAAAAAATGTCAACAAGCAAAAAAACTAAAATTATAGCAACATTAGGCCCCGCATGTAGCACAAGAGAAGTCTTGAAAGATATGATTGAGGCTGGAGTAAATGTTTTTAGAGTGAATTTTTCTCATGCAGATTATTCCGATGTTAAAGCAAAAATTAATTTAATCAGAGGATTAAACGACGAATTAGGTTATACGACAGCAATCTTAGGCGATTTACAAGGCCCTAAACTTCGGGTTGGTGTAATGAATGAAGAAGTAATTGTGAATCCTGGAGATATTATTACTTTTCAAACTGCAGAAGACGTGCCTGGAACTAAGGAACGCGTTTATATGAACTACAAAGAATTTCCGAATGATGTAAATCCGGGAGAAAATATTCTTCTTGATGACGGAAAATTGATGTTTGAAGTAGTTTCAACAAATAGGACTACAGAAGTTGTTGCTAAAGTAATTCATGGTGGCCCGTTGAAGTCTAAAAAAGGAGTGAATCTACCAAATACAAATGTTTCATTGCCTGCTTTAACAGAAAAAGATATTCGCGATGCCATATTTGCTATTGAGCAAAAAGTTGATTGGATTGCACTTTCTTTTGTTAGAACTGCCGAAGATTTAATAGAATTACAAGAACTAATTGCAAAATATTCGGATCATAAAATTCCAATTATTGCAAAAATTGAAAAACCTGAAGGAGTTGAAAATATAGATTCTATTATTACACATTGTGATGGTTTGATGGTTGCCCGAGGTGATTTGGGCGTTGAAGTTCCTGCTCACGAAGTCCCTTTAATTCAGAAAAAACTAGTGCTAAAAGCCAAAACAGCTAGAATTCCTGTTATTATTGCTACACAAATGATGGAAACAATGATTACAAGCCTAACACCAACTCGTGCTGAGGTTAATGATGTTGCTAATTCGGTTATGGATGGTGCTGATGCAGTAATGCTTTCTGGGGAAACTTCTGTTGGAAATTATCCTGTTCAGGTTATTGAAAAAATGACACAAATTATTGAAGCTGTTGAAGATTCTCCGCTAATTCAAGTGCCACAAAACACACCGCAAATTAAAACAAATCGTTATATTACTAAAACAATTTGTCAGCACGCTGCTCAAATGGCCAACGCAATTCACGCAAAAGCAATTTGCACCTTGACCAATAGTGGCTATACTGCTTTTCAAATTTCAGCATGGCGTCCGCAAGCAGATATTTTAGTATTTACATCCAATAAAAGGATTTTAACACAGTTGAATTTAATCTGGGGAGTAAAAACTTTTTACTACGATAAATTTGTAAGTACCGATGACACTGTTGATGATGTGAACAGAATTGCAACCGAAAAAGGATTGGTTGCCAAGGGCGATATGTTGATTAACTTAGCTGCAATGCCAATTGTAAATAAAGGGATGGTCAATACATTGCGCGTTACAGAAATAGAGTAAAATATAATTTATATTTATAAAAAAATAGGGATTTATGTTTTTTTGTTAGCATTGGATTATCCGAATAATTCGCTTAAAATTTCTTCAATTTTCGCGACCATTCTGATATTAATGAACGTATTTTTCATTGCAATTTTATTATATTTAGATACAAATATAGTTGAAAATCCTAATTTTTCGGCTTCTTGAATACGTTGCTCGATTCGGTTTACAGGGCGTATTTCTCCTGAAAGGCCAACTTCACCGGCAAAACAAAAATCTTTTCCGATAGCAATATCTTCATTTGAGGATAAAATAGCGGCAACAACTGCCAAATCTATTGCGGGATCATCAACAGAAAGTCCACCAGTTACATTCAGGAAAACGTCTTTGGAACCCAAATGAAATCCTGCTCGTTTTTCAAGAACTGCTAAAATCATATTCAGTCTTTTGGCATTATAACCCGTCGTACTTCGCTGTGGAGTTCCATAAACAGCAGTACTTACAAGGGCTTGAATTTCAATCATCAATGGGCGCATTCCTTCCAAAGTAGAGGCAATTGCGGTTCCGGATAAGCTGGTGTCATTATGAGAAATCAAAATTTCAGATGGATTTGCAACTTCGCGCAACCCCGTTCCTTGCATTTCGTATATTCCAATTTCGGCGGTAGAACCAAACCTATTTTTTAAGGACCGTAAAATTCTATACACGTGATTTCTGTCACCTTCAAATTGCAAAACAGTATCTACCATATGCTCCAAAATTTTAGGCCCTGCAATATTTCCGTCTTTTGTAATGTGTCCAATTAAAATTACGGGGACATTGGTATCTTTTGCAAATTTTATAAGTTCGGCTGTTGTTTCTCGAATTTGAGAAATACTTCCTGCCGCAGATTCAATATAATCGGTATGTAACGTTTGTATGGAATCTATAATTACAATTTCGGGCTGAATTTCCTCAATTTGACGAAATATATTTTGTGTTTTGGTTTCTGTTAGTATGTAACAATTATCTCCGTTTGGCGTGATTCTTTCAGCACGCATTTTTATTTGTTTCTGACTTTCTTCCCCAGAAACGTATAAGGTTTTGTATGGTAATTTCAATGAAATTTGAAGCAATAAAGTACTTTTTCCAATTCCCGGTTCACCCCCTAAAAGGATTAAAGAACCAGGTACAATGCCCCCTCCAAGCACACGATTTAGTTCGCCATCGCAAGTATCCATTCGTATCTCAAGTGTGGAATCAATTTCTTTAATTTTTAAAGGTTTTGAAGCTTTTTTAACTTCTGACGTTGATGGTTTCCAAACTACTTTTTCTTCCTTTTGGATAATTTCTTCTACAATTGTATTCCATTCCTTGCAAGCGTTGCATTGTCCCTGCCATTTGGAATATTGCGTTCCACAACTTTGACAAAAAAAGGAGGTTTTTAATTTATTCATATATTTATGGCTTTTGATCTGGAATTG
Source organism: Flavobacteriaceae bacterium (assembly GCA_009693635.1). Lineage (GTDB taxonomy): Bacteria > Bacteroidota > Bacteroidia > Flavobacteriales > Flavobacteriaceae > Flavobacterium. Next base: position 7,646 of record SHWW01000036.1, read on the forward strand.
GAGTTATTGGGGCCGTTTCTGTTTGAGCGGGAGTTTTAGCATTTTTCATTTCCTCCATTTTATCATACATCATATTTTGAGTAAGATTTCCTATTTCTTCTCTTTCATATGCTGCTTGATAGTACTTTCTAGCTTTCAAAAACTCCCCGGTATATTCATACATTAAGGCCAATTCATAATTAGCAAGCATGCTTTTAGGATATTGTTTTTCAGCTAAATTAGATAACTCTCGAAACTCATCATAGACTTTATTCTTTATTATTGCAGATTCAATTGCTTTAAAATCATTGAATCGAATACGCGTTTTTAAAGCTAGCAATTTTTCAATGGTTTCGTATTTTTTATTTAAATAATCAACCTGTCCTGAAGGTAATATTGCAATTTTTTCATTGTATTCAGTAACAGTAATAGGCTGATAAATTCCAAAAATATGATACAATGCATTGGGAATTGCTTGTAATACTAGTGAATAATGAGATGCCCCTTTAAAATTATCAAAAAGGTAATTTAGATTTGGTTTTTTAATAGTTGCTAAGACACTATCTAATTGGATTACCCTTTCTTTATTTAATTTTATATCTCCTCCAGCGATTGCATGATAATAAAAAATTGGTTGATTTAATACCAACAAACGTTGCGGAATTATTTCTTCCATTTGTGTTGGTAATTCGGGACTTAGTGAAATATAAGCATTGAATATTGGCTTGTCTTTATATAAATAAAAATTCAAAAAACCAGCGGTAACATCGTGACCTGCAATTATTCTAAATGGCGCTATTCTATAACTTTTTTCGATAAATGGGAGTAATTCTTGTCCAATAAATTCAAAGAAATTTTTACCTTTCCCCTCTGGCAAGCCGGTTTCTGTGTTAAAAGTACAATCAGAATAGCGTTCGTCTTTTTTGTTTTGTGAAATTGCAACGATAATAACTTCTGGAAAATCATCCCAATAGGCCCCATAATTTATAGCCCCTTGAAAAGGATCTAAAAGGTAATCACCATCTAATAAAAAAAGAACCGGATATTTATTAGTTTTATTTTTGGAATATGAATCTGGCAAGGAAACTGAAAATTCTCGATCTTCTTTAAGTTTTTGAGAAATAATAGTATCTATTATTTTTTGGGAATACGATTGATGGTTTAAAAAAAGAAGTACGGATAAAATTATTTTTCTCATGATTTACTTAAAGTTTTCAGTTTTTTTTAGTCCTTCAAAGGAGAAGCAATATAATAATTTATTTGCTTCTATTCAATATCGGTAAAAGTAAAAATGAAATGGTGCCCAAAAAAACTAATAATAGCATTTGGGAAGTCCAAATAATCCATCCAAAAGCATTTCCAGCAGTTTCAGATATTCTATAAAAAAGAAGGATTTTAGCAATTAGAAATGGAAACGCCCCAAATCCACTATTGGTGAATGCAATAGCAATACTTCCAACGACAAAGGAAGTCAATACAGCTCCAAATGAAAGTGAATTGGTTTCAGTAATTACAAATATTCCAATGTAAAACATAAAAATATAAGAAAACCAAATGAAAATTGTGTGACCTAAATAAGCCCATTTTCTTTTCATGTGGATGATGCTTAAAAGCCCTTCTTTTAGTCCAGTTATTTTTAATTTAAATTGATTGATTAATTTAGCTTTAGAATAAAAATAAAGCAAAATAAAAGCAATGAAAAGTGTAAATACAAAAACAAAAATTAGGATTATTTTTTGGAGGGGTAATTTATCTAAAATAAAAGTTTTTACAATATCAAATTGAACAAAAAAAGCAACAGTTATAAGGCCTAAAAGAATAATTATGTCAATAATTCTTTCAGCGATTATAGATCCAAAACCTTTGTCAAAAGGAACGTTATTGTATTTTTTTAGAACCAATGCTCTCGAAATTTCGCCTGATCTTGGAATTGTTAAATTCATTAAATACCCAATGGAAACAGCCATAAAATTATTGGCAAACGTGGTTTTATAACCCATTTGATCTAATACAAATTTCCAACGATACGCTCTCGAAGCACTGCCTAAAAAAGCAATAAAAAAAGCAAAATAAATATAGTTGTAATTGGCATTTGCAAAATGGCTTTTTATTTCTAAAATTTCTTCCGCTGAGAATTTATTATAGGAATAAATTATTAGAAATACCCCTAGAAAAAGTGGCATTAAAATTGAAAGCCATTGTCTAAATTGCTTTTTCAAAATTAGGTTAAAGAATTATTATTTTCATTAGGGAAAACCAAGGATGGCTTGAATGATTTAGCTTCTTCAAAATCTAATATCCCATAGGAAATAATAATGATGATATCGCCTTTTTGAACCTTTCGAGCTGCTGGACCATTTAGTGTGATTTCGCCGCTATTCCTATTTCCCTTAATCGTATAAGTTTCTATACGTTCCCCATTGTTGATGTTTACAATCGAAACTTTTTCCCCCTCTATAATATTTGCAGCCTCCATTAAAGCCTCGTCAATAGTAATGCTTCCGATATAATTTAAATCGGCTCCGGTTACTTTAACGCGGTGAATTTTAGATTTTACTACTTGAATTTGCATAATGCAAAGATAATTAATTTAATGAAATAGTGTCTATCAATCTTATATTGTTAACAAAAACAGCAATGAAAGCTCTGTATTTTTTCGAAGGGGTTTTTTCTTCACTAGACATTAAAGTAGCTTCGTCAGCAATTTCAAAATAATCCAATTTGAGATCGATTTGGTTTTCAAAAACTTGATCAACCCAACTTTTTATTTCTGAAATGGATTCGGAATTAAATTTTGATTTTACATCTAATAATGTTTTATAAATAATTGCCGCCGAATGTCGTTCATTTGGCATAAGCCTTTCGTTACGTGAGCTCATAGCAAGTCCGTTGTTTTCTCTGAAAATAGGACAACTCACTATATTTATAGGTAAGTTTTCATTTATGACTAATTTTTTTATGATTTGCAATTGCTGAAAATCTTTTTCCCCAAAATACGCATTGGTAGGTTTTACAATTTCAAATAAACGCATTACAATTGTACCAACTCCATCAAAATGTCCAGGACGAAATTTTCCTTCCATCAGGTTTTCTAAACCGTCAAAATTAAATGGTTTAGAAATGATTTTTCCTTCGTATATATCATCAATATTTGGCGCGTAAATATGTATAGTATCGCTTACAGATTTTAATTTTTTTAGGTCGCTTTCTAAGTTTTTAGGATATTTTTCTAAATCCTCAGAATTATTAAATTGCGTAGGATTCACAAAAATACTTACAATTGTTATGGAGTTTTCTTTTAATGAATTTTTAATTAAAGACAAATGTCCTTCGTGTAATGCTCCCATTGTTGGAACAAATCCAATAGTAGCTTTTGAATCAGAAATCTGTTTTAAATGATCTATTAAAGCTTCTTGCCTTTCGAAAATGAGCATGTTGTTTTATTGAAATATTGTGCAAACTTAAGATTTTAGTTATTAACTGCATAAATTTTTGTAAATTTGCATGTTTTTTATTTACAATAAGTAATACTAAATTTTAATATGGAAGATAAGAGGATATTGTATGTATCATCTGAAGTAGTGCCCTACTTAGCTGAAAACGAGGTTTCTCTAATGTCTTATGATGTGCCAAAAATGGTAAATGATCAAGGCGGACAGATTAGAATTTTCATGCCAAGATATGGCAATATCAATGAAAGAAGGCATCAATTACACGAGGTAATTAGGTTGTCAGGAATGAATTTAGTTGTAAATGATTTAGATATGCCTTTAATTATCAAGGTGGCTTCTATACCAAAAGAAAGAATTCAGGTATATTTTATTGATAATGACGAATATTTCAAAAGAAAGGCAACTTTTACAGATGAAAATGGAGTTTTATTTTCAGATAATGACGAACGTGCTATTTTCTTTGCAAAGGGAGTTGTAGAAACAGTAAAAAAACTAAATTGGGTTCCCGATATTATTCATGTTCATGGATGGATGGCTGCAATGTTGCCTATTTATTTGAAACATTATTATAAGGATGAAGCGTTATTTTCAGACACAAAAATCATAACTTCTGTTTATAGCCAATCGTTTGAAGGCGCATTAAACCCTGAAATGATTAATAAAGTTAAATATGATGGCGTTCCTGAAGCTAGTGTTTCATATTTAGGAAATCCTGATTACGAAAATATAATTAAAGCAACAATTGCACATTCTGACGCGGTGATTATTGCTTCTGAAAATTTGTCTCCAAGTTTAACAAAATTTATAGAATCTTCAGAGAAACCTTTTTTACCTTTCGCCACGAAAGATAAGTTCGCTGAAGTCTATACTAAATTCTATAAGAATTTAGTAAAATAATAATATTTTTTTAAATAAATATGCAAAATAATTCTTTTTTAAAATTACTTTTTATAGTTAGTATTGTTGCTTTTTTTGCTTCTTGTGACAAAGATTTTAATCAGATTGGTTCTGATATAATAGGTGCAGATCATTTTGGCCTTATTCAAGATGTTTCAAAGACAGTAATTGCCTATAACGAAGCTACTGGATCTGTTGAAACAAGTAATCTTGCAATAAATTCACTTGGATATTACAACAATCCATTTTTTGGAAAAACAAGGGCAAGTGTGGTATCTCAAGTGATATTAGACACCATTAATCAAACCATTGGAGCCAATCCCACTGTTACAAAAGTAGAACTTTCATTGCCCTATTTTAGCCGTTTAAAGTCTACCGATGCTGTAACTGGCGACAATACCTATGAGCTGGATTCAGTTCATGGATATGTTATAGTCAATAATAAAAAAGTATTTAACAAAATTAAATTGAGTGTTTATGAATCTAATTATTATTTAAGGGATTATGATGCCGCTTTAGGGTTTCAAGACGCTCAAAAATATTATTCAGGGGCTACTTCTGATTTTGATATTGTAAAAAATCCAGATCGTTTAAATGACGATACTAATTCAAGTCAAAATGATGAGTTTCTTTATAGCGCTGATGAAATTAAAACCTATAAATCAGTCGACGGAGCTCAAGTTGTTGATAAAAGATCACCCCCAGGAATGCGTTTGAAACTTAGAAATCAATTTTTTCAAGATAAATTATTTGGATCCAATGCTTCGGGAAAATTTTTAAATAATAATTTATTTAAAGAATATTTTAGAGGTTTGTATTTCAAAGTTGATAATTCTTCAAGTTCTTCAGAACAAGGCAGTATGGCGCTTCTAAACTTTAGATTGGGTAGGATAATTGTAACCTATAATGTTACCTTAACAAGTTCGACAGGGGTAGTTTCTACAAAAGAAATAAAATTTGGAATTAGTTTGAGCGGAAATTCAGTTAATTTATTAGAAAATGACTATAAATCTCAATATACTTCTGGCGTTGCCTCAAATTCAAATACAATAACTGGCGCTTATAATTTGTACCCAAAAGGAGGAGATGGATCTATGACTATAATTAAACTTTTTGGGAATCAAGATGTTAGAGGTTATTCTGCAAGTGGCCTTCCAACCACGGGAGCAAACGGAGTTTCTGATGAATTAGATGATTTACGAAATCCCTCCGATGGTAAAAAAATATTGGTTAATGAAGCTAATCTAATATTTTATGTTGACAAAACTAAAATGACTGGAACCTCTGAACCTAATAGAATTTATTTATATGATTTAAATAATCATCGCCCAATAATTGATTATTTTATTGATAACTCGGTTGCTTCAAATGTGAAAAATAATAAATATGTTCACGGAGGAATTATCGAAAAAGAAACGTTAAGTACAATTGTTGACAAACGTGGAATTAAGTATAAAATAAGGCTAACAAATCACTTGAGAAACTTAATTAGCAAAGATTCAACAAATGTTAGATTAGGATTAGTTGTTACAGAATCAATAGCGATTACCACAAATTCTAAACTTAAAAATGTAACTTCTGGAACAAATCCAATTAATAGAATCCCAACATCTTCGGCTTTAAGCCCATTAGGAACTGTATTGTTTGGAAATAATATCCCAACAAGCGACCCTAATTATGCAAACAGATTAAAATTAGAAATATATTATACAAAGCCAAATTAAAAAAATTTTATTATCCCCAAATAAATATATATGTGTGGAATAGTAGGTTATATAGGAAATAGAGAAGCATATCCAATAGTGATAAAAGGGCTGAAAAGACTTGAATACAGAGGTTATGACAGTGCTGGAATTATGCTTTTTGACGGGAAAAATCTTAAAATCTCTAAAACAAAAGGTAAAGTTTCTGATTTAGAAGAAATGTCTTCAAGTAATATTACAACCAATGGCACTATTGGAATTGGACACACGCGTTGGGCAACTCATGGAGTTCCAAATGATGTGAATTCCCATCCACATGTATCAAATTCTGGAAATCTTGTAATAATCCACAATGGAATAATTGAAAATTATGCTCCATTAAAAAAAGAATTAATTAATAGAGGATATGTTTTTCATTCTGATACTGACACAGAAGTATTGGTAAATCTAATTGAAGATGTTCAGAAAAAAGAAAACCTAAAACTTGGAAAAGCAGTCCAGATTGCTTTAAATCAAGTTGTAGGAGCTTATGCGATTTGTGTATTCGACAAACAAAAACCCAATGAAATTATTGTGGCTCGATTAGGTAGTCCATTAGCAATTGGTGTCGGTGAAAACGAATATTTTATTGCTTCTGATGCATCACCATTTATAGAATATACTTCAAATGCTATTTACTTAGAAGATGAAGAAATGGCAATCGTGAGATTAAATAAGCCTTTAAAAATTAGAAAAATTAAAGACGATTCATTAGTAGATCCTTATGTTCAAGAATTACAAATGAATTTAGAGCAAATTGAAAAAGGAGGATACGACCACTTTATGCTAAAAGAAATATTTGAGCAGCCAAGTGTAATAAAAGATACTTATCGAGGACGACTTCATGCTAGTATTGGCATGATTCTAATGTCAGGTATTGAGGATAATTTAGAGAAATTCTTAAATGCTGAGAGAATATTAATTGTAGCCTGTGGAACTTCTTGGCACGCAGGATTAGTAGCGGAATATATAATCGAAGAATTTACAAGAACCCCCGTTGAAGTTGAATATGCCTCAGAATTTAGATATAGAAATCCAATTATAAATAAAGGAGATGTAGTTATTGCAATTTCTCAATCTGGAGAAACAGCTGATACTTTAGCTGCAATTAAAATAGCAAAAGAAAGAGGTGCATTTGTCTTTGGAGTTTGTAATGTTGTAGGGTCTTCAATATCCCGAGAAACCCATGCAGGTGCTTATACTCATGCAGGTCCAGAAATTGGCGTTGCATCAACAAAGGCATTTACAACCCAAATTACTGTTTTAACAATGATTGCGTTGCGAATTGCGAAAGCAAAAGGAACAATGTCAAATTCAGATTTCCACAGATATTTACAAGAATTAGAATTAATTCCTGAAAAAGTATTAGAAGCTCTAAAAACAAATGATAAAGCAAAAGAAATTGCCGCCATTTTTAAAGATGCTCCAAACTGCCTTTATTTAGGTAGAGGTTATAATTTTCCGGTTGCCCTTGAAGGCGCTTTAAAATTAAAAGAAATTTCTTATATTCATGCAGAAGGTTATCCAGCAGCAGAAATGAAACACGGACCAATTGCTTTGATTGACGAACACATGCCAGTAGTTGTTATTGCTCCAAAATTGGGCCATTATGACAAAGTGGTGAGTAATATTCAGGAAATTAAATCTAGAAGTGGAAAGATTATTGCAATTGTAACCAAAGGAGATACACAAGTTCGAGATTTGGCAGATTATGTGATTGAGATTCCTGAAACTGCTGACGCCCTTTCTCCATTAATTACAACAATTCCATTACAATTATTATCTTATCATATTGCTGTTTTGAGAGAATGTAACGTAGACCAACCAAGAAACTTAGCAAAATCGGTAACGGTGGAATAAACAAAAAAATAGAATTTTTATATTAAAAGCGTTCAACAAAGTGAACGCTTTTTTTTTGTATTTCAATTAGGTATATTTTTACGAAATGCTTAATATTATGTTAATATTTCTATCCAATTTGTAATTAATATAAGCAGACAAATAAAATTGATGAGAAAAACTTAATTAATAATGATGATTTATTATCAAAAATTAACTAATAGTTATGTCAAAAATTAAAATTTACCACCATTTATTTATTAATATCAAAATAAATACTACTTTAGCTACAATAACTAATAAATTTTAAACCAAATGAAAAAACACTTACTTATTTTGACATTGTTTTTTTGCAGCATCTCTTTTGCGCAAACAATAGTTTCAGATACTATTAAAAAGACATTATTAGACGAAGTTGTAGTTTCTGCCTCTAGAACTCCTGAAAAAGTTTTACAGTCGCCAGTTACAATTGAAAGAATGGGGATTAAAGAAATTAAAAAAACTGCTTCGCCGTCTTACTATGACGGTTTAGAAGACCTCAAAGAGGTTCAAATGAACACAAGTAGTTTGACCTTTAAATCAATAAACACTAGAGGATTTGCAACAGTTGCTAACGTTAGATTCATGCAATTAGTAGACGGAATGGACAACACTTCTCCGCTGCTAAACTTCGCATTAGGAAATATGATTGGAATTTCAGAAATTGACGTTCAAAGTGTGGAGTTATTACCTGGGGCATCTTCCGCATTATATGGTGCGAACGCATTCAATGGTATTCTATTTATGAACAGTAAGAATCCATTTACAAGTTCAGGAATAACTGCCTATGTAAAATATGGACAAACTAGCCAGCAAGCTGCTGGGGTTAATAGCTTTGCAGATTATGGTGTTAGAGTTGCTCATACCTTTAATAAATATTTTGCTGCTAAAGCAAATTATACTTTTATGAAAGGTACCGATTGGTACGCTACCAATTATAATGACAAAAAAATTGCTGGAATAGACAGAAGTAATATTAACTATGATGGTATTAATGTTTATGGTGATGAGGTTTCAACTAATATAAAAGGAGTAGGTCAATCCCTAGCTGGTCTTGGATTAATTCCTGCTTCTCTTGTAAATTTATTGCCAAATACGAATGTAAGTAGAACGGGATATAAAGAGGTTGACTTAACAGACAACAGAGCCTCTAACACTAAACTTGACTTCTCTTTACACTTAAGACCTTTTGGAAATGAAAATCTTGAAGTTATTTGGCAAAGTAAATTTGGTTTTGGAAATGCAGTTTACCAAGGGGCAAACAGATATTACCTAAACAACTTTTTTATAGAACAACATAAATTAGAATTTAAAGGTAAAAACTTCTTTGTTAGAGGATATACAACTACTGAAGACGGAGGAAGCTCTTATGATATGCTTTTTACAGGTATTAACATTAACAGAAAATGGAAAGATGATAAAACATGGTTTGGACAATATGCTGGGGCATATATTCAATCAACGTTGGGGGGAGCAATACCACAATTAGCTCATCAAATTGCGAGAAACACTGCTGACACAGGTAGATTTTTGCCAGGGTCAGATGCTTTCAAAAACGCATTCAATACAGTTACCAATGAAGCAAGTGTGCTTTCAGGGTCTAAACTAGTGGATAATTCTAGAATTTACCATTCGGATGCTAATTATAATTTGAAAGACGTGGTTAAATTTGCAGAAATTCAAGTGGGTGGATCTTTCAGACAATATCAATTAAATTCTAATGGAAGAATATATACTGATGCAAATGGACCGATTTATTACAATGAATATGGCGCATATACTCAATTAACCAAAAAGTTTGTTGATGACAGATTGAAATTTACAGGATCCGTACGATATGATAAAGCAAAAAATTTCGAAGGTAATTACTCCCCAAGGGTTTCTTTTGTTTATTCTGCTGGTGCAAATAAAAGACATAATTATAGAGGATCTTTTCAAACAGGATTTAGAAACCCATCCACTCAAGATCAATATATAGGATTTAATGTAGGTAGTGCAATATTACTTGGTTCTGCTCCAGACAACTTAATAAGATATTCTGAAACTTTACCAGTAAGTACTCCTGTAGGTCAATTTTTCGCAGGAGGAGCTACCGTAGTTATGACTGGAGTAAACGCCTATAACAATTCTTATACAGCAACGTCTGTTGCAGCACTTTCAGCAAGTGGAAATCCAGCTTTGTTGAAAAAAACAAATTTAGAATATGTAAAACCAGAAGAAGTAAAAGCATTTGAATTAGGGTATCGTTCCTTAATTAAAGATGTATCAGTAGATATTAATGGATATTATAATATTTATAACAACTTTATTGGCAGCATTAATGTTGTGGCGCCTTATTATGGAACTGCGATAGATGCTCCAAGTGCAACTGGTGGGCCAACAAATCTTGGAACACAATCAATTCATGCGCTTCAGAACGGAAATTACAGAGCTTTTCAGTTGTACACTAACACAAAAATTGAAATAAAATCTTTAGGTTTTGGTTTAGGCGTTTCCAGAAAAGTGATTAAAGATTTTGAAGTGGGTGTGAATTATAATTTTGCTGAATTTAAATTTGATAAATCACAAGACCCAAGTTTCGAAGCCAATTTCAATACTCCAAAACACAGAGTAAAAGCTTCTATTGGAAACGAAAAATTATTCAAAAACTTTGGATTTAATTTAAGCGGAAGATGGAATAGCGAATATATATGGGAATCTACAATGGTAGACGGGATTATTCCTTCAGCAACAGTTATTGATGCGCAAGTAAATTACAGTTTCCCTAAATTGAAATCAACATTGAAAGTTGGAGCTGCTAATATAGGGGGAAAAGAGTATTTTCAAGTGCTAGGAGCTGGTCTTATTGGCCAACAAATATTTGCTTCTTGGACAATCAACCCGTAATTAATTAATATAAAAAACAAAAGATTATGATAAAAAATTTCAAATGGCTTCTATTGGTTTCATTAACCTTTGTAGCATGTAATAATGATGATGATACTACGGTGGGTGAGATCCCAGTAAGTCCTGGTACAGCAAATTTTACAAAATATGTAGCATTAGGAGATTCTTTTGCCGCTGGATTTTCTGACGGTGCATTATTTAAAAAAGGGCAAGAAAATTCTTACCCAAATTTACTAGCGCAGGAATTTGCTGCCGCTGGAGGTGGTGTTTTCTCAAGTCCGTTTATGGCTGCAGACAATGTGGGAGGTTTCTCAGTTGGAGGTGTTCAAGCAACTTCGCCAAGATTATATTTAGACAGTTCTTCTGGAACTCCTACTCCTACTCCAGTTCCTGGGGTTTCTGCAAATACTCTTACGGAGCGTTTAACTGGTGCTTTTAATAATGTGGGGATTCCTGGAGCTAAAAGTTTTCACTTACTTTTTAATGGTTACGCAGGTGCAAATCCTTATTTTGGACGTTTTGCTTCTTCAGCTACTGCAACAGTTTTAGGAGATGCATTGGCTCAAAACCCTACGTTTTTCTCATTATGGATTGGAGGAAACGATGCATTAGGTTATGCCCTTAATGGTGGAGTTCCAACTTCTCAAGACGCAGTAAACGGTAATGACCTTACTCCTACTACTACATTTACAGCCGCTTATAATGCATTAGCTACTCAACTTTCAGCTAGCGGAAGAAAAGGGGTAGTTGCTAATTTACCTTACGTAACTGCTTTACCTTATTTCACAACAGTTCCTTTCAATGCCGTTCCACTTAATGCTGCAACTGCAACACAATTAAACAGTGGATACGCAGCATATAATGGTGGCTTAGCAGTAGCTCAAACAATGGGATTAATCTCTGCTGCTGAAAAAACTAAAAGAACGATTACTTTCGCCGCGGGACAAAATGCTGTGGTAATGGTGGATAGCTATTTAACTAATTTAGGTGCGCTTGGTTTGCCTTCTTACAGACAAGCTACAAGTGCTGATTTATTAGTATTGCCTTCTAGATCAATCATTGGAACAGCCGTGGGTGGAAATCCAGCTCAAGTAAATGGTGTTTCTGTACCTTTAGCTGACAAATGGGTGCTTTCATCTGATGAAATTGTTGAAATTAAAGCGGCAACGGATGCCTACAATATTGTTATTCAAGCGGCTGCAACTGCAAACAACTTGGCTTTCGTTGATGCTAAAACAACAATGGATCAGTTAAGTACTCCTACTGGAATAAATTTCAATACGTATTCAATGACTTCAACCTATGTAACTGGAGGGTCTTTCTCTTTAGATGGTTTTCACCCAAGTGCTAGAGGTTATGCTTTAATTACGAATTTATTTATTGATGCAATTAATGCTAAATACGGTTCTACATTGAAGAAAAAAGACGGTAGAGACTTTGGAATTTTATATCCAAAAGTTATCAACTAAACTATATTTTATACTTTTTAAAGAGTCCAAAATTTATTTTTTGGACTCTTTTTTTTACCAGAAACATTTAAAATCTAATTAGAAAATTAACTTTTATTTGTAATAATATTATTTAAATTAGCATCATATGTATTATACCATGAAAAATTCTATTCTTTACTTTCTGTGCTTTAGTATTATTGGAACATTTGCTCAAGACTCAATTTCCGAAAAAAACAGTATTGCAAATACTGAAAAGACTGCCGCAGCAAAATTGATGAATTTGACTGTAAATCCGAATACCCAAAATTATGATGTTACCTACCATAAATTAGAATTTACTGTAAATCCAGCCAACTATTTTATTTCAGGAAAAGTTACTACTACCTATACTGCCCTTTCGAATATGATCACTTTAACTTTTGATTTAAGTACGGATTTGACAGTGAGTTCTGTTAAAATAAATAATAGTAACCTCGTCTTTTCGCAGAATACAAATGAATTGATTATCACATTAGCAAACATGCAAGTTGCGCAATCACAAGCTACTGTTGAAGTAATTTATTCAGGCGTACCCCCACAAAATGGATTTAATGCTTTTACAAGTTCAACACACGGCAACCCTGCA
>SHWW01000037.1 GCA_009693635.1 Flavobacteriaceae bacterium
GGAAATATATATATGATAGAGGGTAAAACCACTACCAATATTCAAATAACCCTTAAATTTATTAATTACCCAAATAAAGTTGTTTTAAAAGACATCATAAAAAAGTAATTTTTATACAATAATAGTTGCAAATACAAATTCTAAATGTATATTTGCACACCTATTTAGGGCGATTAGCTCAGCTGGTTCAGAGCACCTCGTTTACACCGAGGGGGTCGGGGGTTCGAACCCCTCATCGCCCACAAAAAAACTTCAACAGAAATGTTGGAGTTTTTTTTGTCATTGTCCTCAATAAAAAATTCTAGAAAACTCAACATTTGAATTGAAGATAAATCAAATGTGACATAAATTAAAAAAGTTTCCTTTTTAAATCTCAGTTATTTCAACAAAAATACCCAACCTTATTCAAAAAATTGAATTAAGAAATAGCAACAATTGGTAATTATTTAACAAATATTACTTTTCAATTCCATTAGTTAAAGTTTACATTTGTAAGACAAATAAATAAAATGGCAAGGTTTAAAGAAAATGATTTACCAAAATCAAAAATCACCAAAAGTTCCCTAAATAAAGCAATATTAATTTTTAAATATGCTGGAAATCACAAGTGGAAATTTTATGTAGGATTAGTTTTCCTATTATTTACAGGCGGAACAGCATTGGCTTTTCCAAAATTGATGGGAATGTTAATCGATTGTGTCAAAAATAAAGACAACGTCCAAGCCAATTTTATTGCAGGCGGACTTGTAGTAATTTTGTTTTTACAATCTATTTTTTCCTTTTTCAGATTGTCATTATTCGTGAATTTTACTGAAAATACGTTGGCAAATTTACGTTTGGCATTGTACAGTAATTTGGTAAAACTCCCAATGACTTTCTTTTCACAAAAGCGTGTCGGTGAATTAAACAGCCGCATAAGTTCCGATATCACTCAAATTCAAGACACATTAACTTCTACAATTACAGAGTTTTTGAGGCAATTCATTTTGATTATTGGTGGAGTTGCATTGCTAGCCAATGAAAGTTTTAAACTTACCTTATTGATGTTATCCGTTGTTCCGTTAGTGGCTGTTGCAGCAGTAATTTTTGGTCGTTTTATTAGAAAATATTCCAAAAAAGTACAAGATCAAGTTGCGGAAAGTCAAGTAATTGTTGAAGAAACGATGCAAGGAATTAGCATTGTAAAGGCTTTCGCCAATGAATGGTATGAAATTGCACGATACAATGGCAAGATTAAAGAAATTGTAAAAATCGCTATTAAAGGTGGAAAATACCGTGGTTATTTTGCATCCTTTATTATATTTTGTCTCTTTGGAGCTATTGTTGCCGTAGTTTGGTTTGGTGTTCGATTGAGTATTAGCGGCGAAATGAGTGTGGGTCAATTGATTTCATTTGTGTTGTATTCCACTTTTGTAGGCGCTTCGTTTGGCGGAATTGCTGAATTATATGCTCAAATCCAAAAGGCGGTTGGAGCAACAGAACGTGTTTTTGAATTATTAGAAGAAATTCCTGAAAAAATAAACTCCTCTGAATCTGGTGCAGAAGAGATATTAAAAGGGAATGTAAGTTTCAAAAATGTAGCTTTCTATTATCCTTCTAGAAAAGAAATTCAAGTTTTAAAAGAAGTAAGTTTCAATGCAAATTTTGGTCAGAAAATAGCAATTGTCGGTCCGAGTGGCGCAGGGAAATCAACAATAGCATCGTTGTTATTAAGATTCTACGATATTAATGGTGGCGAAATCAGCATCGACGGGAAAAATATTTACGATTATGATTTAGAAACACTACGAGGAAATATGAGTATTGTGCCTCAAGATGTTATTTTATTTGGAGGTACCATTCGTGAAAACATAGCGTACGGAAAACCAAATGCTACTGAAGATGAAATAATTAAAGCGGCAAAACAAGCCAACGCCTATCAATTTATTAAGGGATTTCCTGAAAAATTTGAAACTATTGTTGGAGAACGAGGCATCAAACTTTCTGGCGGTCAACGCCAACGAATTGCCATTGCAAGAGCATTATTAAAAAATCCAAGCATTTTGATTTTAGACGAAGCCACTTCTTCATTGGACAGTGAAAGTGAAAAATTAGTTCAGGAAGCTTTAGAAATTTTAATGGAAGGAAGAACAAGTATTATTATTGCGCACCGTCTCTCAACGATTCGTTCTGCCGATCAAATTATAGTTTTGGATGATGGAACAATCAAAGAACAAGGAACGCACCAAGAGTTAATTGCGTTGGAAAATGGAATTTATAAAAACTTGAGTAATTTACAGTTTAATAATTTTTAAATGCTGTAGCAATAAACTAAAAAAAAACACGAATTACTCAAATTCTCACTAATTTTAATTCAATTAAAATAATTTGTATAAATTTTCGATTTATAACTGAATACTAAAAACTGATAGCTGAACGCTGATAACTGATTGCTTTCTTATTACTTCCCTTTTCTTCTATCTCGTTCCGCTTTAATTAACTTTAATTCTCTATTTGTTTGTCCAGCAACAGATGTATTCTCCTCAGCACGACGAATTAAATACGGCATAACATCACGAACAGGACCAAATGGTAAATATTTGGCATTATTATAGCCATTTGCAGCCAAATTATAACTGATATTATCACTCATTCCATATAATTGTCCAAACCAAATTCTTTGATCTTTTTTATCAATACTTTTTTCTTTCATAAATTCCATCAATTTATAAGATGATAATTCATTGTGAGTTCCTGAAAAAATTGACATTCTCTCAATATTTCCAATCATAAAATGAATGGCAGCGTCATAATTTTTATCTGTAGCTTCTTTCGATTCACAGATTGGAGTTTGATAACCATTTTCTTCGGCACGTAAATTTTCTTTCTCCATATAGGCTCCACGAACAATTTTCATACCAATATAAAAACCTTCAGAAATAGCTTGCTGGTGCAAATTTTTCAAATAATCCAAACGATCCCAACGATACATTTGTAATGTATTGAAAACGATCGCCTTTTTCTTATTGTACTTTTGCATCATTCGAGTTACCAAAGCATCCGCGGCATCTTGCATCCAACTTTCTTCCGCGTCAATTAATAATGGTACATTTTTCTTGAATGCTTCATTGCAAACCGAATCAAAGCGGGCTTCTACCCTATTCCATTCCGCTATTTCGTCAGAAGTTAATTCTGATTTATTTCCGACTTTTTCATACAAATCCAATCTTCCAAAACCTGTTGGTTTGAAAACTGCAAATGGAATTGCTTGGCGTTCTTTTGCAAATTCAATCGTTTTTAAAGTCATTTTCAACACCGCATCAAACTGCTCTTCCTCTTCTTTTCCTTCCACAGAATAATCCAAAACAGAAGAAACTCCTTTTGTGAATAATTTATCTACCACCGAAAGACAATCCATTTCATTTACACCACCACAAAAATGGTCAAAAACAGTCGCTCGAATCAAGCCTTCAACTGGCAAATGTGCTTTTATAGCAAAATTTGTAACCGCTGTTCCAATGCGAACTAACGGCTGATTATCAATCATTTTAAAAAGAAAATAAGCTCTATCGAGTTCGGTATCACTTTTTAAAGAAAACGCAATTTCTGTATTGTCGAAAATTTTCCCCATTTATATCATAAATAATTATGCAAATATAAACACACATTGCTGATTTATAATCAAAAATTACCTTATTTTGCAGTATTAAATGTAATACTATTCATGTCTTTAAATATGCAAACAATTCAAGCAAATGGTTATTCCGTAATTTTCAATGAAAAAGGTTACAAAGCACTCAATAATCACATTTTTGAAAAAAATTATTCCAATATATTTATTATTGTGGATAGCAACTCCAATGAAGTTTGTTTGCCAAAATTACTACCTTATATTGCTACAAAACTTACCACTGAAATCATTGAATTTGAAGCGGGTGAAATCAATAAAAACATAGAGACTTGCATTCAAATTTGGAATGTTTTAACTGAATTAGGTGCTGACCGAAAAAGCTTAGTCATTAATTTAGGTGGGGGCGTTGTTACTGATTTAGGCGGTTTTGTAGCTTCAACATTCAAACGAGGAATCGATTTTATAAACATACCAACGACTTTATTATCTATGGTTGACGCTTCTGTTGGTGGGAAAACTGGCGTAGATTTAGGTAATTTAAAAAACCAGATTGGTGTTATAAATACCCCAAAAATGGTTTTAATTGATACCTCTTATTTGGATACGCTTTCTCAAATGGAAATGCGATCCGGATTGGCTGAAGTTTTGAAACACGGATTGATATTTGATCCTAAATATTGGAGACAGTTTTTAGATTTATCAAAATTAGATTTCGCCGATTTCGATACTATAATATATGATTCCATTAAAATTAAGAATGAAATCGTAATGCAAGATCCAAAAGAGCAAGGAATTCGAAAAGCATTGAATTTTGGACATACTTTAGGACATGCTATTGAAAGTTATTTCTTAGAAAATGAAAATAAAAAAACCTTATTACACGGAGAAGCAATTGCCATTGGAATAATATTGGAAAGTTATGTATCAATGCGAAAAAACTTAATTTCTGGCGAAGAATATTCAGAAATTAAAACTACTATAAATTCCATATACGAAGCTGTTTCATTTGATGAAAATGACTTAAATCAAATTTTGGAATTGCTAATTCACGATAAGAAAAATGAATACGGAACCATAAAATTTGTATTGTTAGATGGAATTGGAGAAATTATAATGAATCAAGAAGTTAAAAATGAATTAATTACGGATGCTTTTTTAGATTACAAATCTTCAAAAAAAAAGTAATTCGATTGTAAAATAGAAATAATATTTTTTTACATTTGTCTCGATGAATAAAAAACAAAATATAAACAACTTTTCTTTTTCAAAAAATGAGACAAAGAAGTCTTTAAAAGCACTATTAAATCATTATTTTACAATAAATAGGTTGCTAAATTTTGATAAATTGCGACATTCAATTATATATGATGAAAAATTACAAATCATCTATGCAAATATCCGAGTTTGAAAATTAGATAATCTAAATTAATACATTTTTTAATCTAATTTACTTTTTATATAAATGAATACAAAATATTCTGATTTAATAAATCAAAATTATTATTTCCCTCAAGAAGAATTCAAACTAAATAAAGACAACCTTCAATTTCACGATATCGATTTGATGAAATTAGTTGAAGATTACGGAACGCCTTTAAAATTCACCTATTTACCACAAATTTCAAAAAACATCAAAAGAGCCAAAAATTGGTTCAAAATTGCGATGGACAATAATGACTATAAAGCTAAATATTACTATTGTTATTGCACCAAAAGCTCCCATTTTGAATATATAATGAATGAAGCTTTTAAAAATAACATACATATAGAAACTTCTTCGGCATTTGATATCAATATTGTTGAAAATTTGATGCAATCTGGAAAAATTAATAAAAGTACGTATGTGATTTGTAATGGTTTCAAAAGAGATCAATACATTGAAAACATTGCCCGTATTATCAATAACGGTCATAAAAACACAATTCCAATAATTGATAATTACGAAGAGTTAGATTTGCTTCAAGCACAAATAAAAGGAAAATTCAAAATTGGAATTAGAATTGCTGCTGAAGAAGAACCAAAATTCGAATTTTATACCTCAAGATTAGGAATTGGATACAAAAACATTGTGCCTTTTTATAAAAAACAAATTCATGAAAATAAGAAATTAGAACTTAAAATGTTGCACTTTTTTATCAATACAGGAATCAATGACAACGCCTATTATTGGAACGAATTAATCAAATGTATCAAGGTTTACGTTGCATTAAAGAAAGAATGTCCAAGTTTAGACTGTCTGAATGTGGGTGGTGGATTTCCAATAAAAAATTCATTAGCATTTGAATACGATTACCAATATATGATTGATGAAATTATCAATCAAATCAAGATTGCTTGTGACGAAGCTGAAGTTGCCGTTCCTAATATTTTTACAGAATTTGGATCTTTTACCGTTGGAGAAAGTGGCGGTGCTATTTATCAAATTTTATATCAAAAACAGCAAAATGACAGAGAAAAATGGAATATGATTGATTCTTCTTTTATTACCACTTTACCTGATACTTGGTCTATTAATAAGCGTTTTGTTATGCTTTCAATTAACCGTTGGAATGATACTTACGAAAGAGTTTTATTAGGCGGAATGACATGTGATAGTGATGATTATTATAACTCCGAACAAAATATGAATGCTATTTATTTACCTAAATACAACAAGGAAAAACCGTTGTATATTGGATTTTTTAATACTGGCGCTTATCAAGAAACCATTGGAGGTTTTGGCGGATTACATCACTGTTTGATTCCAGAACCAAAACATCTGCTTATAGATCGTGATGAAAATGGAGAAATTACAACGACTGTTTTTTCTGAACAACAATCATCAGATGATGTATTAAAAATATTAGGTTACGATAAAAAATAAAGCTTTTAAACTTTTGCAATTCATAAAATCACATTTTGCATTAATAAATACTTTTTAAACGGTTTTTTTTTAAGTTAATTACATGAAATTCTTAAATATTAATTTAATATTATCATGTAATTATCTGAAATAGAATAACAAAAAAAATAAAAAAAATTTATTTCAAATTGTATATGAATTATAAAATTTGTTAATTTGAATTCATTAAAACTAAATATTAAAAATGATAAAAGGCCCTATTAGTCAGTTTATTGAGAAGTATTACTTGCATTTCAATTCTGCAACTGTTGTTGACGCAGCAAAAGCGTATGAACAACAATTAGAAAAAGGTGCCAAAATGATGGTGACTTTAGCTGGTGCAATGAGTACCGCTGAAATAGGAAAGATTTTTGCAGAGATGATTCGAAAAAATAAAGTTCAAATTATTTCTTGCACAGGAGCCAATCTTGAAGAAGACATTATGAATTTAGTTGCTCATTCACATTATGAAAGAGTTCCGAATTATAGAGATTTAACACCTCAAGAAGAATGGGATTTAATGGAACGCGGCTTGAACCGTGTAACAGACACTTGTATTCCTGAGCACGAGGCATTTAGACGTTTACAAAAGCACATTTTCAAAATTTGGAAAGATGCCGATGATAAAGGAGAGCGTTATTTTCCTCACGAATTTATGTATAAAATGATGCTTTCAGGTGTTCTTGAAGAATACTATGAAATCGATTTAAAGGACAGTTGGATGTATGCTGCGGCTGAAAAAAATCTTCCAATTATTGTTCCAGGTTGGGAAGATAGTACAATGGGAAATATTTTTGCTTCTTATGTAATTAAAGGAGATTTAAAAGCATCAACAATGAAATCAGGAATTGAATATATGATTTATCTTGCTGATTGGTATCCGAAAAATAGTGCAAACGGAATTGGTTTCTTCCAAATTGGAGGCGGAATTGCTGGTGATTTCCCTATTTGTGTTGTGCCAATGTTATACCAAGATATGGAAATGCACGAAGTGCCATTTTGGAGTTACTTCTGTCAGATTTCAGATTCAACAACCAGTTATGGTTCGTATTCTGGAGCCGTCCCAAATGAAAAAATCACTTGGGGCAAATTAGATATTCATACCCCAAAATTCATAATAGAATCGGATGCTACAATTGTAGTGCCATTAATTTTTGCTTATTTATTAGATTTATAATAGAATTTTATGAAAAGAGTTATTGTTAATTATGCTAAACTAAACAATGAAATCTTAAACTTATTAGTTGAAAAGTTTCCTGATGGGTATGATGATTCGAATATTA
Organism: Flavobacteriaceae bacterium; assembly: GCA_009693635.1. Classification (GTDB taxonomy): domain Bacteria; phylum Bacteroidota; class Bacteroidia; order Flavobacteriales; family Flavobacteriaceae; genus Flavobacterium. The sequence continues at coordinate 7,775 of SHWW01000037.1, forward strand.
TTCGATTTAAGAACCACAAAGATGAAACTATCGAAGCAGTTGAAGTTAGAACTGAGAACACTATTTACTTAGTGAAAATTAGTACAAAATTATCTGAAAGACTTATCAATTTTGAAGATGATGATGATATTGTTGTCCCGTTAGACGCTACAAAAGGAATTGAATTTGATGTGGAGGATTCAACTGAGGACGATGAAGAAGAATTAGATTTAAATAAAGATTCAAGCGATAGCGACGCTGATGATGACGATGTTGATTCGGATGATATTGCCAACGACGATGAATCGGATGAAGATGATGTAAATTAAAATTCCAAAAAAAAGTTAAAACTATATTGTGGTGTTTTTTGAGCTTTTTAAAGTTAATTTAAAAACAAACTAAGTAAATAATAAATTAATGCTGCCAAAATACCTGATATAGGAATAGTTAATGCCCAAGCCCAAATTAAATTTATTGTAACTCCCCATCGAACAGCTGAAATGCGTTTAGTTATTCCAACTCCAATAATAGATCCTGTAATTGTGTGTGTTGTAGAAACTGGGATTTTAAAATGTTCCGTCATAAACAAAGTCAAAGCTCCTGCAGACTCAGCAACAACACCTTCAAAAGCAGTTACTTTAGTTATTTTAGACCCCATCGTTTTAACAATTTTCCAACCTCCACTTAGTGTTCCAAGAGCGATTACAGAATAACATGTTAACGGAATCCAACCAGGTATTGAACCATCAATTTTTATTCCGTCTTTTTCAGATGGTAATATGACGTTTAAATCCAACCATCCCATCGACATATTTACATTTGGATTTGTTTTGATATAAACAGCTACTGCAGCTGCAATAATACCCATTACTTTTTGAGAATCATTACCTCCATGACCTAAACTAAATGCCGCAGAAGATATCAATTGCATCTTTTTTAAAATAGCTTCTCCTTTTGCTGAAGAAAAGCTACTGAAAAGAAGATTAAATATAGCCAAACTAAAAAACACTAAGCCAACTAATAGCCATTTAATATTTGTGGGATATGTTATAATAGATAGGAATTTACTATTTACAAATCGAGCATCTTTAGCATCAATTTCAAATTTCAAGACAGAATTTAAAAAATAAACTACCAAAATCATTAGAAACACAGTAACTACTTTTGGAAGAATTTTCTTTTTTGAAGAATAAATCATCCATAAAGAAATAAAATAAGAAATTATCATTCCTATTAACGGTGCGAAAATTATAAAAATAATGACTATCATCACTCCAGAAGGCAATAATTCTCCTTCTTTTGCAGCTTTAAGCCAGTTTACAATTTTAAAACCTGCATGTTCCGAATCAGTAACATCTCTAAATCCATGAGCTATTGCAGCTCCCGCAAAACCTCCAATTAGGGTGTGTGATGAAGAAGAAGGAATCCCTTTCCACCACGTAATTAAATTCCAAATAATAGCTGCTATTAAACCCGATAGTATAACCGTTAAATTAATACTGCTGGTATGAGCGGTCTTCGCTACAGTATCTGCAACACCAAAACCAAAAACCCAATAAGCTAAAAAATTAAAAAATGCTGCCCAAACAACTGCTTGAAAAGGGGTTAATACTTTTGTTGCTACAATTGTGGCTATAGAATTGGCTGCATCATGAAAACCATTTATATAATCAAATATTAATGCTAATAGAATAATAAGGAGTAGTAGGTTGAATTCCATAATTATATTTCAGAATAAATCTGAGGTTTTTAAGAATGTTTTACAGCAATCGATTCAAGAATACTTGCAGCACTTTTACATTTGTCGGTAGCAGATTCTAAAACTGATAAAACTTCTTTATATTTAATTATATTTTTCGCATCTGTTTCATTTTCAAACAATTCAGCTACCGCTTTGTCATAAACATTATCAGATTTATTTTCTAATTTATTAATTTTTGCACAAGCATCTGTAATGTTTTTAATCTTTTTGAAATTTTTCAATTCTCTAACAGCAATATCAATATTTTGACACGCTTCAAGATTAATTTCTGTTAACTTTCGAATTGATTTTGTGATCTTATCAACTTGGTATAATTTCATTCTGCTCGCAGCACCATTTAGATTTCCTGCAACATTATCAATAGCTGTTATAAGTGAATATATATCTTCTCTGTCAAAAGGAGTAATAAAGTTACTACTCAACTCTAAATTTGTTTTACGGGTAATGTCTTCGATTTTCTGTTCTAAATCAGCAATTTTTTGAAATATAACTTCTCGTTCTTTCAAAGGAAGATTTACTGCTTCATGAAGTTCCGAAGCAATTAATATTAAATTTTTAGACGCTTCTTCAAACAATGGAAAAAACTTTTTGTCTTTAGGAATCAAAAACTGAAAAATACTATTTGCGTTCATAATTTGTTTTTTTAATGAATTCAAAATTACTTGTTCAATGTTAACTTAGTGTTAACAAATTGTCATTTACAAGTTAAATAACTGTAATGTCAAATCAGTTTCTTGCACTATTAATCAACCAAAATATACTTTTTTACGAAATTAACAATACCTGGCTTAATTTATCTCCCAAATTAAATGATTTGTCAATTATATGATTCCTTTTCGTATTTTAGCATTATTAATAATACATTTTTTTAATTCATTATATGGACATCAACTTCAACAAAAACGAAGATTACAATAAATTATTGATTTCGAACTTAAAGCAACGATTTGCTAAAGTGAGAGTTGGTGGCGGTGAAAAACGCATTGAAAAACTGCATAACGAAGGCAAAATGACCGCTCGGGAACGTATTGATTATTTGCTTGATGCTAAAGCAAATAGTATCGAAATTGGTGCTTTTGTTGGAGAAGGAATGTATGCCGAACACGGTGGATGTCCTTCTGGTGGTGTAGTTGTGAAAATTGGATACATAAAAGGAAAACAGTGCATTGTTGTTGCCAATGATGCAACCGTAAAAGCAGGTGCTTGGTTTCCAATTACAGCCAAAAAGAACTTGAGGGCCCAAGAAATTGCTATGGAAAATCGATTACCAATCATTTATTTGGTAGATTCTGCAGGAGTTTATTTGCCTTTGCAAGATGAAATTTTCCCCGATAAAGAACATTTTGGACGAATTTTTAGAAACAATGCCCAAATAAGTAGCATGGGAATTACTCAAATTGCATCCGTTATGGGAAGTTGCGTTGCCGGCGGTGCCTATCTTCCAATTATGAGTGACGAAGCAATGATTGTTGATAAAACAGGAAGTATTTTCTTGGCAGGAAGTTATTTGGTGAAAGCCGCAATTGGCGAAAGCATAGATAATGAAACGCTTGGAGGAGCAACAACTCATTCTGAAATTTCAGGGGTTACCGATTACAAAGCCAAAGATGATAAAGACGCTTTGAATAGAATAAAAAGTATCGTTTCTAAAATTGGCGATTATGACAAAGCGGGTTTCAATAGAGAGAAATCTCAAAAACCAGCATTTGATGAGAAAGAAATTTACGGAATTTTGCCAAAAGCAAGAAACGAGCAATATGATATGATGGAAATCATTAATAGATTGGTTGATAATTCTGAATTTGACACTTATAAAGATGGTTACGGACAAACTATAATCACCGGTTATGCCAGAATTGACGGTTGGGCAGTGGGAATTGTTGCCAATCAACGCAAAGTAGTAAAAACAAAAGGGGGTGAAATGCGATTTGGAGGGGTTATCTACTCTGATTCTGCCGACAAAGCAACCCGTTTTATTGCCAATTGCAACCAAAAGAAAATTCCATTAGTTTTCATTCAAGATGTTACTGGATTTATGGTCGGTTCCAAATCAGAACACGGAGGAATTATTAAAGACGGTGCAAAAATGGTAAATGCAGTTGCCAATTCTGTAGTACCTAAATTCACTGTTATTATTGGCAATTCTTATGGCGCAGGAAATTATGCGATGTGTGGAAAAGCCTACGATCCAAGACTAATATTTGCTTGGCCAAGTGCCGAACTAGCCGTAATGGGAGGAATACAAGCCGCAAAAGTATTGGCACAAATTGAAACTTCTTCGCTTAAGGCAAAAGGAGAAGTAGTAGACGAAGCAAAAGAAAAAGAACTATTTAATAAGATAAAAGCACGCTACGACGAACAAGTTTCCCCGTATTACGCAGCTTCCCGACTTTGGACAGATGCTATTATCGACCCATTAGATACGAGAACTTGGATTTCCATGGGGATTGAAGCTGCCAACCACTCGCCTATCGAAAAGAAATTTAATTTAGGAGTTATTCAGGTGTAAAATCAGATAAATGAAAAAAATAATTACTCTTGTATTTGCATTGCTAATTTTATCTTGTTCATCAGATAATGAAGAAAATCAAGACCCAATCCAAAATCCAACATTTTCTGTAGCTTTATTATTGAAAAGATGGTCGTTTGACAAAGTAATCTTCAACGGCGAGAGATTCAATTATGCGCACCAACCCAATTGTATGAGAGATGAATTTACTTTTGCAAATCAACCAGGACAAATTAGGTATTACAACGAGTTGGTATTTGTAAATGATATTTGTTCTACCAACGGGCTGTTTTTAGAATGGAAAATTAAAAACGATACCATTTCTTTCTATTTTGGACCGCAATTTGTTATCGATTTTAAAGTAATTTCACTTACCGAAACAAAACTAATTTATTCTTATTATGTCGACGTTAATAATGATGGAATAAAGGATTTAATCACAATGGAATCTATCCCATATTTGTAAATAAATGAAAAACGAAAAATCAAATTGGAATTGGTTAGAACATCCTAGAGCTTTTTCATTTATTATTTTAATTATTATTTTAATTTGGAAATTTATTTTAAAAGATGCTTACCATGATTATTTTTAGGTCTATGAAAAAAATTATCTTACTATTATTGCTTGTCAATGTACTTTCCGCACAAGAAACAACAACAAGAAAAGACTCGTTAAAAGGGGGATTGCGTTTTGAACGCTCGTGCTATGATGTTTTGCGTTACGACTTGAATATAAAAATCAATCCTGATGAAAAATCAATTGTAGGGTACAACGAAATTACATTTAAAGTCCTTTTAAACTCTCCTAAAATTCAATTGGATTTATTCGAAAAAATGCAAATTGACAGCATTGTTTTGAATTCTAAAAAACTAAATTACAAAAGAGAATTTGATGCGGTTTTTATAAATTTTTATGAAGCACTTACCAAAGATTCTGTACAAAAAATTAGATTTTATTATTCAGGGAAACCTTTGATAGCAAAAAAAGCCCCCTGGGATGGTGGTTTTGTTTTCAAAAAAGACAGCAATAACAAAGATTTTATTGGAGTTGCCGTTCAAGGAACAGGTGCTAGCTTGTGGTTTCCTTGTAAAGATTCTCAATCGGATGAACCCGATTTTGGGGCAACTATAAAAGTGGCAGTCCCAAACGGATTAATGAATATTTCCAATGGGCGATTAATAGGCAATCAAGATTTGAAAAACGGTTACACCCGTTGGGATTGGGAAGTAAAAAACCCAATTAACAGCTACGATATTACCGTGAATATTGGCGATTACATTCATTTTGGAGAAAACTACAAAGGGTTAGATTTAGATTTTTATGCTTTACGAGAAAATGAAGCCAAAGCCAAAACCCAATTTGAGGAAGTAAAACCGATGATGGATTGTTTCCAAAGTAAGTTTGGCGACTATCCGTTCAAAGAAGATGGCTATAAATTAGTTGAAACTTCTTATTTAGGTATGGAACATCAAAGTGCTGTAGCTTATGGAAATAAGTATAAAAAAGGATATTTGGGAAGGGATTTATCCGACACCGGAATTGGGTTGCTTTTCGATTATATTATCATTCACGAAAGTGGTCACGAATGGTTTGGAAACAGCATTACCTCGAAAGATATCGCCGATATGTGGATTCACGAAGGATTTACGTGTTACTCAGAATCGGTGTATTTGGAATGTCAATACGGACTTGAAAAAGCACAAATTTATATCAACGGATTAAAGAAAAATATTAGAAATAATGAACCAATTATCGGTCAATATGGCGTGAACAATGAAGGTTCGGGCGATATGTATTACAAAGGCGCTTTGATGTTGAACACTATTCGGCACATTATCAATAACGACGAAAAGTGGTGGAAAATTATTTTGGATTATTCCAATAACTTCAAATATAAAATAATTGATACTGAAACGGTTATTGATTATTTTAATGAGCAAAGCGGTATCGATTTAACGACTGTTTTCAATCAATATTTGCGATTTGCAACTATTCCAGCCTTAGATATGAAAATTGAAAACAACTTTTTGTCTTATCGTTGGAAAGCGTTTGAACCTAATTTTACTATGCCAATTGACATTACAATTCAAGGGAAGAAAATCCGAATTCAACCCACAAGAACTTGGACCAAATCGAAATTAAACGTAAAATCACTTTCAGAAATTGAAATTCTTAAAAATGATTTCCTTGTAGATTAAAAAATTTAATGCTTTAAAATAAATAGTAAACTAATTATCAGTACCTTAGATTGAATTTAAAATCAATTATTATGGATACTACAGTAAAAAGTTGGAACAAATGGGCAAACAAAAACACTCATTTTTCATTGGATGCTTTACGGATTGCACTTGGTGTATTTCTGATTTTTAAGGGTATTTCTTTTATTACAAACAGTAGAAGTTTTGAAGATTTAATAGCTCCTGTAAGTAATTTTATGGGCGGAATGCTCACTTTTCATTACATTGCGGCTGCTCATATTATGTGTGGAATTATGCTTGTTTTCGGATTGTTAACACGTTGGTGCATTATTGCACAACTTCCTATTTTATTAGGAGCTGTTGCTATCAATTTCTTTGGCGTAATGAATTATCAAAATCTATTCTTATCACTTGGAACACTTGGAATTGCTGTATTCTTCTTGTTTTTTGGTAGTGGAAAAAATTCAGCAGATTATTATTTCAAAATGGAAAAATAATCTTTGCTAAGTTCGACATAGATTTTGATAAATGAATGTTGAAATATAAAGCCTTAAATACTTAAAATTATATTTATTGTTTAACCATTTTCTTTACCATATCATAAATCTCATAATTAAAAGTACCTTCACTTACAAGATTTAACGCTGAAACTGCTGGATTAGGAAAAATCTTAATGAATTGTTTAGCTTCTTCTATAATTCCTTCTACCATTTGATTTATATTGCATGTCGTGTTTTTTTCAATAGGTTAATTCCAATCAAAGTAGCGCTTATGTAAAAATTTTGGGTAAATTGGGACTACTCACTAGCGTATTTGCTTCAAAAATAGTAATTAATATAAAAAATCGTCAAAAAGTATTTTTATTTATACCGTTACAATAAGTTATTTCAGGAAATTGCTATTCTTAAATCGAGGTTCGCGTGAAGGCTTAAATCGGAAATCCTTTGTGAAATGAAGTGAAGCATAGATTGAAGCGCACAGCATGACCGAGTTTAACGAAAAATAGTGAAATTTCTTTAAATGTTCTAAACGAGGGTGCGCCAAAATAAAAAAAAAAAAATTCGTTGTTGTTGTAATCAATGAAATCTATAGCAATGTTTCCTTTCGCTTCACTTTTCCGCTTTCGGTTTCTAGAAATTTTTGCACAAAACGAATTGTTTTTGGCCTCTCGTATAACGATAAATTCTCAAAGACCAAATCATCGATAATGGCTGATTTCCCTTCAATAACGATAAGTACTTGTTCGCCTAATTTTTCATCAGCGATTCCAATTACAAAAAAACGCTGCTTTATTTTATCGGATAGTTTTGCCTCTATTTGCTCAGGAAATAGTTTGACACCGCCACTATTTATGACATTATCTATTCTTCCCAACAAGAGAAATTGGGTTTCAGAAATAAGTTCAACAACGTCATTGGTAACAATATTTATGTCCGAAATTCTTGGTGCAATAAGTACCAAACAGCTTCTTTCATCGGTTGCGATTTTTACGTTGGGCAAAACTGAGAAGGACTTCTCTCCTATTTTCTTGACAGCAATATGGGTAATTGTCTCGGTCATTCCGTAGGTTTCAAAAATTTGCGTAGGCAATTCTAAAAGTTGATTCCGAAGCGTTTCGCTAATTTTTACACCGCCAACAATCAGTTTTTTGACTTTGGATAATTCCAAAATTGAGTTTTGAACTTGCATTGGAACCATCGCTACAAAATCGTAATGATGTCTGTTGCCTTTCAATGGATTGGAAATTGGTGTTACAAAATCCATTTCGAAACCTAAAATCATACTTCTAATAAGCATCATTTTACCCGCAATATAATTTGTTGACAAACAATTTAAAACTCGATTTCCTGCTTTTAAATTGAAGAATTCGGCTGTTGCCAATGCAGAATAGATCATTGCTTGTTTTTCAAGATTGATTTTCTTAGGAACGCCTGTTGTTCCTGAAGTTGTAACCGTAATAAAGGATTTTTTGTTGAACCATTCCAATAGAAATTCGCCCGTAATTCTATCAAAATCGCCGCCTTCTTTTATTAAATCATACGCAACAAGAAGTAGTTTTTTTCTATCTAGAGAAATTCCATTCCATTTGAAATTTGGGTGAACAGTATTGTAATTTTGCTTATTCATTAATTACAATTTCTTCAGCTTGAATTGGACCTACTTTACCAGTAAGTTTTTCTTTCCAATTGGTCCATTTGTATTTTTTTGCCAATACGAAAATGATAATTGGATACGTAATTGCAATGGAAATTATCATTTCATTGAGCGTATTTGAACTGTTTTCAACACCTGAATATCGAAATAAGGCATCTGTTTGCAATGCTGAAAAATCAGAAGTTAACAACAATGCTGCCATCAAATTGTTTCCTAAGTGAAAACCCAAAGCCAATTCAATGCTATCGTCCATCAATGTCATAATTCCAAGTAAAAGTCCTGTTCCAATATAAAAAATCATCACGCCAAAACCCATTTCAGCAACTTCAGGGTTGGCACTATGAAATAATCCAAAAACAATTGATGTAAATAACAACGGAAACCATCTGTTTTTGACTACAATTCCGATTTGTTGCATCAAATACCCGCGAAACAAATATTCTTCCAAACCAATTTGAAAAGGAAATAAAAGCAAGCTAATTGTTAGTAAAATAAAGAATTTAACAGGATTAAAATTCCAGATAATATTTGAATTATCAGCATAAAAGGACGCTGCAAAACCTAAAACTGAAATAAAAACAATTAATCCAAATGAGAATAGTATTCTTTTGAAATCTACCTTTTTTCTTGAAGTCGTGAGGGTTAAAATGTTTCGTTCATTTAAAAAATAAACTAAAACAAAAAGCATCCCCAATAGGAACACAAAAGGTAACAGATTGATTGCCAAACTCAAATTATTTGGAATATCTTTCATTAAATCATACGCTGCTTTCATTTGTTTGTCGGACATCATAAAGTACATTATGAAATTTCCAATAAAAATTCCTGTGGTTAATAGGGCTGTAATTACAACACGCCACCACGTATTATTTCCTTTGTAAGCTTGTTCTATAAACATAAAATTGAAATTTAATTTAGTAGCCAATTTAACTATTATTTTAAGTATAAATCAATTACTTTGTAAAAAATTTAATTCCATTAATAATGATACAAATTTATCATAATTCAAGATGCTCAAAATCAAGAGAATGTCTAAGTTTATTAAAACATTCAGATGTGGAATTTGAAGTAATAAAATATTTGGAAACACCGCTTACATTTAAAGAACTAGATTCAATTATTGGAAAGTTAGGTATAAACCCAATAGAATTGATTCGAAAAAAAGAAAAAATATGGCTTAAAAATTTCAAAAACAAAACGTATACAAACAACGAACTAATACAAATAATGGTGTTAAATCCAATTCTGATTGAAAGGCCCATCGTAATCAATGGCAACAAAGCAGTGATAGTAAGACCTAGCGAAAAAACACCTGAAATTCTTTAATAATTTAATTTAACAAACCTTTGTGAAGTCAAGCCTAAACCAATTTTTACTTTTACAGTCTAAGAATAAAAAACAGAATATAATTATATGAATAAATTAAAAACGGTAATTACTTTCATCGCTCTTTCGTTTTCAATATTAACTTTCGGACAAACAAGACCTGAAACCAAAAAAGTTAAAGTTACTGGATCTGTAATCGAAAAAGTAAGTAAACAAGCTCTGGAATACGCAACTATAACTTTAGTAAATAACAGAAACCCCAAAGTAATCTTTGGTGGTATTACGAATGCTAAAGGAGAATTTGATATTGAAATAAATGCCGGTAGTTACGATGTAAAAATCGAATTTATCTCGTTTAAAGCCACTGAACTAAAACAACAAAGTTATAAAGAAAGTGCAGCTTTAGGGCTAATTACACTAGAGCAAGATGCCAATCAATTGAGTGAAGTTGTAATTCGTGAAAAAACTACTGTAGAAATAAAACTGGATAAAAAAGTTTATAATGTAGGGTCTGATTTAATGGTTAAAGGTGGAACTGTGAGTGATGTTTTGGATAACATTCCTTCGGTTTCTGTAGATTCTGACGGAGCCATAAGCCTTAGAGGAAATTCAAATGTTCGAATTCTAATCGATGGAAAACCCTCTAATGCAATTAACATTGCTGAAGCTTTACGTATTATTCCTGCCGATGCAATTGATAAAGTTGAAGTGGTAACCAATCCCTCTGCTCGTTATGATTCTGAAGGTGGTGGAGGTCTTTTGAATATCATTCTCAAAAGAGGTAAAAACAAAGGTCTTAACGGAACTGTTATTGCCTCTGCAGGAAATCCTGAAAATTATGGTCTTTCTGGAAATATAAATTATAAATCAGAAAAATTTAATATTTTCACCACAACAGGATACAATTATAGAACTAATCCTGGCTATTATAAATTCAATACCGAATATATAAACGCCGATGGTTCTACCCGAAATTATATTAATGAATTTCGTTCGAACGAACGTTTGAGCAAAGGATACAACTCTAATTTTGGAATAGATATATATATCGATAAAACTACAACTTGGTCTAATGCCGTAAATCTTAGAAAAAATAACGGTGATAATCCCGAAACAGTTTCCTATAAAAATTTTGATGTAAACAATGTTTACACCAACACCAACTACCGATACAGCGATCAGATAAATGAAGGTGTGAATACAGAATATACAACGAATTTCACAAAAAAATTCAAACGCGACGGGCATAAATTCACACTAGACGGTTCATTTTCTAAAAATACAGATAATGATGTTTCGCTAATCACGAGCTCAATTACAGAAAAAACCAGTAACGAACAAAATCAAAACCGTAACATAATTCAGTCTGATTATGTACTTCCTTTTGGAAAAGCAAATCAATTAGAATTTGGTTACAAAGGTGATTTTGGTAAATTAATTACTGATTTTAAAGTAGGAACTATAGGTACGGGTGAGATTTACACTCCCAACAATCGGTATACCAATATTCTTGATTATCGCGAATCCATAAATGCTTTGTATTCTCAATTTGGTACTAAAGTCAAAAAATTCTCTTTCTTATTTGGATTACGTTGGGAGAATTCAAAAATCGAAATCAACGAGTTGGTAACTAACGATTTCAATACGCAAAAATACAGTAATTTCTTTCCTAGCGCCTTTTTTACCTATGAAATTTCTGACGAAAGTAGCGTTTCTTTAAGCTATAGCAAAAGAATTTCAAGACCAAGAGGACGCCAAATAAACCCGTTTTCAAATTATTCAAGTAATATAAATATCTTTAGAGGAAATCCAAATTTAAAACCAGCATTCACTGATGCTATTGATTTTGGTTACTTAAAGCGTTTGGGAAAACTTACTTTCAATACGTCAATGTATGCAAACAAAACATCCAATTCTTTTCAATATATCCGCCGAGAAAGTGGCGATTTTGTAAATGGAACTCCTGTAATTTTGAGTACACAAATTAATTTAGCAACAGAATACCGCTACGGATTTGAATTCACATTAAATTATTCCCCATACAAATGGTGGAAATTAAATAGTAATTTCAATTTTTATCAATACCAAGTAAAAGGCGATTTCTCCTATACCAATTCTCAAAACGTAGTAGTAACTCAAAATCTTGACAATACGGCATCTTCTTGGTTCACCAGATTAACATCAAAAGTGACCTTGCCTTATAAAATTGACTGGCAAACCAACGTAACCTATAACAGTCCTGAAATCAATGCTCAAGGGCGAGCTTTAGGGGTAGTAGGCGCGAATTTAGGCTTCAGTAAAGACGTATTCAAAGACAAAGCAACCATCGCCCTAAATGTTCAAGACGTTTTTAATTCCAGAAAAAGAATGTACGAAACTAACATTCCAAACCTGTTAAATTCTTATACAGAAATACAATGGAGGATGAGACAAATTACGTTATCCTTTACTTACAGATTCAATAAGAAAAAAGAAGATAAAACTAAACCGCAAAGAGGTGGTGGCGATAATGGCGATGATTTTCAAGGATAAATAGTGCTTTTAATTAATAATATATTACTAATTATTTATCAAAGTGATTCCTGAAATGAAGGTTCTTTTTTGTTAAGACCTTTTTTACAAAATAACCCCGCAACAGATATTGCTATTTTACAATCCATGATATTATATTCATCACTAATAAATTAAATTAGTTTACAATCTGCAAACCGATAATAAACAAATCCAATATTTTATTTCAGCTATCAAGTTTTTTTGAATTTATTATTAATGAGTAACCTCAGCAATTTCTTCAGGATTGTGTTTGTG
>SHWW01000038.1 GCA_009693635.1 Flavobacteriaceae bacterium
GCAATGTATGAAACAACTTCTGTTAAAAATAAAACTGAAATTGTTGAAAAAACTACTTTTTTAGCAGAATTAAAAGAGAACAAAAAACAAACAATGGATTCAATTTATACTACAAACAAAGTATATTCTGATGCAACTACATTGCTTGAGGTAAAAACGGTATCATTAGAAAATGGAGATGTAATGGTTGTGGATGGAAAACCAAAAATAGAAGTCAAAACGACAATCAAAATCAACAATAGTGATAAATGGTCATTGATATTATTGATATTTATTCAAGTATTATTTGTAACAATGGTTTACGGTCCAATTGCAGCTTTTCTTGTTGAAATGTTCCCAGTGAAAATTAGATATACATCAATGTCATTGCCTTATCATATTGGAAATGGAATATTTGGAGGTTTACTTCCTGCAATTTCAACCTATTTGGTAACACACGCAAAAGATGCTGGACAGCCAGAATTTTATCTTGAAGGACTGTGGTACCCAATTGTTATTGCCTCTATTTGTTTTATAATTGGAATGGTTTACATTAAAAATAACGATAAAAATATTCACGATTAAGTACATATTTATGAATCAATTAAAACGAGTTTTAGGAATGGTATGGATAGCACTTGCTATTGCTGCCGCCTATTTTTGCATTTTTGAGTTTGGATTACCAAAATTTGTTTCTGACAAACAAGAGGATTTGGTTTTTGGAATTATTATACTTTTTATTCTGACTCCTTTAATAGTTTTGGGTTTGGGAACGTTTGGATATTATGCTTTAATGGGTGATTATGATTCCAAAAGAATAAACAATTAATTATTAAATAAAAATGAGTTACTACAAAATTGACAATTTAGAACAGTATTTCAAACATTACAATAAATCAATTCGCGAGCCAAGAAAATTCTGGGGAAAAGTGGCATCAGAAAATTTTACGTGGTACCAAGAATGGGAAAAAGTAATTGATTTTGATATGGCTGAAGCAAAAATCCAATGGTTTGTAGGTGCAAAAGTGAATATTGTAAAGAATTGTATTGACAGGCATTTGGCACGAAAAGGAGATAAAACCGCTATTATATTTGAACCAAATGACCCAAGTGAAGCGGCACAACATATTTCGTATAATGAATTGCACGAACGCGTTTGTAAAATGGCAAATGTACTTCGGGAGCAAGGAATTAAAAAAGGAGACCGTGTTTGTATATATTTACCAATGATTCCTGAATTGGCAATAACTACTTTGGCATGTGCAAGAATTGGTGCTGTACATTCCGTTGTATTTGCTGGTTTTTCAGCTTCTGCGGTTGCAACAAGAATCAACGATAGCGATTGTAAAATGGTCATCACTTCTGATGGAGGATTTCGTGGAAACAAAACGATCGACTTAAAAGGAATTATTGACGAAGCTTTGGATAATTGTCCTTGCGTTGAAAAAGTATTGGTTGCTAAAAGAATCCATTCTAATATCTCAATGAAAGAAGGTCGTGATCAATGGCTTCAACCTTTATTAGACGAAGCTTCAGATAATAATGTAGCCGAAATAATGGACGCTGAAGATCCATTATTCATACTTTACACTTCTGGTTCAACAGGAAAACCAAAAGGAATGGTGCACACAACCGCGGGATATATGGTTTATTCTGCCTATACTTTTAAAAATGTTTTCAATTATCAAGAAAATAACGTCTTCTGGTGTACCGCAGATATCGGTTGGATTACCGGACATTCCTATATTCTATATGGCCCATTATTGAATGGTGCGACGACTGTAATTTTTGAAGGAGTTCCTTCGCATCCTGACTTTAGTCGTTTTTGGGAAGTTATCGAAAAACACCAAGTAACTCAGTTTTATACCGCGCCAACGGCTATTCGTGCTTTGGCAAAAGAAAGTTTAGATTTCGTTCAAAAATTCCCGCTTACTTCTTTAAAAGTAATTGGTTCTGTTGGAGAACCTATTAATGAAGAGGCTTGGCATTGGTATAATGTACACGTAGGAGGGAAGCGTTGCCCAGTTGTAGATACTTGGTGGCAAACGGAAACTGGCGGAATTATGATTGCGCCAATAGCATTTGTAACACCAACAAAACCTACCTATGCTTCTTTACCATTACCTGGAATTCAACCAGTTCTAATGGATGAAAAACGCAACGAAATTGAAGGCAACCAAGTTACAGGAAGTTTGTGTATCAAATTTCCGTGGCCAGGAATTGCAAGAACCATTTGGGGAGATCATAAACGGTACAAAGAAACTTATTTCTCCGCCTTTCCAGGCAAATATTTTACTGGTGACGGGGCGTTGAGAGATGAAACAGGATATTACAGAATTACAGGACGTGTTGACGATGTGATTATCGTTTCGGGACACAATCTTGGAACAGCACCCATTGAAGATGCTATAAACGAACATCCAGCTGTTGCAGAAAGTGCCATCGTCGGTTTTCCGCATGATATCAAAGGAAATGCGTTGTATGGTTATGTGATTTTAAAAGAAATTGGAGAAAGTAGAGATCGAGATAATTTAGTCAAAGAAATCAACCAATTGGTTTCTGATCAAATTGGCCCTATTGCAAAACTTGATAAAATTCAGTTTGTTTCAGGATTGCCAAAAACGCGATCAGGAAAAATTATGCGAAGAATATTGCGTAAAATTGCAGAAGGTGACTTCACTAATTTTGGAGACATCACCACTTTATTGAACCCTGAGATTGTTGAAGAAATTAAAAACGGGAAATTGTAAAGAGATTTTTTAAAATGAAAAGACTGCTTTGGAAACGAAGCAGCCTTTTTTTTATGAAATTATTATTTTAGAATTTTCAGTAGCTAATATCTTGTTAAATCTATTATAATCGTTGTTAGATTTAAGAATTCAATTCCTTAAATTTACCTAATATGAAAAATCAAAAAGAAGTTTTAATTTTAGGAGGAGGTTTAGCCGGATTAACTGCTGCTATTCATTTGTCTAAACTTGGACTTCAAGTAATGGTAATAGAGAAAAATGGCTATCCAAAACATAAAGTTTGTGGTGAATATATTTCTAATGAAGTGCTTCCTTATTTCGAATGGCTCGGAATTGATATATTAAAAATAAATCCTACTTTAATAACTAAACTTCAATTTTCAACCCAAAACGGAACAACAATTACCACTGAATTGCCTTTGGGTGGATTTGGAATTAGCAGATATGCTTTGGATTTTTATTTATACAATAAAGCAATAGCTAATGGTTGTATTTTTCTTCAAGAAACTGTTGAAAATGTAATCTTTGATAATGACGAGTTTACAATTACGACTTCAATAGGAACTATATTAAAATCAAAAATAGTTATCGGAGCTTTTGGAAAACGTTCTGCTATTGATGTTAAATTAAATAGAAATTTTATTCTTAAAAAGTCACATTGGTTGGCTGTTAAAGCACATTATACTGGAGATTTTCCTAATGATTTGGTAGGTTTACATAATTTTAATGGTGGCTATTGCGGCGTTTCTAAAGTTGAAAATAATGCCGTTAATATATGTTACATTACCAATTACGAGACTTATAAATTATATAAAAATAATGAGGAGTTTCAAAAATTGGTGCTTTCTGAAAATCAACATTTGAAAATACTATTTGAAAAATCCACTTTGATTTTTGAAAAACCATTAACAATTGGACAAATATCATTTGATAAAAAAGAAGCTGTTAAAAATCATATTTTGATGATTGGAGATACTGCTGGATTAATTCATCCTTTGTGTGGAAATGGAATGGCAATGGCAATTCACAGTGCGAAAATTGCTTCAGAATTAGTACTAAATTATTATGATTGTGAAAGTACTTCAAGAGCTACATTAGAAAAAGAATATGTCAAACAGTGGAAATTTAATTTTGAGAAAAGATTAAAAACAGGTCGTTTTATAGCCAATCTTTTACAACAACCTCGCATTTCATCAATTTTAATGCGTATATTAGTACAATTTCCATTTTTATTGTTAGTTATCATTAAGAAAACGCACGGAAAACCAATACTTTAGATAAAACATGTCTATAAACACAAAATATAGGACCGATGCTCTAGAAATAATGGATGATTTCACTTTGAAAGGTGAAGTATTGCGGGAAGCATTGGATAAAATTGCTGAAATAAATCAGTTTTTAGGCGGAAATTCATTGACTTTGAACGGTGTAAAAGAATTGATTTTAACGGTACCAAAATCAAGATTGATAACGATTGTTGACGTAGGTTGTGGAAATGGAGATTTGTTGCGAGTCTTGTCAAATTATGGAAAAGAGAATAATTATTCTTTTGTTTTAATTGGAATTGATGCGAATGCCTTTACTGTAAATCACGCCGAAAAATTATCAGAAACCTATTCTAATATTACCTTTAAATGTGAAGATATTTTTGAATTCGATTTCAGCCAATTAAAATATGACATTATATTGTGTACATTGACCTTGCATCATTTTAAAAATGAAGAAATTGAAAGTTTATTGACTACATTTTATGCCAATTCAAAACTTGGAATTGTAATCAATGATTTACACAGAAGCAGGATTGCATACAGATTATTTCAAATAATTTGTTTCCTGTTTCAATTGAATTCAATGTCTCGTGAAGATGGATTGACCTCAATATTACGAGGTTTTAAAAAAGAAGAATTAGTAATATTTTCAAAGAAATTAGATTTTAAAAAATATATAATCCAATGGAAATGGGCTTTTAGATACCAATGGATTATTCGGAAATAGGCAAAAAGATAAAAGACGAAGAGATAATAGATTTAAAAATAATTAGTGATAATTCGTGACTAAAATAATTTGTGAACTTTGCGTAAAACTTTGTGCTCTTTGCGGTTAAGAAAAAAAGATGAGAGACAAATAGATAATAGATGAAAATGCTGAAGAAAATATGAGTGTAAAAATTAAAACGGTTTGTAAACAATTACCAAAATATTCTAGAACTACCGAGGAAATTATGCCTTTTTTAGATACATGGCTTGAAGGTCAAGAACATCGATTTATTCGAAAGGTAAAGAAAATTTTCGAAGGCGCCGCAGTCGAAAAACGCTACTCGATTATGGATCCAATAGAAGTTTTTACAAATACTTCTTTCGAAGAACGAAATGCAATTTATGTTCGAGAAGTAATTGATTTAGGTGAAAAAGTTTTGGAAAAAGCATTGGCAAAAGCAAAATGGAACCCCGAAGATTTAGATTATATTATTACAGTAAGTTGCACTGGAATTATGATTCCCTCATTGGATGCTTATTTAATTAACAAATTAAAATTGCGCCAAGATATCGTTCGATTACCAGTTACAGAAATGGGTTGTGCAGCGGGAATTTCAGGAATTATATACGCTAAGAATTTCTTGCAAGCAAATCCCGGAAAACGAGCCGCAGTAATTGCGGTAGAAAGTCCAACAGCTACTTTTCAGTTGAATGATTTTTCGATGGCAAATATTGTAAGTGCCGCTATTTTTGGGGATGGTGCAGCTTGTATTTTACTTTCATCTTGTGAAGAGGAGGAAGGTCCAGAAATTTTATCTGAAGAAATGTATCATTTTTACGATGCAATCGATATGATGGGTTTCAAACTAACCAATTCAGGACTGCAAATGGTTTTAGACGTGGAAGTTCCAAATACAATTGCAACTCATTTTCCTGAAATAATTCATCCTTTTTTGGCAAAAAATAAGCTTACTATTGAAAATATTAATCATTTAATATTCCATCCAGGTGGTAAAAAAATCGTTCAAACTGTGGAAGATTTATTTTCTAATTTGGGTAAAAATATCAATGATACCAAGGAAGTTTTAAAATTATATGGAAATATGTCAAGTGCAACCGTTTTATATGTTTTAGAACGAATTATGGAAAATAATCCTCAAAAAGGAGAATTAGGTTTAATGTTGAGTTTTGGTCCAGGTTTTTCGGCTCAAAGAATTTTATTGCGATTTTAATTTTATAGAATGTAAACAATATCAATTTGAACAATAAAGAAATAATAGCAAAATTACCTTATTCAGTACCTTTTCTGTTTGTTGATGAACTTGTTTCAATAGATGAAAATGGGGTTGAAGGTACATTTACATTTAATGAAAATTTAGAATTTTATAAAGGTCATTTTAAAGAAAAACCTGTTACACCAGGGGTTATTTTGACTGAAGTTATGGCACAAATAGGATTGGTTTGTTTAGGTATTTATTTATTAAATAATGAATTTAGTATAAATACTTCAATTGCCTTAACATCAACGAATATAGATTTTTTGAAGCCTGTATTTCCTGCTGAAAAAGTGACTGTAATTTCTGAGAAAATTTATTTTCGTTTTGGCAAATTAAAATGTAAAGTTACAATGAAAAATGAACACGACGAAATTGTTTGTCGGGGAGAAATAGCAGGCATTATTGTTTAATATTAATTGAATACGTAAATGGATAGAAGAGTAGTAATAACAGGTCTTGGCGTAGTTGCTCCAAATGGGGTAGGGCTATCCGAGTTTACTCATTCCATCAAAAACGGTATTTCGGGTGTAAAACACAATGGCGAATTGGAAAGATTGCAGTTTTCTTGCCAAATATCTGGAACTCCTGATATTTCACCCGAATTAATATCAAACTATTTTACAGAATTAGAATTAAGAAATTTTAATTCATCAGGTATTTTATACGGCGTAATTGCTGGAATTGATGCTTGGAAAGATGCGGGATTATTGATAAATAAAGATAATGAACCCGATTGGGATAGCGGAACTATTTTTGGAACTGGCACTTCTGGAATTGACAAATTTAGAGAAAGTATATACAAAATTGATGCTTTTCAGACTCGGAGATTAGGAAGTACCGCAGTGGCACAAACAATGAATAGCGGCGTAAGTGCTTATTTGGGTGGGAAATTAGGTTTAGGAAATCAAGTTTCTACCAATTCATCTGCTTGTACAACGGGAACTGAAAGTATATTGATTGCATTTGAAAGAATAAAATCTGGTCAAGCCAAACGAATTCTCGCAGGTAGCACAAGTGATTCTGGACCTTACATTTGGGGTGGTTTTGATGCAATGAAAGTTTGTACCTACAAACATAATAAAACACCTGATAGTGGCTCAAGGCCAATGAGTGAAAGCGCTTCTGGATTTGTGCCTGGAAGTGGGGCAGGAGCCTTGGTCTTAGAAGATTTAGAAAGTGCTTTGCTTCGTGGAGCTAAAATTTATGCAGAAGTTTTGGGTGGAAATATCAATTCGGGCGGTCAACGAGGAGAAGGAACAATGACAGCACCAAATCCAACAGCAGTTCAAAAATGCATTACAAGAGCAATTGAAAACTCGGGAATTTCAGCAAATGATATTGATGCAATCAATGGACATTTAACAGCAACTTCAAAAGACAGTTTAGAAATTCAAAATTGGAGTAAAGCATTAAAAAGAAAAGGATTGGATTTTCCTTATATAAATTCATTAAAATCGATGGTTGGACACTGTTTGTCAGGGTCTGGAAGTATTGAAAGTGTTGCAACTATTTTACAATTGAAGCAAGGTTTTATCTTTCCGAATATAAATTGTGTGGATTTGCATCCTGAAATTATTGTAATAATTGACGAAAGTCGCATACCACAAAAATTGATTGAAAAAGATTTGAATATTATCATCAAAGCAAGTTTTGGTTTTGGGGATGTAAATGGATGTGTCGTATTTAAAAAATATTAAAACTAAATAATAAAACAATGGATAAAGAAGTTACAATTACAAAATTAAAAGCTATAATAAAGCCGTTCATTAATAATGAAGAAGCATTTAAAAATCTCACCGAAACAACTGATTTTATTACTGATTTGAATATTAATTCTGCTAATTTAGTCGATATTATATTAGATATTGAAGAAGCTTTTGCCATTGATATCGACAACCAATCGATGGAAAAAATGTTGACTATTAAAGCTGCTTTAGAAATAATTGAAACCAAATTATCCGAAAAATGATAGGAAATGATATTGTTGATTTGGAGTTAGCACTAAAAGAAAGCAATTGGAAAAGAAAAGGATATTTAGATAAAATATTCACAAAACAGGAACAATTACTTATCTCAAAATCTGATAATCCTGAAAATATGGTTTGGAATTTATGGAGTAGGAAGGAATCTGCCTACAAAATTTTCAATCGAATTTCTGGAATTAGAATCTATAATCCGATAAAATTTGAATGTTTTGACACCGACAAATCAATCGGAATGGTTATAAATAAAGGCGTTTTATATTATACAAAAACAGAAATTAATAATGATTATATTCATACCGTTTCAGTACTAAATAAAACTGATTTTGAAAGTGTTAAATTCTTAAATAGAACAAACGAAATAATCAAAATGGAAGGAATTCCTTGTCTAATAAAAACTAATAAAAAAAGAATACAACCAGTTTCAATAAGCAATCACGGAAATTTTGAAAAAATAGTTTCTTTATGTTAATCCCAATCTGGTCTTTAATTTTATAAACAAAATTGCAATTGTATAGGCTTCTTCAGGTGATAATACTACCTCCGTAGCAATTGGTATTTTAAAATTGGTGCATAATTCATCAATAGAAACAGGTTTTTCAGAAAGATCGTTTAGTTTTTGATACATAATTTCAATATCCAAAGCTTCATTTTTTAATCTACCACAATCTAATTTTTCAAGTGCAACATTTATCAAATTCACAGCGTTATCTATTCTGTGGCCAACTAAGGTTGCATTTCCAATGTACTCTACAAATGCTTGAATAGCTTCTCGTTCACCAAGTTTCGGCTGAGTACTTTTAATAATAAATTCATTGGACAATCCATTATCGTGCAAATAAATATATTGTAAAAGGATTACTTCAAAACTATCTCCAATACGAATACTATCTTGTTCAATAGCTACAGCACCAAACGATAGAATAACATCTTTTTGGAGATTAGGTCCTGTTGAAGTAATACTCAACGAGACATATCGCTTTGATTTTTTCTCAAATTTAGAAAGATATTGCTTCCAAAATTCGGGATATTCTTTACTTATATTTTTAAACCAATCTAACATATTAAGAAAATTGAGTCAGTTGAAAACTATCTTTTATTAATTCTTCCAATTCTTTTATAGGAGCCAATGCGTTTTTTAAACTTTCTTTATCCACTTTAGATAAATCTTCTATGTTTATATATTGTCCTGAATTATCATATTTTATACCTTCAGAAGTTTTTAATTTTGAGAGAGTTTGAAAAGCGTCGGCGCAATTCAAATAAATTTCTGAATTCTTTTGATCTACCATTGCCAACTGTTTAAATCTTAGAAATGTATTGTTTATTCCTTTTATAGTATGACTTAATACAAATAATCTAGCACCATCAACTAGTGGTAATATTGCGCGATTTTTAATATCAAATTTACCTTTATTTAATCCTGTTTCTTCAATATTAAATTTTTTAAAAAAGCTTAAAGGAGCTGGTTTTCTCAATGAATCATTACCCAAATAGTCAAAAAATAATTTATTTTTTTTGGCATTTACAAAGATAATATCGGTAATTGAATCTTCAATTTTTTGTTCACCAAAGGCAATTTCATAATCAAAAAATACACTACTAATTTCATTGTTTTTTTCACCCGGAGTATTCATCCAGTTGCTATATTGTTTTACCCAATCAGTCAATGACTTACACCAAAGAATATTACTTGAAATGTGACCGTTTTGACAAGGTTCATATCCAACGATTTCTAAAGTAGAAACCGCTTTTTTAGCCAATTTCATAAAATAATTCTTTACATCCCGATATTTTTCAGCTGCAACATCTTCAAACACCAAAATACTATCCTGATCAGTCAATAGTAATTGTTCTTTTCTTCCTTGACTACCAATACTTAACCAAGCAAAACGAGCAGGAGGAGAGCCCAAATCTAAAATTGCTAATTCTATGGAACGTTTAATAATTGCAAGGTTTATTTCACTTACAATATTGGATATATGAGTTAAAGGGATGTTTTTTGCTAATGAAGTTTGAACTAAATCTGATAGTTTTGAACGCACTCTTGATAAATCACTTACATTTTGAGATCGTTTAACTTCTTTAATAAATACTCCGGGATTACTCGCTTGAGAAACAATTAAATCATGTTCAGTAATAATTCCTTTAATTTCAGATTTATCAGAACCATCAATTGTAACACACAAATGACTGACATTGTTTTTCAACAATAGCAGTTGCGCTTCGGCTAACGATAAGTTTTCAGCAACTGTAATTACTGGAGATGTCATTATTTTATTAATTGTAGAAGTAATCTCAACACGCCCTGTTGCAATTTTTGTTCGCATATCTGTATCTGTAACAATTCCAATGGGGAAGTTGTGTTCCGATATGATTGCATTATCAACTAAATTGTCCGTCATCAACTGTGCAACATCCTTAATATTTTGATTTGGAGTTACTTTTAAAGGTGATTTATTGTAGGTTAATGATTGAAAATATTGGATTTCAGTAGATTTTGAATTGTAAGAAACATTGTCGGAAAGTAATTTTCCTTTATTTTCTTTATCGGCCGGATTATTTGAATTATTGGCAAAACTTTCTAGAAGAAAATTCAAAACTTCTGCATTTTGCGCTACAAATGGTCTGAATGTTGCAATTGGAATTGCGTAAACTATACATTCTTCCAGAGCTTTTGACGTCATCATATAATTATTTTTTGCAAAAAAGGGACGTAAGCCAAAGACATCACCAGCAAAACATTTATTTAAAAGTGTTTCTTCGGAATCAGAAATTACGGATAAATTTATAACACCTGACGCAACCATATAAAAACTGTCGTGTAAGATATCATTTATTTGAAATAAAGTTTTATTTTTTTCTAAATTAATAACGCGAATATTTATTGCCACAATTGTCAATTCTTCAGCTGAAAGATTATTAAACGGAGGGAATTGCTTTAAAAAATCAGCGATACGTGTAGCAATAGTTTTCATTATATATATAAATTAAATACTTTTTGTAAATTTATACTTTATTATTAATTCACACAAGAGTAGAGTGTTTTTAAAATATTCTATTTTACATAATATAAATTATAGTTCATTTAAAATAAATTTTCCGTAAACATTTAAGTATATTTATTTTGAAATTAACTTTTGTTTTATACTATCAAAAATATAATTAATTATATTTGTAAAAACTAAATCATTTTTGGTTAAAATTATTTAATTTTAAACTCAATATAAATAATTTAAAAATTTAAATTAACTACCAAAATATCTTTAATTGAATAAAATAAACACTTTAGTAAATGTTATGATAAAACAAAAAATCAAAATATAAAGATAATATTTTTTTGTTCCATTTATTATATGTTAGAATACCTGAGATGATTTTTAAATTGTTTAAACAAAATTAATTAATACAAATTAAAACAACTATTATGAGATTATTTATTTTTAAGTGGTATCCTGTTATTATAGCATTTATTTGCATGTTGTACTCAATAACATTAGGTATTCTTGGAAGACATGAAGAAGCCCTTTATTCCGCCCATTGGCCTGGTACAATTTTATTATTTGCATTAGTAATCCGACAAAGAAGAACAACATGAGTATAGGATTTTTTATTGTAGGTGGAGTTATTTTTGCGTTTTATATGTTTTTTACAATTTGGAATATTTTTTATTCAGGTAAAAAACAAATAGAAGAAAATTATCCTAACATAGCAAAGAAAAAATAATTGAGGAAATCTATTGTTAAACAAAAGAAATAGAACAATTATTTTAAACATTTCTAAAAATTTTTGTATTTCAATCGATTTTGTTATAAATTAAAGAGTTTAAATTGTAACGTTTCGTGTAATACAGCAAACTACTTTGTCTTCTTCTTAACCTTATTATTTACAATGACTTCTTTGTTTTGCAACATATAATTAGCCAACATTTTTTCAATTAATTCCTCCTTAGTCAAATGATGGAAAACCCTCTTGATTCGGTCTTTTAATTCAAGAGCCAATTCGTGATTTGGTTTTGTTTTGAAAATTTGTTTAGCCCATAAAAACGCATTATTTTCATCAATACTAATGGGATCTGGTTTTTTGAATGGAATAAATTTAATTCCCAATTCTTTTTCAAATCCTTCAATTTCAACTACTTCTTCTTTTTGTAAAACTGTTAAAGATAGTCCTTTGTCTCCAGCTCGTGCAGTTCTTCCACTTCGATGCACGTATGTTTCATAAACATCTGGTAAGTGATAATTTACAACATACGAAATCGCTTGAACGTCAATTCCTCTTGCAGCTAAATCTGTGGCAACCAAAATATTAATATTTCCTTCGCGAAATTGCCTCATAATTCTGTCACGAATAGGTTGTGTCAAACTTCCGTGAATTGCACCCGAAGAAAATCTATTTATGGCTAAATTCTTAGCTAATTTGTTGACAGCAGCTTTTGTTTTGCAAAAAATTATTCCACGTTCTCCTTCTTTTGATGAAAGAAAATGCATCAAAACATCTAATTTTTCAATTGGATCTACCACCACAAATTGATGGTCAATTCCTTGATTTCCGACGGTTTCCATATTAGCACTTACTTCAGTAACGTGTTTTGACATATAGTTTTGAACCAATTGTTTTATGGTTCCTGGCATTGTTGCTGAAAACAAAAATGTTCTTCTTTTTTTTGGTAATTCAGCTACAATTTCATCTAAACCCTCTTTTAAAATCGAAACCATTTCGTCAGCTTCATCAAGAACCAAGTACTTAGTTTCCTTGATGTTTATTGCTTTGCGTTGGATTAAATCTATCAAACGACCTGGTGTGGCTATTACAATATGAGTTGGAAGAGTTAAGCGTTCTATTTGAGGTTTTATTGGGATTCCACCACAAATTGCGGCTATAGAAATTTCGGGTAAATATTTAGAATACGACTCTAAATTACTCAAAATTTGATGTCCTAATTCTCTAGTTGGAATTAATATTATCACTTGAATATTCGTTGCTTTCAAATCTATTAATTGCAATAATGGCATACCAAAAGCAGCTGTTTTTCCCGTTCCAGTTTTTGCGATACCTACAAAATCGTCGCTTTTAGCAAGTAAAATCGGTATAGCTTTCTCTTGAATTTCTGTTGGAATTGAAATTTTTAAATCGGATAAACTTTTAACTAATAATTCTGAAACTCCTAAATCGGAAAATTGCTTTGACATATTATTATTAATTAATTAATCGAATAGTGCTTCTCGTATTTTTTTTCCTATTAAAAGGTTTAATTTGATTTTATAATCATCAACCAGCCATTCGCGGTAATTTTTCGAGCAATGACTTAAGCAAGAAGAATAGCGTTTCATTCTACATTCAACATCATCTTGAAGTTCACGGGCTAAGATTTTTGCTTCTTTCAAATCATCAGAATTTTCAACGCACATTGAAGCGTGTTGTTCCAAAGATTTTTCTAAAACGATTTTTGAACGTAAATTCTGAGAAATTATCTTTTTATGTTCTTCGTCAATATCAAAAGATACAACCGCTGTGTTTTTAAATTTTTCTCTTAATTCTGGTGGCATTTGATATTTGAAAAAAAGTTCAATTTCAACATCGTCACGAAGATTTTCAAGATAAAATTCGGGTGATTTAAAAATATGTTGCCAATCAATTGGTGCACTCCATAGTCCGAATCGAGCTGCATTATTTCCTAAATCAATTACATTAAAAGTATTTTTATTAGCTAGTTTTCGAGAACCACGACCTATCATTTGATAATATAATGTTAAGGATTTTGTAGCTCTATTTAAAATTATGGTTTCCACAGTAGGCTCATCAAATCCGGTAGTTAAAATACCTACTGAAGTCAAAATTGCATCTGGGGTTTTCTTGAACCAATTCAAAATATCCTTTCGCTCTTCAGGGCTACAGGTATTATCCAAATGACGAATAATATATCCAGCTTCTCTAAAAGTTTCATAAACAAACAGAGAAGTATTAATTCCATTATTAAAAATCAAGGTTTTTTTCCCCAACGATTTTTCAGTATACGCATGAAGTAATTTTTCTTGCATTACCATATTGGAATATAAATCATCAGATGATTTTACCGTATAATCTCCATTAATTCCAACTTTTAATGACGTTAATCCCACATCATAGCTATATGTAATCGCTTTTGCAAGAAAACCTTTGTTAATTAAAGAGGCAATTGTGTCACCAACAATCAACTCATCGTAATTTTCGTTCATTGGCAATTTCACATTAGAACTTAATGGCGTTGCGGTTACTCCTAATATAAAAGCGTTTTTAAAGGAACTTAATAATTTTCTGAAGGAGTTATAATGCGCTTCATCAATAATAACCAAGCCAATATTATCTAAATGTAATTTTTCATCATTGATACGGTTTTTTAACGTTTCAACCATTGCCACAAAACAAGAATAATCATTTTGATCGGGCAATTCTTTGATTTTACTATTGATGATTTTATTTTTCACATCAAACCCTTTAAGCATTTTTGAAGTCTGCTTGCATAATTCGATACGATGCGTTAAAACAACTACTTTATTATCATGCTTGGCAATATATTGTCTGACAATTTCAGAAAATATTACGGTTTTACCACCACCAGTGGGAAGTTGATATAATAAATGATGGTTTTTAGGAGCATTATCTAAGCGTTCTAAAATAGCGTCAATGTCGCCTTGTTGATACCCATAAAGTTCTTTTTTATCTTCAATTTCAATTTCTAACTCTTTATGTGGCATTATTTTAAATTATGATTTTTGCAAAAATACACTTAAAAAAGGGTTATTCAATCATTAATAAAGTATATATCATAACTTTTTTTAATATTCAAATCTTTCAATTATAGCATTGAACTCGAAAATATTAAACCATTCTTGGGATTCTGATTCGGATCTAATGGCTTCCACCCTATTTTTAAATTCATATAATACCCCATTTGCAATCATAAAACTAATAGCTTGCTCAAAAGAATTAAGTAAACTTTTATAAAATAATTCTTGTTTAATGATTCTTTCAGCTGAAAAAGTTTGAGCAATTTCGATAGAATATAACATTAAATCGGCAATAATAAATGGATCAACGCCTAACGTTATAAAGTGTTTTATAAATTTCTGAGCAATAGATCGCCTTGCTTTAGGTCTTTTGCCAAAAACAGGAAAATATTCATTTGAAACTTTGAGTTTACATTCATGAACTAATTTTTTTTCATTGGGATTAAAAACGAAATTATAATAGGTTTTCACAGGAAGAAACTTGTCATATAATGCAATGATTTGGTCTTCTAATTGCTGTTTATCAAGTTCGTTAAGGTATTTATTTAGATCTCGTTTACTCATAAATACTAATGTAATTAATGCAAAAGTAAATTACTTTTTGATTATTTTGATATTAATCAATGATAATAGTTAAATTTGTAATTCTAATTTTTAATAAAGTGCTTAAAATTTTTAAAATTATTGCTATCCTTGAAGGAATAACTTATTTGGCATTATTTTCAAATATGCTTTTTATAAAACGAACTGATTTTATTTTATATCATAAATTGTTATACCCTATTGGAATGACACATGGGATGCTTTTTATTGGATATGTTGCTTTGGCAATTTTATTGAAAAAATCTCAAAATTGGAACTTTCTAAGCCTTGGATTTATTTTACTGGCTTCCCTCCTCCCTTTTGCAACCTTTTTCATTGAAAAAAAATATTTAAAAAATGCATAAACTAGTAGAAAATATATTTGGATGGCACGAGCCTTTATTGAAAAGTTGGGGCTTACACGCTTCAATAGCTTCGTATATTAATACCGCTTTAAACATAATTTTTTTATGCGTTTTATCCTATACTATCTATCTTGTTTTCAGGACAGTTTTGGTTAAAGTTATGATTTTAATTGCAAAAAAAACCAAAACTAAATTCGATGATTTATTGGTTTCAAATAAAACAGCTAAATATATTGCTCATTTAATTCCGTTGTTATTTATTTATAAATCGGTGCCTATAATATTAAATGATTTTACATATTGGGAAACTGTATTCGGAAAATTAATTGGAGTTTATATTGTTTTATTGCTTCTTTGGATTATTAGAACTATTTTTAATGCCTTAAGAGATCATCTTAAACAAACTCCGAAATACACTGACAAACCAATTGATAGTTATATACAGGTAATCATGATTGTGTTTTGGATTTTTGGAATAATTATTATTGTTTCCGAAATTTTTGATATTGACACACAAAAACTATTAGCCATTCTTGGAGCTGCCTCGGCAATTATTATCTTAATTTTTCGAGACACAATTCTTGGTTTTGTAGCAAGCGTTCAAGTTTCCTTGAATGATATGGTTCGAATTGGTGATTGGATTACATTCGACAAATTTGGTGCCGATGGAGATGTAATCGAAATTAATTTGGCTACCGTAAAAGTTAGAAATTTTGACAATACCACTACTACAATTCCTACGTACAGTATGATTTCTGATTCCTTCAGAAACTGGCGTGGAATGTTGAATTCCGACGGAAGAAGGATAAAAAGACACGTCTTAATTAAGGCGAAAAGTATTCGTTTTATGAATGAAAATGAACTTGAGAATTTGAAGAAAATCCAATTAATAAATTCCTATATTGTTCATCGTCAAGAGGAAATCGAAAAATTTAATTCTAAAAATAGTATTGATAAATCAATTGCAATTAATGGTAGAAACCTAACTAATTTTGGATTGTTTAGAAAATATATCACACAATATCTTCACAATTACCCAAGTTTAAATAAAGATATGATTTTGCTTTGTAGACAATTACAACCTACACAGAGTGGTATTCCATTAGAAATTTATGCCTTTTCAAATGATAAGAAATTTGAAAATTATGAATACATTATGGCTGATATTTTCGACCATATATTTGCTTCTATTAAATATTTCGACTTAGAGATTTTTGAATTAGCTTCAAATTTAGATGACAAAAGTATATCTGAATAGTCTATTTTAACCGGTCTCTAATGAATTCTATTTCTGTTTTTCCGTGAGGTTGGGGTTTTCCATCCGCACCAAGACTTACCATTGTAGTCGATTCAATTGTGATAATCGTTTCGCGTGTCATAATATTACGAGCTTCACATTGTAATGTTAATGAGGAAATTCCAAATTTCACTACATCAATTCCAATTTCAATGATATCGCCCTGTTTTGAAGAACTTCTAAAATTAATTTCTGACATGTGTTTAGTAACAATTCTAGAATTTTCTAATTGTATAATGGAATAAAGTGCTAATTCTTCATCAATCCAAGCTAATAATTTACCTCCGAACAAAGTTCCATTAGGATTTAAATCTTCCGGTTTTACCCATTTTCGCGTGTGAAATCTCATAGACAGTTTTTTTTTCAAATTTAGGGTTTATAATTCAAACTTTTGTAAAGTTTTAATAGTTAATAATAAACTAAGCAATTAAAATTCTTATTGTTTGTATAATACTAAATCCTTTTATACCTTTAAAAAAAAATGATTTTTAGAGACCAATTTATAAAAGAATTTCGAGGAGAAACTATAGGTTTATTTAATTCCGAGACTTCATCAGAAGAATTATTTCAAAACCAAATGCTTCGCCCAATTTTAAAATTGCAAAATGATATTTTCTTTGAAATTTTTAATAATTATATTTTAAAAAGCAAAGCCAATTTTGAAACTTTTACAATTGATAAAAAACTACAATTTATTGAAAGCAGTATTCAAAATGATATGAAATTCCGAAGTTTGTTAATTGGAATTGTAATTGGGCTATTTACAATCGATGAGTATTTATTCTATTCGAACAACTCTACTAATTTAAACAAACGAATAATAACAATGCTAATTGAAAGAATTAAAAGTCAGTTACAATTATTATAATTAACTTTTCTTATCTCTATTCTTCAAAACTGAAACCACATCCTCCAATTGAAATCCTTTCGCTTGCAATAAGATCAAATAATGAAAAAGTAAATCCGCACTTTCATCTAAAAATAGTTTGTCATTATTGTCCTTCGCCTCAATGATAACTTCCACCGCTTCCTCTCCAACCTTTTGGGCAATTTTGTTGATTCCTAACTCAAAAAGTGAGGCTACGTAACTTTTATGTGAAGAACTATTCACTCTTTTGCTTTTTATTGTTTTTTCTAATTTTGATAAAAAACCGTAATTTTCAGTATTTGATTCTTGCCAACACGTATCGGAACCCTTGTGACAAGTTGGCCCTTCTGGATTTACTTGAATTAATAACGTATCATTATCACAATCAATTTTCATGTTTATTAGATCTAAAAAATGACCACTTTCCTCCCCTTTTGTCCATAATCTATTCTTGGAACGACTAAAAAAAGTGACTTTATTTATTAATAAAGTTTTTTCGTAGGCTTCCAAATTCATATACCCAAGCATCAAAACTCTTTTAGTTTCAAAATCTTGAATAATTGCTGGAATCAATCCGTTTTCACTTTTTGTAAAATCTATTTTCATAATCGTATTGGTATTGAATTATTTTTTAATACTGTTTTTAAATCTTTAATTTCTATTTCTTGATAGTGAAAAACACTTGCTGCGAGTGCTGCATCTGCTTTTCCAATTTCGAATACCTCAATAAAATGTTCAATAGAACCTGCTCCTCCAGAAGCTATTATTGGAATATTCACAGTTCTTGATAATTGTGCCAAAGCACCATTAGCAAAGCCATTTTTAGTTCCGTCGTTATCCATAGACGTAAATAATATTTCTCCTGCACCACGCAATTCAACTTCTCTTGCCCATTCAAATAAATCCAAATCAGTAGGGACTTTTCCACCTACAAGATGAACTTTCCAAAAACCATCAATTTGTTTTGCATCGATAGCGACAACGATACATTGACTACCAAAATTCAATGCTAATTCATTAATCAAATTAGGATTTTTAACTCCTGACGAATTAATTGCTATTTTGTCAGCTCCACTATTTAGCAACATCTCAACGTCTTTCACAGATGAAATTCCACCACCAACTGTAAACGGAATATTGATTGTTGCAGCAACTTTTCTAACCAAATCTACCAATGTTTTTCTTTGTTCTTCAGTTGCAGAAATGTCTAAAAAAACCAATTCGTCAGCACCTTCGTCAGAATATTTTTGAGCTAATTCTATTGGATCACCAGCATCTTTTAAATCCAAAAAATTGATGCCTTTCACGATTCTACCGTTTTTTATATCCAAACACGGAATTATTCTTTTTGTAAGCATTTCATCTTCTATTTAGCATTTAAAATATAACTTTCAATTTGTTTTAATGTTATCCGACCCTCATAAATAGCTTTACCAAAAATTGTCCCTTCGCAACCCATTTCGGACAGTTTTGGAAGTTCTTCAAATGTTGAAATCCCTCCAGAAGCTATTAATTTAATATTAGGTATTTCAGACAAAATCCGACTATAAAGTTCAAAACTTGGTCCTTCAAGCATTCCATCTTTTGAAATATCGGTACAAATAACATATTGAATACCCTTATTTTGATAGCTTTTAATGAATGGTATTAAATCTACATTTGAATTTTCTAACCAGCCAGCAACAGCGACTTTTTCATTTAAAGCATCCGCTCCAAGTATCACTTTTTCTGAACCATAATAAGCAATCCATTTTTCAAATAATTCACTGTTTTTAATTGCTACACTTCCCCCTGTGATTTGGTTTGCTCCCGATTCAAAAGCAATTTTAACATCCGAATCCGATTTTAAACCTCCACCAAAATCAATTTTCAATTTGGTTTTAGAAGCTATTTGTTCTATTATTTTATAATTCACAATCGAACTTGATTTTGCACCATCTAAATCAACCAAATGCAAATATTCGATTCCATGATTTTCAAAGGATTTAGCGACATCCAAAGGATTTTCATTGTAAATTATTTTTGTTGAATAATCTCCTTTTGAAAGGCGAACACATTTTCCATCTATTATATCTATTGCGGGAATAATTCTCATTTATACTATTTTTAAAAAATTATTTAAAATTTGTTCTCCGAATTTTCCACTTTTCTCCGGATGAAATTGTACTCCGTAAAAATTATTTTTTTGAAGTGCGGAACAATATTCAACTTCATAATTGGTTAACGCTATTGTATTTTCGGAATT
>SHWW01000039.1 GCA_009693635.1 Flavobacteriaceae bacterium
TTTTTTAATTTCACGTTATGAAAGACATCTTGAATACAGATGATTTACATTTATTAGTAGAAGATTTTTATCAGAAATTATTATTTGATAAATCTATAAGTTATATTTTTACAGATGTTGTGAAAATTAAATTGGAAGAACATTTGCCTATTTTAGTTACTTTTTGGTCACAAGCCATCTTTAATACTGGGGGATATTTTAATAATCTAACTCAAATTCATTTGGATGTTAGTGAAAAAGAATATTTGACACCCGAGCTTTTTACAATTTGGCTCCATCATTTTAATGCAGCTGTAGACGAAAATTTTACGGGAACTAATTCTAAAAAAATAAAAACCCAAGCTTTAAGCTTAGCTACAGTTATGCAAATAAAAATCAATTTAAATGGTAAAAAATTAGATAATTAATATTTTTTAAACTAAAAAAGCAATTATTTCATAATTATATGCATGCATAGTATTTTTTTTACTTAAATAATAAAAATTATTGCTACTTTAGCTTGTAATAATATACCGAATCTATAATGAATATAAAAATAACGGGTTCTGGAAGCTATATTCCTAAATTAAAAATCAACAATACCGATTTTAGTGAACATCATTTCATGAATGAAGACGGAAGTTCCTTTGGTTATAGCAATGATATTGTAATTGGAAAATTTAAAGGAATAACTGGTATAGAAGAAAGAAGGTATGCTGAGCCAAATATTGTCACTTCAGATATGGCTTATTTTGCCGCTGAAAAAGCAATAAAAAATGCAGAAATTGACCCAGAAACATTAGATTATATAATAGTTGCACATAATTTTGGCGATATAAAAAATGGCGCTATTCAATCGGATGCTGTGCCTTGTTTGGCTGCTCGTGTGAAGCATAAATTGCAAATTCAAAATCCAAAATGTGTTGCTTTTGATATACTTTTTGGTTGTCCTGGTTGGATTGAAGGAATGCTTCAGGCATATTCTTTGATAAAATCTGGGATGGCAAACAAATGTTTGGTTATTGGTGCAGAATCATTGTCACGTGTTGTAGATCCTCACGATAGAGATTCGATGATTTATGCTGATGGCGCTGGTGCAACAGTTGTTGAAAACACTAATGAAATTGCTGGAATTTTATCTCACGAAAGTGCTTCTTATACTTTCAGTGAAAAAGATTACTTGTTTTTTGGAAAATCTTTCAATTCAGAATTGAATCCAAATGTAGGTTATATAAAAATGCACGGTCGTAAAATATATGAATTTGCATTAAGCCACGTGCCAACAGCAATGAAAAGTTGCTTGGAGAAAAGTGGAGTTGCGATTGAAGATGTTAAAAAAATTCTTATTCATCAAGCTAATGAAAAGATGGATGAAGCCATAATTAGCCGTTTTTACAAATTGTTTGACCTAAAAGTACCTGAAGGAATTATGCCAATGAGTATTAATTTTTTAGGAAATAGCAGTGTGGCAACAATTCCAACTTTGTTTGATTTATTGGTAAATGGGAAGTTTGAAAATCAAGAAATAAAAAAGGGTGACGTGTTGCTTTTTGCTTCTGTTGGTGCTGGGATGAATATTAATGCCTTTGTTTATAGATATTAGAATTTGAGATTCAACATCGTTTTTTCTATCCAAAAATTATAAGAAAACACCAATTTAAGTTTGTAAATAAGTAATAGATTCATTGACAAACAGAACATTGTTTTGTAAATTAAATTCCATAAAATGTTATCGAAATTAGGCAAATAGTAGCTAACTAAAAGCACAACACTAAATACTAAAATCAATTTTAGATAGTATTTGTCAAAGGGAAGTATTCTATATTTTTGATATATAAACACTAGTTTGGAAAAATTAAATAACAACATTGATATTAATGAAGCTACTGCGACTCCTTCAATTCCGTAATGAAATACTTTTATAAAAACGATGTTTAATGAAATATTCAACAGAATTAAGATTCCAATTGCAATCATATTAAACCTATAATATTTTGAATACGTAATAATTTCCCCATTAAATCCAGTTCCCATATTCACTAAAACATTGAATCCTAAAATCAATATTACAGGAATAGATGCCGTTAAATTCTCGTGTGTTGGCAATAGTAAAAACAAGTTTTCAATCCCTAAAAATATGCAACTGTAAAGGAGTGCGCCAATGAAAAAAAGTAACTTTGATATTTCTTTGTATTTTAAATCAAGTTCGGCAATGGCATTGTTTTTTATGTAATTAGAGATAATTGGTGCATATAAAATAAAAATCCCTGTTGCAGGAACCGTTAGTGCCGAGGCCAATGTTACACCAATACTAAAGGTTCCGTTGTCTTCCATAGAAAGGAATTTGGAAATCATAATAGAATCAATTCTAAACGCAAATACAGAACCTAAACTTCCTACAAAAGCATATAATGAAAAGTGATACATTTCGGTTTTGCTAATTTTTGTAAATAGCGATTGGAAATTGAAATTGAATTCAGGTTTGAAATAATAAAAAAGATAAATCGCTATAAATAGAGCAATCAAACTGTATGAAATAATGTAAAAAAGTAATGCTTTATCAGTAGAATAGTAGTTGTTCAAAACCATCAAAAAGACTATTGGCAAAGCTATTTTAGGGATTATATTATCAAAAAAAGTAGGGACTGCAATTTTCTTAATAATCGTCGCTTGCTTTTTAAATAAATCTATAAATGCCAACGAAAAGGCAATTGGAAATGCTAAATAAATATACTTAAACCCCTTTAATGCTAGAAAAAATGAAAATAACCCGATAGAAGTAAATAATAACAAACTCATTGCAATTAAAGATAAAACACTATAATTAAATAGCTGCTTTTCTTGTTTATTGTCTAATTTTGGGCCAAATTTTATTAAAGCTTGAGAAGCACCCAAAAGCATTATTGGAAATAAAATTTGAGCTAAAGATTCTACATATCTAAATATGCCAAGCATTTCTTTGTTTTTTGGATAAATAAAAAGGGTAGAAACAATCCCGATTATAATACCGACATAATTAATTATAGTAAAGAAAAAAGCTTGTTTGTGTATTGCTTTATTTTGCATAATTACGGGGTGTAAATTCCATTTATTCCTATTTTTGAATTAAATCGAATTTGTTTAATCGTTTTAATATCCAAAAGTAATCTAAAATAATAGAGTTTCAGTTTATATAAGAGATAAATAGATTTTAGTAAACCTTGAGATTTGAAATGAAATTTCGGTAATCCAAAAACAGATTTTAATCCAAGCAATAGTGACGAAAATAAAGAATTATTGCAGTTTATAACCTGAATTAAAACTAAATATTGAGATTGTAATATGATTTTATTACTATTTAATTTAACAATTCTATCATGACAAATTACGGCATTTTTGACAATTCCAATTTTGAATTTATGATAATGAACTCTATCGCAAAAATTTCGATCTTCTCCATAATGGTTGAAAATGGGGTCAAAATAGCCTACTTTTATAAAACATTTTTTTGAAACTAACCAAGCTGCAGCATTTACAAATGGAACTATTCTAATAGAATTCGAATCAATTTCGTTTTTATATTTATTATAATAAGTACTGAAACTATTATCTAAAACATTTTCATTAATGGAATAATGCATTGGACTTACCATACCAAAATCGGGATTTTCAAATAATTTTTCAGCTAAATTTGTAATTGTATTTTCAAAAATCCAACTATCTTGGTTTAATAAAAAAATAGCATCCGCCCCGTTTTTTATTGCAATATCAATTCCAATGTTATTTGCTTTGCCAAAACCTAAATTTTTATTGTTTTGAATTAGTTGGATGTTTTTATATTCCTTTAAATTGGCAATCGATTGGTCGGTTGAAGCATTATCAACAACGATAATATCAATTGGATAATTGGATTTTAATAAAGAATCGATGTTCTTTTTAATCCAAATTTCACCATTATAAGTTACTACAACAACGCTTATTTTCTTTTCCAATCGAAAGTATTTTTTTTAATCAGTACAAAAATAATGATATTTGCACTAGACTATGATAAAAAATGAAATATTACATTATTATTCCTGCGCACAACGAAGCTGATTTTATTGCATTGACATTAAATTCGATTGCTTCTCAAACCATATTGCCGTCAAAAGTGGTGGTTGTCAATGACCATTCTGTAGACGCAACGGCTTCTATTGTTTCTGAATTTAGTAATGTTCACGACTATATTTCATTGGTTAATAAAACTTCAGAAGCCATTCATTTGCCCGGAAGCAAGGTTATTCAGGCCTTTCATAAAGGATTTGAAACTGTTGCCGGAGATTATGATGTTATTGTAAAATTAGACGCCGATTTGATTTTACCTGACAATTATTTTGAAACTATTTTAAATCATTTTAAGAAAGATGATAAAATTGGAATGGTTGGTGGTTTTGCCTATATTGAAAAAAATGGGCAATGGATTTTAGAGAATTTAACCGATAAAGACCATATTCGAGGTGCTTTTAAAGCCTATCGAAAAGAATGTTTTTTGCAAATAGGGAATTTAAAACCAGCAATGGGTTGGGATACTGTGGATGAATTGTTGTGTAAATTTTATGGATGGAAAGTGGTTACTGATGCTGATTTGAAAGTAAAACATTTGAAACCAACTGGCGCTAACTACAATAAAACCGTTAGATTTAAGCAGGGAGAAGCCTTTTATACGTTGGGGTATGGGTTTGTTATTACTGCGATAGCTTCGGCAAAATTGGCATTTATGAAAAGAAAACCACTTTTATTTTTTGATTATATTCAAGGTTTCTGGAAAGCCAAATTAAGTAAAAAACCTCTTTTGGTTTCTGATGAACAAGCACAATTTATTAGAAATTACCGTTGGAATAAAATGAAAGGAAAGTTGTTTAATTTTTGATTTATTTTATAAAATTAACCTTACTCATAATTCATTACTCACAACTTATAACTAATTTCGCCCATATATTTTAATTATGATGCTCATTCGCTATTTATCGCAAATCGGAAAGTACTTTATAATGTGGAGAGAAATTTTCAAAAAACCTACAAAATGGTCGGTTATGAAAATTCTTATTTTCAAGGAAATCGATGATTTAATTATCGGTTCACTCGGAATTGTAGCATTCATTTCATTTTTTGTTGGCGGTGTTGTTGCTATTCAAACCGCATTAAATTTGACCAATCCGTTAATACCAAAATATTTAATTGGTTTCGCCACGAGACAATCTGTAATTTTAGAATTTGCTCCCACTTTTATTTCGGTAGTTATGGCTGGTAAAATGGGTTCTTTCATTACATCAAGTATAGGTACAATGCGTGTTACAGAACAAATTGATGCCTTGGAAGTAATGGGCGTGAACTCTTTAAATTATTTGGTTTTCCCTAAATTAATGGCCTTGTTGTTGTATCCTTTTTTAATAGGGATTTCAATGTTTATTGGAATTTTTGGCGGCTATATAGCTGCAGTTTATGGCGGCTTTGGGAGTGAATCTGATTTTGTCTCTGGTTTACAACAACAATTTATCCCGTTTCATATTGCGTATGCATTTATCAAAACCTTTTTATTTGGTTTAATTTTAGCAACAATTCCATCTTTTCATGGTTATTATATGAAAGGCGGTGCACTAGAAGTTGGCAAAGCAAGTACAGTCTCATTTGTTTGGGCATCGGTTACAATTATTGCAGTAAATTATATATTAACGAAACTTCTTTTGACCTAATGATAGAAATAAAAAACATCGAAAAGTCATTTGGTGACACTGAAGTTTTGAAAGGCGTTTCAGCTATTTTTGAAACGGGTAAAACCAATTTAATCATCGGACAAAGTGGTTCTGGAAAGACAGTTTTGCTTAAAAGTTTACTTGGAATTCATACGCCAGAAGTTGGAACAATTTCATTTGATGGTAGAATTTATTCTCAATTATCAGCAGATGAAAAAAGAGAGTTGAGAACCGAAATTGGAATGGTATTTCAAGGAAGTGCACTTTTTGACTCAATGACTGTAGCTGAAAATGTTGGTTTTCCATTGAAAATGTTCACTAATAATTCAAAATCTATAATTGAAGATCGTGTTGATTTTGTTTTAAAAAGAGTGAATTTAGTAGATGCACACACTAAATTCCCTGCCGAAATTTCAGGAGGAATGCAGAAACGGGTAGCCATTGCAAGAGCAATTGTAAATAACCCTAAATATTTATTTTGTGACGAACCCAATTCTGGATTAGATCCAAATACTGCTATATTAATTGACAATCTTATCAAAGAAATTACTGAAGAATACAATATTACGACTGTAATAAACACGCACGATATGAATTCTGTTATGGAAATTGGCGAGAAAATAATCTTCCTAAAAAACGGTTTAAAAGAGTGGGAAGGAACTAAAGAAGAGATTTTCAGAACGGATAATCAAGCTATTGTTGATTTTGTATATTCTTCTAATCTATTCAAAAAAGTTCGAGAAGCTTACTTAATAGGATAAAAAAAGTCGAAAATTAAATCTAATTTTCGCCTTTTTAAATTTATACTTTTAAACTCGCAACAATTCCTTTAATTTCTTGCTCTTTAGATTTTGGATAAATAAGTAAAACATTGTCTTTATCTACGACGATAAAATCCTCTAAACCATCAATAATTACCAATTTATCTTTTGATGTACTGATAATATTACTTGAAGAGTTTTTCAATAAAACAGTTGCATTTACAACAGCATTATTATTTTCATCTTTATCTAATTTTTCGTGCAAAGATCCCCAAGTTCCTAAATCATTCCAATCGAAAGTTGCAGGTAAAACATATACGTTTTTCGCTTTTTCTAATATGGCGTAATCTATAGAAATGTTTTCAGAATCGGCATAATTATCATTAATAAAGGTGGTTTCTGAATTGGTATTGAAGCTTTCATAACCTTTCAAAAATAATGCATTCATTTGAGGTTGGAATTTTTCAAAAGATTCCAAAATAGATTTCGCAGACCAGATAAATATTCCGCCATTCCATAAAAAATTCCCACTTGCAAGAAATGATTTTGCACTTTCGTAATTGGGTTTTTCTCTGAATTGGCTAACTGATTTTATTGGATTTTCATCTGATTTATCATATTCGATATAACCAAAACCAGTGTTTGGAAACGTCGGTTTTATGCCTAAAGTCATTAATGCATCTTCATTTGAACAAAAATCAAAACACTGTTTCAAATTATCCGAAAAGGTAGCTTCATCTTCAATCCAATGATCGCTTGGTGCAACCACCATAACCGCATTTGGGTTTAGTTTTTTGATTTTTAAAGAAGCATATAAAATACAAGGCGCTGTATTTCGCATTGCTGGTTCAAGCAAAACTTGCGATTGTTTTACTATTGGCAACTGCTCTAAAACCAAGTTGTTGTATCTTTCGTTTGTAAGAATATAAATATTTTCAACGGGAATTAATTTTGATAACCGGCTAAATGTTTTTTGAATTAAGGTATCACCAGAACCCAACATATCGAGAAATTGTTTGGGAAATTCAGAAGTACTTACTGGCCAAAATCTTGACCCAACTCCACCAGCCATTAAAATTGCGTAATAATTTGTGTTCATTTTCTAATTGGTTAAAACCTCTACTTCGGCATTTGGATTAAATAAATAAATTCGACCTGAATTTACTTCTTTGCATTCGTATCTTTTTACTCGTAACGCTATTTTTTTAAAAATCTTTCCATTTGGAATTCTAAAAACACTACCATAAGGAATTTCAAAGATATAGTTCTTGTCATTTACTGCGTCATATTGTTTCAATGCCAATGCTAAATTGGCATCGGTATCGCTACTCGCTGATGGGTTTTTGAAATGTCTTGCAAGTAAAGGTAGTAAATTTGAAGGAAATATTTCAGGACGAATGAATGGAACCATGATAATTTGGAAACTATATTTCCATTCATTTCCGTGAGGTTTAATATTTCTCCCAAATTTTTCAAATGCCACCAAATGAGAAATTTCATGTATTAATGTAATAAGAAATCGGTATTTATTTAAACTCGCATTTACAGTAATTTCGTGCTTTCCACTCAACCCTTTTCTATAATCGCCGTGTCGAGTTACTCGTTCATTTACGATTTTTAAATGAACTTGATTGGTAACAATAAGTTCAAAAACTGGTTTTACAGCATGTTCAGGAATATATTTTGATAATGTTTCGTTCAAGAATGAAAGTAATTATGGCGTTGATGATGAAACTTGTAGCACTTTTCCATTGTAATATTTATTTCCGGTTAGGGTAAAATCAAAAATGTAATTTGACATTTCTATTGCTGTTAATGGTGCTTTATATCCTGGGAATGCTTCTTCTAACATTTCTGTTTGAACCGAACCCAATGCCAAAACATTGAATGCAATTCCTTGTTCTTTATATTCTTCCGCAAGTAATTCTGAAAGCGTAATTACTGCGCCTTTACTGGAGCTATAAGCTGATAATCCTGCAAACTTAATACTTCCTTGAATTCCTCCCATACTACTTACCGTTACTACGTGACTTCCTTTTTGTAGAAATGGTAAACAAATTCGAGTTAAATTGGCAACTCCAAAAACATTTACTTTATAGATATTTTCAAATTCTTCAGGTGAAGTTTCTGAAAATGGTTTGAATAATAAAGCTCCAGCATTATGAACAATAGCGTCTATTTTTTTCCAAGAAGTAGCCAAAAAATGTTCAACTTGCTTTAGATCTTTTTCTGTTGATAAATCTACGGAAAGACAAGTTATATTGGGATTTTCAATTAATATTTGTGGTGTTTTTCTAGAAAGTGCCAAAACTTGATACCCTGCATTTGCAAATTGTAAAGCTAATTCAAATCCTATCCCTCTTGAAGTTCCTGTAACTATAATGTTTTTCATATCGCTAAATTAAATAAAATTTCATAAATAATACCTGGTTTTCAATATAGAATTAATATTTTGCTTGTAATTATTTAATCTAAATCCTTTTATAAATTCAAAGTATTTCTAATCTTATTTTCTTATTTTTGACAAGCTTGAAATTAAACGAAGAAATTATAATTGAATGAAACGAATTTTATTTCTAATATTTATAGTAATCCCAATTTTTGCAATCGCTCAATCTGATTTTGAGAAAGCTGAGAAATTATTCAATGCCAATAATTTTGATCAATCTCGTATTTTATTTAAAAGTTACTTAAAAGAAAATCCTAATAATCTCAAAACATTGGAATATTTAGGTGATATCGAAGGACACAATAAATCTTGGGACAAAGCTATTTATTATTATCAAAAGCTGAAACAAATCAAGCCTTCGGAAGCTAATTATTATTATAAATATGGAGGTGTTTTAGGAATGAAAGCCAAAGACAGCAATAAGTTTGTAGCACTTGGAATGATTTCAAATGTTAAGGATTCTTTTGAAAAAGCAATTATTCTAAATCCAAAACACCTTGAGGCACGTTGGGCGTTAATGGAATTGTATTTGCAATTGCCAGGAATTGTTGGAGGAAGCGAAAGAAAAGCAATGCGCTATGCCAATGAATTATCGCGATTATCAATAATTGACGGGTATCTTGCCAAAGGTCACATTGCAGAATATTTCGAAAGATA
Organism: Flavobacteriaceae bacterium; assembly: GCA_009693635.1. GTDB lineage: Bacteria > Bacteroidota > Bacteroidia > Flavobacteriales > Flavobacteriaceae > Flavobacterium. The sequence goes on from SHWW01000039.1 coordinate 9,558, forward strand.
TTCGGAAGCAGAGAAGCAATACAAAAAAGCTATAGAAATTGGAAAATCGAAAAATTCATATCAGATTCTTGCTAATTTGTATAAAAATAAAATGTTACAACCAGAAAAAGCGAAGTCAGTTTTAGAGGATTTAGAAAGGCAAAAATTGTAACTTAGACATATATATTCATAAATAAAAGGATAAATAATGCGTACTCATTTTATTGCAATAGGTGGAAGTGCAATGCACAATTTAGCATTGGCGCTTCACAACAAAGGTTACAAAGTAACAGGTAGTGATGATGCTATTTTTGAACCTTCAAAATCAAGGTTAGAGAAAAAAGGAATTATGCCCGAAGAAATGGGTTGGTTTCCTGAAAAAATAACGTCAGATATTGACTCTGTAATTCTTGGAATGCACGCCAAGGAAGACAATCTAGAATTGTTAAAAGCACAAGAATTGGGACTTAAAATTTATTCGTATCCTGAATTTTTATACGAACAATCGAAAAATAAAACACGAGTTGTTATTGGTGGTTCCCATGGGAAAACGACTATTACTTCGATGATTTTGCACGTGATGCATTTTCATAATATTGAAGTTGATTATATGGTTGGTGCTCAATTGGAAGGTTTTGATACGATGGTTCATTTAACGGAAGAGAACGATTTTATAGTCCTTGAAGGAGATGAATATTTGTCTTCGCCAATGGACAGACGCCCGAAATTCCATTTATATCAACCCAATATTGCTTTGATTTCAGGAATAGCTTGGGATCACATTAATGTTTTTCCAACGTATGAAAATTATGTTGAGCAGTTTGAAATTTTTATTAAAATGATTACCAATGGTGGAATTTTGGTTTACAATGAAGATGATTCAGAAGTCAAACGTGTGGCTGAAGCAGCAACAAATCCAATTCGTAAATTGCCGTATTCAACTCCTAAATATTCTGTGAAAGACGGAGTAACTTTGTTAGAAACTCCAGAAGGAGCAATGCCAATTGAAGTTTTTGGAGCTCATAATTTAAATAATTTGGCGGGTGCAAAATGGATTTGCCAAAATATGGGTGTTGACGAAGCCGATTTTTATGAAGCAATAGCAAGTTTTAAAGGGGCTTCAAAACGATTGGAGAAAATTGCCGAAAGCAAAACAAAAGTAGCCTACAAAGATTTTGCACATTCACCGAGTAAAGTTGCCGCAACTACAAAAGCTGTAAAAGAACAATATCCAAATCGAACATTAGTTGCGTGTTTAGAATTACATACCTACAGCAGTTTAAATGCTGAATTTCTAAAAGAATATCAAGGTGCATTAGAATTTGCAGATGTTGCCGTAGTTTTTTATTCGCCTGATGCAGTTAAAATAAAACAATTAGAAGAGGTAACATACGAACAAATTGCAGAAGCGTTCAACCGTGAAGATTTGATTATTTATACCAATCCAAAAGATTTTAAAGACTATTTATTTAATTTGAATTTCGAAAATTCTGCCTTATTATTGATGAGTTCTGGAAATTACGGAGGATTGAATTTTGATGAAGTTAAAGGATTGACGGAATAATCAAAAGTAATTTTTTTTCAACTACTTTTTCAACGCCATTTAATTATAATATAAATATGGAAAATAATTCGTTCCCAATTACTAATTGGTCAGAAGATGATCGACCGCGAGAAAAATTGATGTTAAAAGGAAAATCGGCATTAAGCGATGCCGAACTAATTGCGATTTTAATTGGTTCTGGAAGTCGGAATGAAAGTGCAGTTGAACTGAGCAGAAGGATTTTGTCAAGTGTAGATAATAATTTGAATGCATTAGGGAAATTATCAATTTCACAATTGTTATGTTTTAAAGGAATTGGCGAAGCGAAAGCGATTTCTATAATTGCAGCAATGGATTTGGGACGGAGAAGAAGGGGAGAAGCTGCGGCAGAATTAAAGAAAATAACTTCGAGCAAAATGATTTTTGAAATTATGCAACCCGTAATTGGAGAATTGCCACACGAAGAATTTTGGATAATTTATGTTAATAATTCTAATCTTATTATTTCAAAATCACAATTAAGCAAAGGAGGAATTACAGCAACTTTGGTAGATGTGCGGTTGATTTTTAAAAACGCATTGGAAATTGGGGCAACAGGAATTGTTCTGTGTCACAACCATCCATCGGGGATATTGAAAGCAAGTGAAGCAGATATTAAAATTACAAAAAAAATAAAATTGGCAGCCGAAAGCTTAGACATTTCAATTTTAGACCATGTTATTGTTGGTGAACACGGTTATTTTAGTTTTGCAGATGAAGGAATTTTATAATTTATATGACAAAAATAATAATTTTATCACTATTTATATTCTTTAGGATTACCATATTTTCTCAAGAAGCAAAAAAAACATTCACAATAAATGGGAATGTTGAAGGGGATTATAATGGAATGATTTATATCCGTTCAAGTGCACTTGAAAATATAAATGATAGTTGTTTGGTGGTTGATAAAAAATTCAAATTTATTGGTAGATTAGGAGAATCAGATAAAGTTTCGTTGACTTTAAAACCGACTTCCACGGTAGATTTTTTTTATTTAGAAAATAGTAATATAGATATGACAGTTGCTACAACCGTTTTCAAAAATGGAACGGAAGACATTAACGATATAGAAATCAAGAAAGTTTCTGGATCAAAAACTAACGATTTTATGACTTCAATTGATGAATATCAAAAAAAAATTGAAAAAAGCGAGTTTTCTAAAGAGGAGAAAAATAATAAAATTTACAAGAAGTATTTCGAAACAGTAATTGAAAATCCAGAATATCCAGTTTTGGATTTAGTATTAAAAAAATCAAAAAAGAGCCAGTTTTTGTCAGCGGATCAGATTAGTGATTTAATGCTTGTGGCTCCAATAAAAAAGAAAGTTGAAATTGAAAAAATAAAAGATACCCTAAAAATAGATAATAAAACGGTACTTTCTAAAAAATTGAAAATTGGCAAAATATTGGAAAATTTCAGTTTGCCAAATCAATTAGGAACCCCAGTTTCAATTGAGAATTTAAGAGGAAAAGTTGTGCTAATTAATTTTTGGGCTTCGTGGTACAAACCAAGTAGGAAAAACAATACGGCATTGATAGAAATCTATAGTAAATACAAAAACAAAGATTTTGAAATTGTCAGCATTTCCATTGATACATTTGGCGATAACTGGACAACAGCTATAGATAAAGATTGCTTGACTTGGATAAATTTAATAGAAATAGGAGGGTGGCAAGGAAAAGTCATGAATCAATTTGATATTAAAGGAATTCCGTTAAACATTCTTTTGGATAAATATGGAAAAATAAATGCTGTCAATTCAACTGGGGAAATGCTTCTTAAAAAATTAGATTTTCTTTTAAAATAATTAAAATACGACTATGAAAATTTCTGATGTTTTCTTCGATTTAGATCATACACTTTGGGATTTTGAAAAAAATTCTGCGTTGGCAATTGAAACTATTTTTAAGAAACATTTTATTAATGTTGACTTGAACTTATTTTTGACTTATTATGTTCCAATAAATATCAAATATTGGGAATTGTATAGAGTGGATAAAATCACGCAGTATGAATTGCGTTTAGGAAGATTAAAAGATACTTTTGTACTTTTGAACTATGAAATTGATGACGAAAAAATACTATTTTTATCAGAAGAATATATTGAATACTTGCCAAAATTTAATCATCTTTTTGATGGGGCAATTGCAATTTTAGACTATCTGAAACCGAAATACAATTTACATATTATCACTAATGGTTTTCAAGATATTCAAGGTAATAAACTGCGAAATTCAAATATTGGACATTATTTTAAAACCATTACCAATTCAGAAATGGCGGGTGTAAAAAAGCCCAATCCTAAAATTTTTGAATATGCGATTGCTGTTGCAAATGCACAAAAAGAAAAAAGTATTATGATTGGCGATTGTATTGAAGCAGATGTAAATGGAGCCTTATATTTTGGTATGGATGCTATTTTATTTAATATTGACACGTCTATAACGCATATAAATATCAAACAAGTTTCTCATTTATTAGAATTAAAAAATTATCTTTAGAATATGAAAAAATATATTATTTTACTTGTGGTTTTAGCTTCAAACCTTGGTTTTTCTCAAACTATCAACGATTATAAATACGCAATCGTCCCTTCAAAATTTTCTTTCTTAAAGGAAAAAGACCAATATAGGTTGAATACACTTACAAAATTATTAATGGAAAAATATGGTTTTGTAACTTTTTTTGACACGGATATTTTAACTGATGAAGTTGCTGGGGACAATTGCAAAAAGATATTTGTAGATGTTGAAAGTAATGGAAATATGTTTATGACTAAGTTGTCTGTTGTTTTAAAAGATTGTAAAAACACGATATTATTTACATCTTTAGTAGGAAAAAGTAGGGAAAAAGAATATCAAATGGGTTATAATCAGGCTTTGCGAGAGGCGTTTACTTCATTCGAAAAATTGGCAAAAAAGGAGAAAGCAGAGGAGAATTTTGCCCCAGTAAAATTTGTATATTCTACTCCAACAAAGAGTAACAACGACACAACATTTTTTGCACAACCAATTGAAAATGGATTTCAAATAATTGATACCACACCAAAAGTAGTTATGAAAATTTATAAAACTTCCAATCCAAGTTGTTTTATTGCCTATAAAGACAATAACCAAGGGGTTTTGGTAAATAGGGATAATCAATGGTTTTTTGAATATTATTTTAACTCAAAAGTGGTTTCTGAAAAGATAGAAATCAAATTTTAATTAGTATCCGTACTTATCTTTCCAACGGTTTTTTAAGAATTGACGCGTGCCATTTTCTCTAGCGTTATCACCTGGGTTATAGAGTTTTGTTTCTGAAATTTCATCAGGTAAAAACTCTTGTTCCGCAAAATTATTAGCAAAATCGTGTGAATATTTATAGTCTTCGCCATAACCCAATTCCTTCATTAATTTCGTCGAGGCATTACGTAAATGAATTGGAACTGGCAAATCTCCAGTTTGTTTTACCATTTGTTGCGCTTCATTTATAGCCATATAGCTGGCATTACTTTTTGGAGAAGTTGCTAAATAAATTGCGCATTGACTTAATAAAATTCTGCTTTCTGGATAGCCAATGGTTGAAACTGCCTGAAAGGTATTGTTCGCCATAATGAACGCCGTAGGATTTGCATTTCCAATATCCTCACTCGATAAAATCAACATTCTCCGGGCAATAAACTTTACCTCTTCACCGCCTTCAATCATTCTTGCCAACCAATAAACCGCACCATTTGGATCGCTACCTCGAATGGATTTAATAAAAGCCGAAACAATATCATAATGTTGTTCACCGGTTTTGTCATATAAAACCTTATTTTGCTGAACTAATTGAAGTACTTTTTCATTTGTAATGATAATTTCTTCTTCATTAGAAGCGTTTACAACCAATTCAAATATATTCAATAGCTTTCGACCATCGCCACCTGAAAGTCTTATTATTGCTTCCGTTTCTTGCAAAACAATATTCTTTAATTTAAAAAAGCGGTCTTCTTTAATTGCTCTATTCAATAAACTTTCTAAATCTGATTTAGAAAATGCATTCAAAATATAAACTTGGCTTCTTGATAATAATGCCGGAATAACTTCAAAACTTGGGTTTTCCGTTGTGGCTCCAATCAAAGTAATCCAACCTTTTTCAACGGCCGCCAATAAGGAATCTTGTTGTGATTTGCTGAATCTATGAATCTCATCAATAAACAAAATTGGGTTTTTCGTAGTGAACAATCCGCCACTCTGTTTCGCTTTATCGATCACTTCTCGAATCGCTGCCACTCCAGAATTTATGGCACTCATTTCATAAAATGGTCTTTTCGATTCCTGAGCAATTATCTGTGCCAACGTGGTTTTACCTGTTCCTGGAGGTCCCCATAAAATTAATGACGGGATAATTCCCTTCGCGATTTGCTGCGTCAACGAACCATTTGGCCCCACTAAGTGCAACTGACTCAAATAATCTTCCAATTTTTGCGGGCGAATTCGCTCTGCTAACGGTGCTTCCATATTGTAAAATTACTATTTTTTTGAGACTATTTTTCATTTTTTTTTAGAAGCATTTTTCAGCGCTCCGTTATAAGTCCTTACTAAAACAAGCATTTTTCTAACCCAAAAAGGAGCTTCCTTTGGTCGCTCTTTTTGGATGCGGGCTTTCCATTTCGTTATGGACTAGGCAACCGTTTAGTAATGCAATTTTCACTTTCAATCACTTTTATTGTATGACAAAATAGCACACACTATATTTGGTTTTATTTTTGATTACTTTTTATTGTTATTTTAATAAAAACCTAATAACTATCTCTAAATGAAAGACAATCATTTCAAATTTTCACCTTCCGTAATTTTTATTCCATTTTCAATGGTTTTGTTACTTTGGATTGTATTTTGGATTGATGTGCGTTTTCATTTCAATTTTGACCATCTGGGGATTTATCCAAGAAGAGTATCGGGTTTAATAGGAATTATATGTAGCCCATTTCTACATGGAAATATGGAACATCTTTACAATAATTCCATCCCATTGTTAATCTTAATTGCTGCATTACGCTATTTCTACAGAGATTATATTTTCAGAATTTTAGGTTATGGTATTCTTATTTCAGGACTGATAACCTGGATTATTGGTCGTGAATCCTACCACATCGGCGCAAGTGGATTAATTTATGTTTTGGTAAGTTTTATTTTCTTCAAAGGAATAATGACTAAATATTACCGATTAGTTGCGCTTTCACTTCTTGTAGTTTTGATTTATGGAAGTATGATTTGGTATATTTTTCCAAACATACAAGAAGGAATTTCGTGGGAAGGTCATTTGGCAGGGTTGGTTACAGGATTTATTTTTGCATTGAGTTTCAAAACTCCCGAGTATAAAAAAATCATAAAATACGATTGGGAGCATCCAAATTTTAATTCTGCCGAAGATAAGTTTTTGCAGCGTTTTGATGAAAATGGTAATTTTGTAAACCTCCCAAAAATTGAAATCGAAGAAGAATCGGGAGTTGAAAATCCACTTTTCTACATTTCAAATCCTAATATCAATTACGAATATATTGAAAATAAAAACGGGTTAAAACAATAGTTTAACCCGTTTCATCATTCTTCCTTGAGGGATTGGGAAGATTATTTTCGTTGACGAACCGCTTCGTATAAAAACGCACCGCACGCAACCGATACATTCAAGGAACCTATTGTTCCAAACATTGGAAGTTTCGCTTTTTCATCTACAATTTTCAAAACCGATGGATTTACACCTCTATCCTCCGATCCCATAATAATTGCTATGGGTTCGTTTAATAAAATATCATATATATTTTGATCTGTTTTTTCAGTAGCCGCAACTGTTTTTATACCGCTTGCTTGCAATAAAAAAATGGCGTCTTTTATGTGTTCAACTTTACAAATTGGAATATTAAAAACTGCGCCAGCCGATGTTTTTACAGTGTCACCATTCACTGGAGCAGAACCTGCTTTTTGAACAATTATACCATTTACACCAGTGCATTCCGCAGTTCTGATTATAGCTCCAAAGTTTCTTGCATCAGAAATTTGATCTAAAATTAAAAACAATGGCGTTTTGCCGTTTTCAATTACAGTTTCAATTAATGTTTCTAAATCATAAAATGAAATAGGCGAAATACTTGCCACAACTCCCTGATGATTATTTGGCGTTAAACGGTTTAATTTTTCAACAGGAACATAAGAAAAGTTGATGTTATTTCTTTTCATTACTTTCATTAAATCCTTCATCAACTCTCCAGAAATTTCTTTTTGAACAAAAACTTTATCAATTTCTTTTCCTGATTGAATTGCTTCAATTATCGCGCGTATTCCAAATATTAGTTGTTCTTTTTCCATATCGCAAATATAGAATAAAGTTAGTAAGCTGCAAAGCTTTTAAAACTGACTTTTAAAACTGATGTGCACAATTGAATTTGAAAGTTTTATTGCTTGGTCTTTCATACTACCATTGGCATAAATAATATTAAAAAGTCCGTTTTTTGTAAGCAATCCAAAGCCAAAACCAAGGCCTAATAATGTACCGCTCTTTGTATTAATTGTGTCTTTGAAATAGCCATAATCTATTATAGAATGGATATAAATACTTGGCGCAAGAACATAGCGATACTCGGTCAACAAAGACGAAAAAAGATTGGCTTGAAGGCTATTCTCATTAAATCCTCTAATGGAATTTATTCCTCCAAAGCGGTACAATTCGTTTACAATGTATTGATCGCTTTGTAAATAGTAATTCCGACTTTTGATATTGATACAATTTTTTTCATTTAAAAATAAAGAGTGACTCACATCAATAGTTGTAAAAAATTGTTGGTAAGATTTTAAATTTGAATTCCGAGAACCAAATCCTATTTTGCTGCTAATTTTTGACTTTTCAGGAAACAAAAAATCCGAGTTTTGATAGGCAACAAACTCATAATTTGTAGTTACAAACGAGTTTTTATAATCACTAATAATGGCACTATTTTTATTTTGAATATCACTTGATTCTGCCGATTGATACCCTAAATAAAGGCGGCTATTGTAATTGAAAAAGTAACCAAGATCAATTGTAGTTCTTGTGTTTTGAAAGATGCTGTCTTGTTTGAAAATATTTAAACTTGCTTTAATCCCAATTGGACTTTTGAAAATATACGGCACTTCTAACCCTAAATTAAATGTTTTTTGATTGCCTCCATCGCTTTTCCAATAGAGCGAAAATTCTTCGCCAGCATTCATAATATTCACCAATAATAAATCCAAATAACCATTGAATATCAATTTGCTTTTTTCATCATTTGAAAATCCAATGAAGCCATCAAATTTATTGGGCTTTGATTTTTCTAAATACACATAGACCTTAGTAGTATCTTTTTTGAATAATATTTCTGGATATTTCGTTTGATTTACAAATCTAAATTTTTCAAAATCGCTATATATTTTCTTTAGGTTTTCCTGATTGAAAGTTTTGTTTTTATGTAGGCGTACCATTTCTTTTTTGTGTCCTTCAGGAAATTTATCAGAACCATTAATTACAATGTCATTCAATTGACGACGGTTTCCAGTCTCTAAAACTAATTCTGCGAAAAGGGAATTTTTAATTTTTTTGAAATTTACGATTTTCAATTTGGATAGGGAATAACCATTTGTTTCTAATTTCCCTAAAGTTTCATTTAGAAAACTTTCTGTTTCGCCTATTTTCATTATTAAAGTGTCACTTTTAGATTCAAAATTAGTAAGCGATTTTAATGAAGAATTTCTACCTATATATATATGTATAAAATTTGTTCTTTTTCCAAGCTGAATTTGGAATAGAAAAGTACTGTCGTTTGCTTTAGTATTCAACGGAAGTTGTGCATCTATATAACCTTGCTTCATTAATTTATTGGAAACCAATTGAACTTCTTCAAATACAGCTTTTACATTGGAATGTTTTTTATTATATCCAATTGAGTCTATTGTTCTGTCTTCAAATTCTGATATGCCATAAATTTTTAAATAGCTATTTTGAGCTGAAGTCAAATAGCTTATGAAAATAAATAAGAATAAAAGAAGTGTTCTTTTCAATTTGACGCCTGATTTTTATAAATATAACGTAAAAATACTAAAATAGTATAATAAAAATTAGGGTTGGCAAAATGGTTTTAAAATTAATGGTTTATGATTTGGATAGAAAAAAATAATTTGTATATTTGCAACCCCGTAAAAAGCGGGAAATTTAATATATAAGTAATTTTTAGTATTAATTATGCCAACAATTCAACAATTAGTAAGAACAGGAAGAACTCAGATAACTAAGAAGAGTAAATCGGTTGCTTTAGATTCTTGTCCTCAAAGAAGAGGGGTTTGTACACGTGTTTACACTACTACACCAAAAAAACCAAACTCTGCAATGCGTAAAGTAGCGCGTGTACGTTTGACAAATGGTAATGAAGTGAATGCCTATATCCC
>SHWW01000040.1 GCA_009693635.1 Flavobacteriaceae bacterium
GGGTACTTATTCTTTTAATTTTGGGCCAGACACAACAGCAACACCTCAATTATTATTTCCAAATGACACATGGATTAGGGTTGGTTTCAGTTTTAACCAAACTACAGGAGAAGTGAAATGGAAAGGACCAGGATTGAATGGCTTTATTGCGGGAGCTGCAGCTGGATTAATACCTAGTGAAATTGACTTTTTAGTAACTAATGTAGCTGGAAATACTGTTGCTGCATCAGCATTTATAGACAACTATGTAGCTAGAGCTTCATCAACTGACACTTTATTAGAAGTAGAAACTATAACTAGAAGCGTAGTCGTTTCAACGTATCCAAATCCAACAATAGATATAATTAACGTTTATAATTCTAATAATTTAGAATTATCTAACTATAATTTGATTGATTTAAAAGGAACAGTTATTAAATCAGGGGTTTTAAATAATACTCTTGATCAAAAAATAAATGTCTCAGAATTGTCACAAGGTGTTTACATGTTAAAATTAAACACAACAGATAATTCTACAATTACTAAAAAGATTATTAAAAACTAAAAAAAAAGTTTATATAAATCAAAAACTCCTCAAGCAATTGAGGAGTTTTTTTATTCTAAAAATTTAGATTTCAATTCTGAAGTTGGAACCAGACAACTTTTCTTTTTTCCATACCATAAATAGCGATTTCTAGCGATATAATCATATAATAGGTTTCGCAATCCGTTTGGAATCAGCTTAAAGACAGTTCCAAAGTGAAAAAAACCACCTAAGTTTTTAGCAATTTCTAATGCTGCCGCAGATTTATAATTATAAGCAAATCCTGGTTCGTACAAGATAACACTATCAATGTTTTTGTTCTCTAATCCAATGTGTTTTGTAATTTCTTTACCCAATTCAGATTGTAAGGCTACTAAACGAAAAACATCTTTTTTATCGTATTTAATAACAAAATGAACAGATGCTTCGCACAAATTACAAACGCCATCAAACAGAATAATCTTTTTACCTTTTGGAAAATCCATGATAATATTGAGTTTACAATTAGTTTTATTTTTTCTTGGTTTCTACAAATTCTAACGCTTCTAAACTTACTGTTGAAGTAAAAACCCCATAGTTAACCACCGCTTTATTTCTTTCGATTTTATCAATAGTTCCAACGGCTTTTCCATCAAACATTCTAACTCTATCACCCAATTTTAAAACTGGTTTTGGTTTTTCAACAACCAAATTTGCTTTTAGTTTTTTCTCTTTTTTAGCAGCTCGAATTTCTTCCACCTTAACCGTAACTTCCTGAATTACTTCCTTTTTTTTCTCAATAGAAGCTTTTACTTCTTTGGCTGTGATTTTTATTCGTTTAGAATTTTCAATTTCTATGATTTTCAAAAACTCAGCAACCAATTCTTTTTTGTTTTTTGTATTGAAATATTTTCCTGCTAAATCATCAATTTTTTGACCAATGTAAATGATCTTCTGATTGCTATCATACAATTCTTGATAGCTTTCTAATTTCTGTTTGATTTTGACATTAATAGTTTCCATTTTCTTACCTTCTTCTCGCGCTTTCGATTCTTCTTCCTTCAAAGTTTGAGAAGTTTTCTCCATTTTCGAACGCTCTTTTTGTAAGGTGGCAATGGTTTTATCAAAACGTACTTTTCCACCTTCAATTTTCTTTTTTGCCCTATTTATTAATCCAAATGGGATTCCGTTTTTCTGAGCAACTTCAAAGGTAAAGGAACTTCCCGCTTGCCCTAAGGCTAATTTATACATTGGCTCTAACGTTTTTTCATCAAATAACATATTGGCATTCATCGCAAAAGGCAATTCGTTTGCTAACATTTTCAAATTGGAATAATGCGTTGTAATAATTCCAAATGCTTCTCGGTGGTAAAATTCTTCCAAAAATATCTCGGCTAATGCACCACCCAAATCTGGATCGGAACCTGTTCCAAATTCATCAATTAAAAACAAGGTTTTATTGTTGCACTTTTTCAAGAAATAATTCATATTCTTCAAGCGATAACTGTAGGTACTCAAATGATTTTCTATCGACTGGTTGTCACCAATATCTGTCAAAATTCTATCAAATAGAAAAGTTTCGCTTCTTTCGTGAACGGGAATTAACATCCCTGATTGTAACATTAATTGCAACAATCCAACTGTTTTTAAGGAAATTGTTTTTCCTCCAGCATTAGGTCCTGAAATAACAATTATTCTATTTTCAGTATCTAATTCAATAGTTTGTGGATGGGTAATTTGGTTGCTATCCTTATTATTCAAATATAAAATAGGGTGGAAGGCATCTTTAAAATACAAACTTCTTTCGTTAGTGATTTTTGGTAAAATACCATTTATGCGATTGGCATATTTTGCTTTTGCAGCAATAACATCAATGTCGCTCAAAAAATCTTGGTACTGAATGATTAGAGGCAAAAAAGGTCTAATTGTGTTGGTTAAATACTTTAATATTCTAGTGATTTCTTCTTTTTCCTCGTATTCTAAATTACTCAACTCACGAGAATAATTTAAAGTTGCTTCAGGCTCAATATAGGCGATGCTTCCTGTTTTTGAACTTCCAAGAATTGAACCTTTAACTTTTCTGCGATACATTGCTAAAACTGCTAAAACCCTACGATTTTGCACAAAACTTTCTTTAATATCGTCTAAATAACCCAACGAATTGTATTGCGACATTGCCATACCAAAACTCTGATTGACCTTGCCACGCACGGTATTCATATTTCTACGAATATTTAGCAAATCAACAGAGGCATTGTCTTTTATTTCCCCGTATTTATCCACCACATCGTCCACCATCGAAATAATATCTTTGGTGTATTCTACTTGAATTGCACGTTTATTTAGATACGGATAATAGTCATCAAATTTCTTGAAATAAAGCAATAACACATTTACAGATGCTGAAATATTAGCGATTTTTCTGAAGCTTCCGACTTCCAAAAAACTATCTTCAATTGCAAGAAATTTAATCTCGTGATTGATGGTTTCAAATCCGTGATTGGGAATCGCGTTGTTATTTTGAAACGAGGAAAGATATTCTGATGTTTGCATTAAAGCGTCCATCAAATCCTTTTTTTCTTTGAAAGGTGTAATTTCTAAAGCTTTTTGTTTTCCAATATCAGTATTACAAATTGAAGAAATAGTTTCTAAAACTGTAGGAAATTGTAGGTCTTGAAGTGTTTTATCAGTAATGTTAATCATTATATTTTTTAGAAATTTTCAGTACAAAAATAGGCAAATGTTAAGACTTTTAGAAGTAGTTTCACAAAGTTTTCATAGTTGTTGAATTTTTAGTTTAATAAAGATGTGCGTTGTTATTAGTATATTTGTTTTTTATAAAAATTATGGAATCTCATTTGAATTCTTCTTGGCAAATTATTTTAGATGATGAAATACAAAAGCCGTATTTTATAGAATTAATGTTGGCTGCTACCATTGAATATAATTTAAATAGTTGTTATCCTCCAAAAGAACTTCTTTTCTCTGCTTTTAATTATTGTAGTTTTGCTAATTTGAAAGTTGTAATTATTGGTCAAGATCCGTATCACGGAGTTGGAGAAGCTAATGGATTATGCTTTTCTGTGAATAAATCGGTGAAAATCCCACCTTCTTTAATGAATATATTTAGAGAACTAAATTCCGATTTAGACAGTTTGTTTTTACCAACTTCTGGAAATTTAGAGCGCTGGGCAAAACAAGGTATTTTGCTTTTGAATGCGACGTTATCGGTTCAAAAAGACAAACCAAATAGCCACAAACATTTGAATTGGAGAAAATTTACAGATGCTGTAATTAAAGAAATTTCAGATAAAAAAAGTAATGTAGTTTTCCTTCTTTGGGGAAATTTTGCTCATAAAAAAGGACTAAAAATTGACCGAACCAAACACTTAGTTTTGGAAACAGGACATCCTTCGCCAATGAGTGCCAATCAAGGAAAATGGTTCGGAAACAAACATTTTAGTAAAACCAACGATTATCTAAAATCAAAAGGAATTCAAGAAATTAATTGGTAATTTCTGAAAAAACTCCTTTTCCAGAAATGATTTTTAAGGATACTAATTGGTCTTGAATTGAATTAAATTCTACTTTTGAAAGTTGTTTTTGTGACCATTCTGTTAAGGATAACCATTCCTGAATATCTTCTACTTTTTGATGGTATTTATTTGCTAAAACACATTTGATATTAGGGATATCTTTAAAATTTGAAGTTTTAGCATTTATGATTTCCAGTATTTTAGATACCATTTCTGGATGTTTTTCAAGGATTTCATTACGAACCGCAATCACAAAACAAGGCCAAGGAGTTGGACAATCTCCTATTCTTCTAAAAACAGCTTTATCAACTAATGGTTTTGTCATAAAGCGTTCCCACATAAAATAATCAGCGGTTCCGTTGGTGAGGGCTTCAACAGCCCCATCAATAGTATTTATGATTTCAAATTGAAGATTTTGACTTTTCCAACCTTGATTATTTGCATTTACATACGCCATCAATTGCGATCCTGAACCTAATCTGGAAATGGCAACTTTTGTATTTTCTAAATCAGAAAGTGTTTTATATTTTGAATTTGCAGCCACATGAATTCCCCAAATCAAAGGAGATTCAACATATATTTGTACAATCTTGCTTTGATTTCCAGCAACAATATCTTTGATTATTCCTTCGGTTAAAATAACAGCAATATCTGTTTCGTCATTCCGGAGCATTTGACACAATTTTCCAGTTCCTTCTGCGACATCAGTCCATTGCAAGTCGATTTCATTAGCTTGAAATTCTCCGTTTTCGATGGATAAATGCCAAGGCAAATTAAAATGTTCAGGAACTCCTGCGATTTTTATTGTTGTCATTTTTGAAATTTACTTCGTCAATTTATCCAAAGTATAAGAAATCAATTCATCAACCGCTTTATACGGGTCTTCACTGAAAGTTCCCGTGGCACGGTTTGCAATAATTGCATTCAATGACAATGCATTATGCCCTAATAGTTTTGAAAGTCCATATATTGCAGCTGTTTCCATTTCTAAATTAGTAATTTTATGAGTATCAAATTTAAAATTATCCATTTTAGAATTTAAGTTTTCATCTTGAATATTTAAACGTAATACACGACCTTGTGGCCCATAAAAACCTCCTGCAGTGGCTGTAATTCCTTTGTGAATGGAATCTCTTTCGATAAGTTGTTCTAACTTTTCTGAGCAAGAAATTACATAAGGTTTTCCTTTTCGTAAATCCCAATTGGTGTGTTTTATGAATGCCTCTTCCATTTCTGAATTTGAAATATCATCTATTAAATAGGAGCGGAGCATGTTGTCTAATCCTAAACCGAATTTTGACATCACAAAGCTATCCACAGGAATGTCTGCTTGCAAAGCACCTGAAGTACCAATTCTAATGATGTTTAGAGAAGTTAATTCCGATTTTGGTTGTCTGGTTTCTAAATCAATATTGACCAAAGCATCCAACTCATTCATTACAATATCAATATTATCAGGTCCAATTCCCGTGGATAGTACAGTAATTCGTTTGCCTTTTAAAGTCCCCGTTTGTGTTTTGAATTCTCTTTTTTGAGTTGAAAATTCAATAGTGTCAAAAAACTGAGTTATTTTTTCAACTCTATTTTGATCACCAACGAAAATAATATCGTTGGCAATATTCTCTGGCAATAAATTCAAGTGATAAACACTTCCGTCTGGATTGAGTATTAATTCTGATGCTTGTATCATTTCTTTTTAAGTTTTAGGATAATAATCGTTTTTTAAAAACATTTTATTAACCTCCAACACGTTTGACTTTGAAGCCTTTTTCTTTTAGAATAGTCATGATTTTATCGCGATAATCCCCTTGAATAATGATTGAATCATCTTTAAAACTTCCACCAACGCTTAATTTAGTTTTTAATTCTTTAGATAAAATTTTAAAGTCTTCATCTGTTCCAGTATAGCCTTCAATAATTGTTGTGGGTTTTCCTTTTCGTTTTTCATATTTACAAATCATGGGTTCCTCTTGAATCCAAAGTTCTTTGTCTTCTAGGATTTTTTCTTCTTCGGGAGAAGGTTCGTGGTTTGGAAATAGGTTTTTTAATTGATCCTGTAAGTCCATATAAATTTCATTAAAAAAAATAAAGTACGAATTATACAATCCGTACTTTACAGTTGAATTTTAAAATAATTATTTTTTGATTAATCCCAAGTCAACCAATCGTTCGTATAAGAATTCTCCTGCCGAAATATCGTCATAAAGTTTAGGATTATCCACATCAATACAGCTTTCTAAACAATCCAATTGCATATCGCTAACAGGATGCATAAAAAATGGAATTGAATATCTCGAAGTTCCCCATAATTCTCTCGGCGGATTTACCACTTGATGAATGGTTGATTTCAATTTGTTATTAGTATGTCGAGACAACATATCTCCAACATTTATAACCAATTCATCGGGCTGCGCTATAGCATCAATCCATTGCCCATCATGCCGTTGAACTTGCAAACCTTTGCCTTGAGCACCCATTAGAAGGGTAATCAAATTAATATCGCCATGAGCAGCAGCACGAATTGCATTTTCGGGTTCAGAAGTAATTGGTGGATAGTGAATTGGTCTTAAAATCGAATTTCCATTATAACCATATTGGTCAAAATAAAACTCATCTAATTTAAGATGCAGCGCCAAAGCTCGTAAGACAGAAATGCCAGTTTTTTCCAGCATTTGATAGGCTTCTTTACCAATAATATTAAAACGAGGTAACTCTTTAACTTCTAAATTTTCAGGATATTCTGCGGCATATTTAGAGTTAGATTCAACGTACTGTCCAAAGTGCCAAAACTCTTTTAAATCTCCTTCTTTTCGGCCTTTAGCATGCTCTTTTCCAAAAGAAACATAACCTCGCTGTCCTCCAATTGCAGGATTTTCATAACTGTATTTTGTTTCTAATGGTAATGCAAAAAAATTTCTAATCTCGCCATACAATTCTCCAACCAATTGATCATCTAAAAAATGACCTTTTAGAGCAACGAAGCCAATATCTTCGAATGCTTTTCCGATTTCATTTACAAATTTTTGTTTACGTTCCGGATCGTCCGAAAGGAAATCACGCAAGTCAACACTAGGAATGTTTTGCATAGTATAAATTTTTTAGCATTTTTGGCTTTAAGCCTTGCAAAAACAAATATAAAGATTTTTTTTTGATGTAAATTTAAAGTAATGAAACAATTTAAAAAAATATAACAATTAGAGACTAATCTGTTATTTTTTTATACTTTTGAGGACGCTTAAAAACTATAAAAATGAATTTCGATAGAAAGAATTTGTCCGATGCCACTTTACTAGATTTATATAAAAGAATCCTTAAACCACGACTTATTGAAGAAAAAATGTTGAAACTTATTCGTCAAGGAAAAGTCTCAAAATGGTTTTCCGGAATTGGTCAAGAGGCAATATCTGTTGGAATTACCGCAGTTTTAGATACTGATGAATACATTTTACCGATGCACCGAAACCTGGGTGTTTTCACCGGAAGAGAGATACCATTATATCGCTTATTTTCGCAATGGCAAGGAAAAGCAAATGGATTTACAAAAGGTCGTGATAGAAGTTTTCACTTTGGAACACAAGAATATCATATCATTGGAATGATTTCTCATTTGGGACCACAATTAGGAGTTGCAGATGGAATTGCTTTAGCCAATAAATTAAAGAAAAACGGTAAGATTACAGCTGTTTTTACTGGAGAAGGAGCTACATCAGAAGGCGATTTTCACGAAGCATTAAACATTGCATCAGTATGGAAATTGCCCGTATTATTTGTGATTGAAAACAATGGATACGGACTTTCAACACCAATAAATGAACAATACCGTTGCGAGAATTTAGCCGATAAAGGAATTGGATATGGTATGGAAAGCCATATTGTAGATGGAAATAATATATTAGAAGTTTACAATTTAGTTTCGGAGTTAAAAACCTCTATGATTGAGAATCCAAGACCAGTCTTATTAGAATTTAAAACGTTCCGAATGCGAGGGCACGAAGAGGCGAGTGGTACGAAGTACGTTCCTCAAAAATTGATGGACCTTTGGGCTATTAAAGATCCTGTTGATAATTACCGAAAATTTTTGTCTGAAAATGGAATTTTAACTGCCGATTTTGATGCGCAATTGCATACCGAAATCATCACTAATATTGATGAAAGTTTGGTGCTTGCCAATGCAGAACCTGAAATTGAGGCCAATTATAATGATGAATTAAATGATGTTTATCAATCATCTGAATTAGAAGAAGTTGTACCTTCAAATAAAACTGAAGATATTCGATTAATTGAGGCTATTTCAAGTAGTTTACGCCAATCGATGGAACGTCATGCTAATTTAGTAATCATGGGTCAAGATATTGCGGAATATGGAGGTGCATTCAAAATAACAGACGGTTTTGTAGATTTATTCGGAAAAGAACGAGTTATAAATACACCTATTTGCGAAAGCGCCGTAGTTTCAGCAGCAATGGGGTTGTCAATAAACGGATATAAAGCAATTGTAGAAATGCAATTCGCCGATTTTGTTTCTACAGGATTCAATCCAATTGTAAATTTGCTTGCTAAATCATACTATAGATGGTCGGAAAAAGCCGATGTTGTGATTCGGATGCCTTGCGGTGGAGGAACACAAGCGGGACCATTTCACTCCCAAACAAACGAGGCTTGGTTTACCAAAACGCCAGGTTTAAAAGTAGTTTACCCAGCATTTCCATATGATGCCAAAGGTTTGTTGAATGCTTCTATAAATGATCCAAATCCCGTTATGTTCTTTGAGCATAAACAATTGTATCGCAGTATTCATCAAGAAGTACCAAAAGATTATTACACATTACCGTTAGGAAAAGCTGCTTTATTGAGAGAAGGAACCCAAGTTACAATTATCTCTTTTGGAGCTGCCGTTCATTGGGCTTTAGAAACTTTGGAAAAAAATTCTAGTATTTCTGCTGACATTTTGGATTTAAGAACTTTACAGCCTTTGGATACAGAAGCTATATTTGCCTCAATTAAGAAAACAGGAAGAGCAATTATATACCAAGAAGATTCCTTATTTGGTGGAATTTCAAGTGATATTTCCTCTTTGATTATGGAAAATTGTTTTGAGTTTTTAGATGCTCCGGTAAAACGAGTGGCAAGTTTAGAAACGCCAATTCCTTTCACAAAAGCATTAGAAGATCAATATTTACCGAAAGCAAGATTTGAAACCGCTTTATTGGAATTAATTAATTATTGATTTTAATAACTGCAAAGATTTAGCCACGAATTTCTAGAATTAACAAGAATTATTTCAAAATCTATTATCTTTTTGTCTCTTTCTTAATATTTCCCGCTCAACAACTCCCCACCAATAGCTGACTTGGCTTCGATTCCGAGTTTTTTCATCATTTCATATGTTGTACAAACCGCTGCCGAAGTTACCGGAATTCCGATTTCTTTTTGGATGATGTCAATTGCTTCTAAAGAGGGCATTTGCACACAAGCAGAAGCTACTAAAACATCAACCCCTTCTAAGTTCAAGCGTTTGTAGATTTCTAATAAATTCATAGGATCTTGTGCTGCAACTTGCAAATTATCAGGGATTTCTAATGCAATCGAATCAACTACTTCAAAACCTTGATGTTCAATATAATCTACCACCATATCGGTTAACGGACGCATATAAGGTGTAATTATGGCTACTTTTTTGGCTCCCAAAACTTTTAATCCATTAATTAGTGCACCCGCAGAAGTTACAATTGGAGTAGGGAATTCATTGGCGATAGTTTCTTGGTGCAAATTCACTTCCGAAACACAATGGTAGCCACGTCCCATACTCATAATTGCTACCAAACAAGCATAACCCATTACGTCAACATGGGCATCTGAAAGTTCTTGTGCACATTTTAAACTCATGGCATCCATGGCTTCGAGTTCTTCCTTGGTAACCTTTTTCATCCGCATTCTACTGCTGTGAAACGTAAATTGTTCTGGCAAAATCGTTTCACGAGATCTAAAAATGGCTGGTATTTCGGTTTCCATCGTCACATTGGAAGAGGGAACTATTTGTCCTATTCTATATTTTTTCATGATGTCATTGCGAGGCACGAAGCATTCTCTTTATATTTCTTTAACCGTATTTCTAATTGTTCCAATTCGTTGAACGGTGCATTCTACAACGTCTCCATCATTTAACCATTCTTGAGGATTTCTTCCAGCACCAACTCCTGAAGGGGTTCCAGTGGCAATAATATCTCCAGGTTCTAAAGTGAAAACCGTACTCAAATCATTAATCAAATCATTGATATTGAATAATAGAAATTGGGTATTAGAATTTTGTTTTTCAACACTATTTACTGTCAACGATAAATTCAGATTGTGTGGATTTTCAATTTCGTCTTTTGTAACTAAATACGGTCCCATTGGCGCAAAAGTATCTTGGCCCTTAGAAACAATCCATTGTCCTTCACGTCGGCAATCACGAGCAGAAATATCATTAATTACGGTGTAGCCAAAAACATAATCCATAGCATTTTCTTTAGGAACATATTTTCCTTTTTTACCAATGATTACAGCCAATTCAACTTCCCAATCCAATTGTTCCGTTAGTTTGGTGTTTTTTATAATTTCAGTATTTGTTCCCGTAACCGTAGTTGGGGGTTTTGAAAAAATAATTGGTTTTTGAGGTAATTTTCCTGTTGTGTCTAATGTCCGGGCACTTTCGGCAACGTGTTCGGTATAATTCAAGCCAATTCCAATAATGTTTTTTCTTGGTTTTTCGATAGGCGCGAGAATTGTAATTTCGTCAAATGAATAACTAATTTCTGCTAGTTCTGCTTGATTTGCATCTTTAACCATAGAATTGATTTCGGTAATAACTTCAAATCCCATATCGATTAATTCCAACATATCATTTGGTAAAGGAAAATTAGCGATTTCACCAAAATCTTCCATATCAACAACTTGATTGTTGTTAAGGAATCCTAATCTCGATTCAGATGTTTGTGTTTTATAAGTAAGTAATTTCATTATTATTTTTTAACAGCAAAGGATGCAAAGATTTACGCAAGGTTCGCTAAAGTTTATTAGTTGTTGATATTTATTGCTATTTAATTTCTTGAAACCCACCTGTTTCTTCTAATGCTTTCTCTTGAAATAATCCTAATGCTTCCATAACTGGTAAATCATTAAATGAGAAAAGACAAGCATCTTCGGTTTCAGAAAGGTTTACATGTTCGTGCCAAGCCCAAGAGGGAACACAGAAAATATCTCTTTCTTTCCAATCGAATCGTTTTCCATTAATAATTGAATAACCATAACCTTTTGCACATTGGTAAACGAACGATCCAGTATGTTTATGAGCCTTTCCTTTGAAACCTGCTGGCAATAATTGCATTGACGCACTCATAGTTTGCATCACGTGACCACCCGTTAAAGGGTTGGAATATTGCATTAATATACCATCAAAAAGGTTGCTATTATTAATTTTTTGAGATTCTATAAGAGCTTGATAAACTAATTTCCAAGAATATTTAAATAATGGTGAATAAGGTTTGTCCCAAATGGCATCTGCGGAAATTAATCCTGAACAACCGTAGATAATCGGGGAATAATTGACTGGGGTTTTTAGCTCTTGTTTTCCGTCATAAACAGCATAATCATTTGCTTCTAAAGCATTTACTAAAGGAATATCCAAGCCATCTTGCCAAATACACGTTTTTCCATTTGCGTCAACACCGTGTTCGTGCCAAGTAGAATTGGGTGTAATCACAAAATCATTGACTTCAAAAGTGATTTTATTTCCGTCAACAACCGTATAACCCCCTTCGCCTTCCATAATAAATCGAAGGGCAGAAGCTTTGTGTTTGTGAGCCGAAGTGCTTTCTCCAGGACGTGTCACTTGGATTCCAGTGTATAACCAACCCACAGCAGCACTAACATCTTTACGTTTGTCATTGACTAAATAAACAACACGTCTTCCTGCTTGTTCTGGAGTTACCAATTCCGATGATTTTATAACTAATTCTCGTAAATCGTTGTATTTCCAAAGCATTGGAACAGAGGAGGAGCGAGGTTCCCAAGGCTCAATATTATTGGCAACAGTCCATAAAGCACCAGCGCCTAATTGTTCTAAATCTTTATAATATTGATCCAATTCAGGAGTATTTTGAACTCGAGCTCTACCAATTTGGTCGTCTGAATGTTTTCCTTCCATATTATCTCTTATTAAACTCCTCGTGATTATCAATAAATGTAATATTTTTTGTAGGAGCTGTATTTATTCGTAAATCAAAAATATCAAATCGATTGTAATGCCCCAAAATATCGTGCATTTGTTTCGGTTGGATGCATTTTTCCAAATTAATATCGGCATAAACGATTCCTTCCTTGTCAATTAACGGCGTTCCAATTACGGCTCCATTTGGACCGATAAATCCAGAAAACGCTGAGTTTTTACGATTTAATAATTCATCGACATTGGGAACATCTTCTCTTAAAGAATCTTTTATTTCTTGAGAAATAGTTGAACACGAAACAATAGTAAATAGTTTTCCTTCAAATGAATGAGCGGCAGCACGAATTTTTATTGCTTCTGCCATATCATAATCGGTCGGGGCAACTGGTAACGAAATGTAATTGGCAACGTGAATTAATTCGCCTTGAGCGAGCAAAGCAAATCGTGCTAAAGTATTTGTATTTTCGCCACAAGCCAAAGTTCCAATAGGGCCAATTTCTGTTTTATAAACTTTCAAAGAAGAGCCGTCACCACTTGACCACGTTAGTTTCTCTGCCCAAGTTGGCACTAATTTTCTGTGTCTTCCAATTAGTTTTCCATAGTTATCAATTATTAAATTGGTGTTGTAAATTTCTCCAAAACTTGGACCTCTTTCATTTATTCCGATAACAATATGAATCTTAAATTCTTTGGCGGCATCACAAATTCGTTTTACTTCTACACCGTCAGCAGTTATAGCACTTTTGTATAATTTTTCGTACCATTTACTACCTTGAACAGGCGTCATAATCCAATTCCAATAGGGATAACCTGACACAAATACTTCTGGAAAAGCAATTAATTGCGCTCCATTTTCTGATGCTTCTTTGATAAAAGTAATTGCTTTATCAATAGTTTTTTCTGCGTTTAGAAAAACGGGGGAAGTTTGGACTGAGGCAGCTTTGAATTTGTTGAAAATCATTGGCATTATATTAAATGATACTTTTTTGAAAAAATTTAATTTTTATTTTATTAAATACTTTTCTAACTTATTTTTTATAAGTTCTGAAAAAGGCGATGCTTTAATCATATTTCTATTTTCTGTAAATGAAACATTTACCAAGGTAACTTCACCTTCAAGACAAATCGCTTTTTGTCCATTTTCAAATTTGAATCCACAAAGAATTGAAGCTCCTCCAATATTTTTTATCCAAAATAATTTGGTTAATACCTCGCCCAAACGAGCAGGTTTTTTAAATTGCACTTTCAAATCTACGGTTGGAATTCCTCCAGTTTCGTGCATCTGATTGAAAGGCAAACCTAACGCTTCATCATAAAAATCCTCAATAATACAATTTAGCATTTCAAAATAGCGAGGGTAAAATACAATTCCTGCATAATCTACGTGCTGAAATCGAACTTGTTCTTGTTTAATAAATGGTTGATTCATAATTTCTATTTCAATTTAAATCGTTGTATTTTTCCTGTTTCTGTTTTTGGTAAAACTTCGTGAAATCTAATTATTCTTGGGTATTTATAAGGTGCGGCTACTTGTTTAAACCAATCTTGAATTGTTTTCACCAGATCGTCATTTGCCAAATCAGGATTTTTTAAAACAATATTGGCACAAACTAACATCCCTCGATTTTCATCTGGAATCCCAACAACCGCACATTCGAGAATAGCATCATGAGTCAAAAGTACACTTTCTACTTCAATTGCAGCAATATTATACCCAGAAGAAATAATCATATCATCGCCACGAGCAATAAACCAATAATAGCCATCGTCGTCTTTTTTGAAAATATCTCCAGTGATATTCCACTTGTTTTGTACATATTCTGCTTGTTTATCTAGGCGATTTAAATATTTGCAACCCGTAATTCCACGAACTGCTAATTTACCAATTTCGTTATTTTTAACTTCATTTCCATTTTCATCAATAATTTTGGCTTCATATCCGCGAATTGGTAATCCAGTTGCGCCGGGTTTCATATTTTCTTCATTTGATGAAATAAAAATATGTAGCAATTCAGTTGCTCCAATTCCATCAATGATCTTTAATCCCGTGGCACTGAACCAATCTTCCCAAAACTTCAAAGGCAAATTTTCTCCAGCCGATACACATTTGCGCAAACTGGAAATATTAAATTCATTAACTTTTGTAGTAATAATTCTCCAAGCAGTTGGCGCTGTAAAACAAATGGTTATTTTGAAATCCTCAATCGCTTTTAACAATACTTCTGGCGATGGTTTTTCGATTAAAAATGTTGATGCTCCATAATAAAATGGAAATAAAACCAACCCGCCCAGACCAAATGTAAATCCAAGTGGAGGACTTCCTGTGAAAATATCGTCTGATTTTGGTTGCAATGCATATTTTGGAAAAGCTTCACAAATCAATAAAATATCCTTGTGGTAATGGGCTGTCATTTTTGGCAAACCGGTAGTTCCAGATGTAAATCCTATAATTGAAACCGCTTCTGAAAATGTTGGAAAATTTCTAAATTCCTTGGATTTTGAAGCCATTAAAACTTCTAATTCCGACTTCGTTTCATTTGATCCATCAAAAGTGCAAACTGATTTTAAATAGGAAGATTTTACGGATGAAAGGGCTTCTTCCAAACGAATATCGCAAAAAGAATGAGTAATTTCGGCAGATTCAATTATGGTTTCCAATTCCTTTTCTCGAAGTAAAGGCATCGTTGAAACTCCAATTCCACCCGCCTTTAGAATTGCAAACCAACACGCAACGAACATTGGATTATTGGCAGAACGAATTAAAACGCGGTTTCCAGTAACCAATCCCAAATCATCAATTAAAACGTTTGCAATTTGGTTTGATTTATCATATAAATCTTGAAAAGTCCAAGTTTCATCGAAAGTTCGAATTGCAATTGTTTTGCCTCGTCCTTCTTTAATATGAATATCGAGCAGTCTTTCTACGCAATTTAAACTATTATCTAGCTCAAAATCAGAGTGATTAAATGAATAATCTGGCTGAAACTGTTTTTCAGGTAAATGTAAATGTGCAAAATTGTCTTGGTACTGTTTCATAAAAATTTCGAAAATTTGCTTTTTCTTATTTATGTGATTTTGGACTATGACTTTCAGGTTTTGAGGCTTTCTTCATACTTTCAACGGATTTTCTTTCGGCAGCTTTAAGCGGATACAAGTGTGAAATCCCAGCCAAATATTGGTTTGGAATAGCAGTTACCTTGAATTGTTCATACGCTTGAGCGGCTCTGACAAAATTAGCATCTAATAATAAAGGTCTTCCAAGCGCTATTAAATCGGCACGACCATTTAATATTATAGTATTAATTTGGTCGATATCTTGAATGTAACCTGATGTAATTGTTGGAATGTGAACTGAATTTCGAATAGCATCAGAAAAGGGCGTTTGCCACATTCTTCCCACAACTGGTTTTTGATTTTCGACTGTATTTCCAGTTGAAACATTGATTATATCAGCACCAGCAAGTTTAAAAGCCGTTGCGATTTTCAAAACATCTTCTTCGGATATTCCGTTTTCAGCCCAATCAGAAGCTGATATTCTAACAGACATTGGCTTGTCTTGATTGAAAGCCGCTCTCATTTCAGTGAAAACGTGCAATGGAAACTTCAATCTGTTTTTGATACTTCCTCCAAATTCATCTTTACGAATATTGGTAAGTGGTGAAAGAAAAGATGCCAATATAAATCCGTGATGCACTTGCAATTCAATCATATCAAATTGGGCTTCATCAGCATTTTTTGTGGCTTGAACAAATTCAGAAACAATTAGATTCATATCTTCCAAAGTCATTTCTTTTGGAATAGCATTTTTAGTTGTAAACGCTATTGGAGAAGCCGAAATTAAATTCCAACTTTCTTTTTCTAAAGGAATATTGTTTCCAATTTTAGGTACATTTATAGCGCCTTTTCGACCTGAATGTCCCAATTGAATTCCGATTTTTGACGCACTATTTTTATGAACAAAATCAGTTATTTTAAACCATTCAACTACTTGATCTTTTGACCAAATACCCGCACAACCTAAAGTAATACGACCTGATTTTGAAATGGCAGTCATTTCTGATATAATTAAACCAACACCGCCAGTGGCTCGAGAACCATAATGAACCAAATGCCAATTATTTACCAAACCATTTTCGGCTGAATATTGTCCCATTGGCGACATCACAATTCTGTTTTCCAATTTCATTTTTCGTAAAGAAAAAGGAGTAAAAGCGGCGGGAGTTTTTAAATCTGAATTTCCAAGATTAGTATTGAATTCCGCCAAAACCTTTTCAGGAAAGGAAGCATCTCGAATCGCTAAATTCTCAAAAGTCACTTTCTTGGAACGCGTCATACATCCAAAAGCAAATTGTTGAAAATCGTGTTGTGCATTTCGATCCATATTTTCAAACCAATCCAAAGAAACATTGGCTGCATATTGAATCATTTCAACTCGATTGCGCCTTGTTTTTTCATATTTATCGAAAGCTTGTGGAATATTATTTGGAAATTCAATCAATGCATCTGCTAAACCAATAGCGCATTCCATCGCTAATTTTGTACCTGAACCTATAGAATAATGAGCACTTGCTTTGGCATCGCCTAATAAAACAATGTTGTCTTTATGCCATTTATCATTGGTAATTACAGGAAATTTACGCCAATATGATTTATTGGAAATTAAGCCGTGACCCTCTAATTCTTCTTTAAATAAATAAGAGATTTTTTGAATAGTATCTTGTTCATTTTCGACTTCAAAACTTGCATTTTTCCAAGTTGTATCAGAACATTCAAAAATCCAAGTACTCATTCCTTTTTCATATTGGTAAGCGTGGGCAACGATCATCCCGTAAGGTGTATTTCTAAAAAAATAAGTAAATGCATCTAACGGTTTTGTAGAACCCAACCAAACGAAACGATTTCTCTTAAGTTCTATTTTTGTGCCAAAATCAGTTGAAAATTGGGTTCTAATTTGACTTCCAATTCCATCGCAAGCTATAATAACATCAGATTTTTTGAATTGTAATAAATCATCAACATTGTGTTCAAAATGAAAATTCACACCTTCTTCAGTGCATCTTTGTTGCAACAGTTTAAGAAGCGTTTTTCGGGAACAACCGCAAAAACCATTACCAGAAATACGAACAATTTCTCCATCACGAGCAACATCTAAACCATCCCAATAGGCAAATTTACTTCGGATTAAATCATACGATTTTGGATCTCGCATTAAGAATTCACTTAAGGTTTCATCCGAAAACACAACGCCAAAACCAAAACTTTCATCCGCTTTATTGCGTTCGTAAATATCAATTTCGCAAGCTGGAATTGCTTTTTTTAACAAAATTGAAAAATACAAACCACCAGGACCTCCACCAATTACACTTATTTTCATACTATCTTTTTACGGAGAAAATTTCTCCTAATTTTGAATAATTTGAACCTGCCAAACGCGCAATCGGTTTGTAGGTATCTAAATTAATTTTATAATTGTCTAATAAAACTCTTTTATCAATATGAAACATTACAATTTTGCCAATAATTATTGTTGCTCC
This sequence comes from Flavobacteriaceae bacterium, assembly GCA_009693635.1. Classification (GTDB taxonomy): domain Bacteria; phylum Bacteroidota; class Bacteroidia; order Flavobacteriales; family Flavobacteriaceae; genus Flavobacterium. The sequence continues at coordinate 17,779 of SHWW01000040.1, forward strand.
ACCAGATTTTGAATTTTCTAAGGTATAATGATGCACCAATTCACATTCCATTGTTATTTTACATTCCTTAACTCTTGCTGGCTTTACTTTCAAAGAAGCAATAGGAGTGAGTCCTGCCAATTCAAATTCACTTTCGTTAGCAGGAATAGGTTGCGAAGTCATATTCATTTGTTCCACTAAATCTTCCGTGACCATATTAACTACAAATTGCTTTGTTGCTAACACATTATTTAAGGTATCTTTATTTGAATTATTAGAACGAACTGTTGAAAACATTACGTGCGGTGGATCATCGCCAACAGCATTAAAATAGGAAAAAGGCGCTAAATTCAGAATTCCATCTTCGCTCATAGTTGAAATCCATCCAATAGGCCTTGGAATTACAATGCCTGTTAACAGTTTATAAATGGCAGTTTGTTCTAATTCTTGTGGATCGAATTGCATTTAATTAATTTTTATACAAATTAAACAAAAATAGGTTTCATTTTATAATAAAAATGGTTTTAATTATAATATAAAATTAGAATATCATAAAAATCTAAATTAAAAATTAAAGTGTATAACAATTTTTATCTTTGGTACTTATTAAAATTCAAAATGGCCTCATGAATTCGAAATCAACTAAAGGAATATGGAAAGTAATATCCGCTTCCTCAATGGGAACGATGATTGAATGGTATGATTTCTATATTTTTGGAAGTTTAGCCGTTGTTATTTCAACAAAATTTTTCCCTTCTGACAATCCAACAGCTGCCTTTTTATCAACATTGGCAACATTTGCAGCAGGTTTCGTAGTGCGTCCGTTTGGTGCTTTGTTCTTTGGAAGACTTGGAGATTTAATTGGAAGAAAATACACATTTATGGTTACACTTGTGTTGATGGGTGGAGCAACTTTCCTAATTGGTTGTATTCCAAGTTATGAAACCATTGGATTTATGGCCCCATTATTAGTTTTATTACTTCGTTTGTTACAAGGTCTTGCGCTAGGAGGTGAATACGGTGGAGCTGCAACATATGTAGCCGAACATTCCCCTATTGGACAACGTGGATATTGGACTTCTTGGATTCAGACTACAGCAACAGTGGGATTGTTCATTTCATTAATGGTAATTTTAGCGACAAGAAATATTTTAACTCCTGAAGAATTTGATGCTTGGGGATGGAGAGTTCCATTTTGGGTTTCAATAATAATGGTTGGAGTTTCCTATATGATTAGAAAAAACATGGACGAATCTCCTGTGTTTGCAAAGGCAAAAGCGGAAGGAAAAACAAGTACAAATCCATTAAAAGAAAGTTTTGGAAATCGTTTTAATATGAAATTCGTATTGTTGGCATTATTTGGAGCAACAATGGGACAAGGAGTTGTTTGGTACACAGGACAATTCTATGCAATGAGTTTTATGAAAACAGTAATGTCAATTGATTCTTCTCAGGTTGATGGATTATTAGGAATTTCATTATTACTAGGAACACCATTCTTTATTTTATTTGGTTGGTTGAGTGATAAAGTAGGTAGAAAATACATTATGATGGGCGGGATGTTATTGGCAATTTTATTGTACAGACCAATCTATAAAGCAATGTATGAAACAACTTCTGTTAAAAATAAAACTGAAATTGTTGAAAAAACTACTTTTTTAGCAGAATTAAAAGAGAACAAAAAACAAACAATGGATTCAATTTATACTACAAACAAAGTATATTCTGATGCAACTACATTGCTTGA